>NZ_FOEB01000043.1:0-24211 GCF_900110515.1 Methylobacterium sp. ap11 | reverse complement strand
ACGGGTGCGAGCGCGCTCTGCGCCCGGCGGTGGTGCAGCGGAAAGTGACGAACGGCTATCGGGCCATGTGGGCGGCCGCAGGCGAGGCGGACGTGCGCACGGTCGTCGACACCGCTCGCCTCACGGGTGCCGACACCTTCGCCACCCTCCTCAAGACCATCCGCGCCTGATCGCTTCCCGAGTTCACCTCGTCCTCGACAAGGTCAGGCGGCTCGTGCACCGCGCCGAACCCCGTGAGTAATTACAGATTTTCTGACTATTTTCAACTTACGGAGCGCGCCATTGCTGTTGAAGTGCCAACAGATAGGCAGTATATAGAGTGTTTTTGACCAAATATAATTCAAATATTGCGAAAAACGAGCATGCCTGGCCTAATCTTAGGAAGTCCGCAATTGCTGATTACGGCGGAGTCCGCGCATTACAGTCTTTTTTCAGGCTACTTACGATCATATAAGACGCGAAAGCATCTATGTGACGCTTTTTGACTCGGACGAAGCGGGCGTCGAGTCAAAAAAAATCCTTCAAAGATATTATCAGAACAAGTAGATTCCCAATGAAAGCAACATAGATTTTGTATAAATGAGATTTGGCTATGCGATCGAAGGGTTATTTTCAGATAAAATTATAGTAAATATTGGAAATCACAACAACAAATATTTGATAAGTATTCTGTTGATATCGAATCAATAATAGGACATTTTAGAATTAATGGGAAATCAAAGATTGATGCATTCAAGCTATTTACGATGAAAGCAGACAGGCAGACTGAATTTGACTGAGCCTCCCGATTTATCTCTGTTTACAATGCATTGGAGGCTGCTATTTTGGTACGAAAATCACGACGTTCAAAATAAATGACCTAATATATTATGGCATTTTCTCGCTGATTTTTATTTAATGCGATTTACAAATTTAACGGCGCGTTGTCGACCACCTCCTTCATGACGAAGAAGGTCCGGGTCTGGCGCACGCCGGGCAGGGCGATCAGGGTCTCGCTGTGCAGCCGGTTGAAGTCGGCCATGTCGGAGACGCGGATCTTGAGGAAATAGTCGAAATCGCCGGCGACGAGGTGGCAGTCGAGCACCGTCGGCATGGCGAGCGCCGCCGCCTCGAAGGCGGAGAAACTCTCGGGCGTCGAGCGGTCGAGGACCACGCCTACGAGGACCAGCGAGCCGCGCCCGACCTTCTCGGGCGCCACCACGGCGCGAACACCGCGCAGGTAGCCGTCGTCGAACAGGCGCTGGGTGCGGCGATGGCAGGTCGCCGGGCTGGTGTTCACGCGCTTGGCCAGCTCGGCGTTTCCGATGCGGCCATCCTCTTGAAGGAGCCGGAGAATTTTCAGGTCGATGCGGTCGAGGCCGTCCGCCATGAAAGATCCTTCCGCCTTATCGCTTCTGCATGAACGTCTCTAGCACGAGGTGAAGCCTTCGCCTCTCATCGTTGCGCAAAGGCGGGCAAGTTCGAGAGCACCTTTCACACGATCGCGGCTAGAATGAAAGAGGCTTCCACACAGGACCCCGGCGATGATTCCTTCGATGCTGTCGCAGTTCGAGCGCTACCCCCTGACCTTCGGGCCGACCCCGATCGAGCACCTGCCGCGCCTGACCGCGCATCTGGGCGGCGACGTGCAGATCTACGCCAAGCGCGAGGACTGCAACTCGGGCCTCGCCTATGGTGGCAACAAGCTGCGCAAGCTCGAATACATCGTGCCGGACGCGATCGCCTCGGGCGCCGACACGCTGGTGTCAATCGGCGGCGTGCAGTCGAACCACACCCGCATGGTGGCGGCGGTGGCGGCCAAGATCGGCATGAAGTGCCGGGTGATCCAGGAAGCCTGGGTGCCGCACGAGGACGCGGTCTACGACCGGGTCGGCAACATCATGCTGACGCGGATCATGGGCGCCGAGTCGCAGCTCGTGGATGACGGCTTCGACATCGGCATCCGCGACAGCTGGAAGCAGGCGATCGAGGACGTGAAGGCCAAGGGCGGCAAGCCCTACGCGATTCCCGCCGGCGCCTCGGTGCACAAGTTCGGCGGCCTCGGCTATGTCGGCTTCGCCGAGGAGGTGCGCCGGCAGGAGGCCGAGATGGGCCTCCACTTCGACTACATCGTGGTCTGCACCGTCACCGGCTCGACCCATGCCGGCATGCTGGTCGGCTTCTCGGCCGACGGCCGCGCCCGCAACGTCATCGGCATCGACGCCTCCTGCACCCCGGCCCAGACCAAGGCGCAGGTGCTGGAGATCGCCCGCAACACCGCGGCTCTGGTCGGGGCCGGCGAGATCGTCGCCGACGACGTGGTGATCAAGGAGGACTACGCCTATCCGGTCTACGGCGTGCCCTCGAAGGAGACCGTCGAGGCGATCCGCCTCGCCGCCCGCCTCGAGGCGATGATCACCGACCCGGTCTACGAGGGCAAGTCGATGCAGGGCATGATCGACCTCGTGCAGAAGGGCTTCTTCCCCAAGGGCTCGAAGGTGCTCTACGCCCATCTCGGCGGCGCGCCGGCGCTGAACGGCTACAGCTACACGTTCCGCAACGGCTGAGTCGGCGAGGGTTTGTTCGACATCGTCTCGCTCGTCGAACAAACCCCGGACCTGCCCACCTCCGCGTCATCCCGGGGCCGCGCAGCGGAACCCGGGATCCATGAACGCTGACGGTTCAAGATGAAGCGGGACGCAATCCGCCTCTTCCTTCAGCTTCAGCAGTCATGGATCCCGGGTGCTCGGCTGCGCCGAGCCCCGGGATGACATCGAGGGCTTCAGGTGTGCTTGCGAGAACTCATCGACTCCAATGAAGAAGCCCGGCCGCTCGTCGCGGACCGGGCTTTGTTGCCTTCGTCAGGGTGCGATCACTTATCGGTGCACAGCCCCGCGGCCGAGAGCCGGCGGTGGTTGCGCGGGTCGCAGTCGGTGGCGAGGAACGAGGCCCATTCGGCCTTGGTGCCGTAGAAGGCGTTGCGGTCGACGTCGCCGCGCACGCCCGGCACCCGGCCGGTCGAGGTGAACTGCCACAGCATCCAGTCGCGGTTGGCGTAGCGCTGCTCCGGCTCGGCCGCGGTGGAGCGGACCCAGTGCGGATAATCCGGCAGCTCGCCCTCCAGCACGTCCTTGTGGAAGGTGATGTCGGTGTAGATGATCGGCCGCTTGCCGGTATAGGCCTCCATCTCCCGCAGCATGTACTCGGTCATGGCGAGTGCCTGGGCCTTGGGCAGCTTCTTAGGGCAGAGCTGCGAATGGCCGTTCCACTCGACGTCGAGGACCGGGGGGAGGGCGGTCGGGTCGTTCGGGACGTTGCGCTTGAACCAGTCCATCTGGTCCTTGGCCGAGCGGCACCAGAACACGAAATGGTAGGCACCCCGCGGCACGCCGGCCCGGCCGGCCCCGTCCCAATTCTCGCGGAAGCGATCGTCGATGTGGTCGCCGCCCTCGGTCGCCTTGATGTAGGCGAACTGGGTGCCGGCGCCCTTCACCGAGGTCCAGTCGATCGGGCCCTGCCACTTCGAGACGTCGATGCCCTGGATCGGGTGCAGCTTCGCCTTGGCGACACCGGGATGGGGCTTTGCGTCACCCTTGGTCGGGTAGAAATCGGCACCGCCGCCGGCGCAGGCGGCCAGCGTCGCGAGGCTCGCCGCCGCGAGCGCGCGCCGGCTCCACAAGACGCCGCGCGACAGGGCGGAGGACCACGTGGCGGAGGGGATCGTCGACTCCATCGGCATCGGGGCGCGGCCTGACTTCACGCTGAACACTATGGATATTCGATGCGGTGGGGCCGGTTAATGGAAGCTTGACGGAATTGGGACGGAATTTCGAAACTCGTGGCGCCAACGCCACATAGGCCTAGGCCACGGCGCGTCGCGGCCTTCACCGTCGGGCATAAGCCCCGGCAGAAACTGACATTTGTCGAGACGCCGCCATGGACAAGGTTCTGTTTACCATCGGGTACGAAGGCGCCGATACCGAGCGTTTCGCCGCGGCCCTGCGCGATGCCGGGGTGGCGACGCTCGCCGACGTGCGGGCGGTGGCGGCCTCGCGCAAGCGCGGCTTCTCGAAGAGCGCGCTCGCCGCCGGCCTCACCGAGGCCGGAATCGGATACCGGCACCTGCGCAGCCTCGGCACGCCGAAGGCCGGCCGCGAGGCCGCCCGCGCCCACGACGCCGCGCTGATGCGCCGGATCTACTGCGAGGAGGTGCTGGAGACCGGCACGGGCCAGGCCGCCCTCGACGAACTGGCGGCCTTGGCCGAGGCCGGGCCGACCTGCCTGCTCTGCTTCGAGCGCGACCCGGAGCGGTGCCACCGGCGGGTCCTGAGCGAGCGGCTGGCGGGGAGGGGGTTTCAGGTCGTCGACCTGTTCGCGTGAGGCGACCGGAGTCCGGTCGCCTCGGAAACGGGCTGGTCAGCCCTCGCCGACCCGCGGCAGGGAAGCGGGCGCCTCGCCCGGCAGCGGCAATCCGATGCGCCGGCGTCGCCGCGTCGTCGCGCCCTCGGCGTGGGCGGCCTCGATGTTGCCGTAGAACTGGTCGGCGCTCGCCTCCCAGGTATAGCGCAGGGCTTCCCGGCGGCAGGCCTCGCGGGGGATCGCCAAGGCCGAACGGGCCGCCACGCCGAGGTCGTGGTCGAGGATCCCGACGCTCGTTCCGCCGATCACGTCGAGAGGGCCGGTGACGGGATAGGCGGCGACCGGCAGGCCGCTCGCCAGGGCTTCCAGCAGCACGATGCCGAAGGTGTCGGTGAGGCTCGGGAAGACGAAGACGTCGGAGGCCGCGTAGACCCGGGCCAGGGCCTCGCCGGTGAGCGTGCCGAGGAAGCGGGCGGTGCGATCGACGGCGGCGAGCCGGGCGCGGTCGGGCCCGTCGCCGACGACGAGCTTGGTGCCGGGCAGGTCGAGGCGCAGGAACGCCTCGACGTTCTTCTCCACCGCGAGCCGCCCGACGAACAGGAAGAACGGGCGGGGCAGGCCGGCGAGCGCGTCCGGCGCCGCCTCGCCGTCCCGGGGGCGGAAGAGCTCGGTGTCGACGCCGCGGGTCCAGCGCATCAGCCGGGTGAAGCCGCGCCCCGACAGGTCGCGCTCGAGCGAGGGCGTGCTCACCATCGTGCCGCTCGCCGCGCCGTGGAAGCGGCGCAGCCAGGCGTAGCTCCAGCGCTCCGGCACCGGCAGGCGGGCGGCGAGGTATTCGGGAAAGCGGGTGTGGTAGCTCGTGGTGAAGGGCCGGCCCTGCGCCAGGCAGACCCGGCGGGTCGCGAGCCCGATCGGCCCCTCGGTGGCGATGTGGACGTGGCTGGGCGCCAGGGCCGGGAACCGCCGGGCGACGCCGCGGGCGGTGACCAGCGACAGCCGGATCTCGGCATAGCCCGGCAGCGGCATGCTGGCGAAGTCGAGCGGCGTCAGCATCACCGGGTCGTGGCCGCGCCGGCGGCCCGCCGCGACCATGTGCTCGAGGGAGCGGACGACGCCGTTGACCTGGGGATGCCAGGCATCGGTCGCGACGAGGAGCCTCACGCGACGGCCCGGGCGTTCACGATCGGGTGGTCCGGCATGGAGCGGGCTGCGGGCGCCAGTTCCTCGACCGGGGCGAGCGGGCGGCTGCGGGAGGTCAGCGGCACCGGCGCCTCGGCGCTGGCGCGCTTCCAGTCGGCGAAGCGGATCACCTCCATGGTGCCGTCGTAATGCTCGACCACCGCCGTGCAGGATTCCACCCAGTCGCCGGTGTTGAGGTAGTGCATGTCGCCGACCATGCGGCTCGCCGCGTGGTGGATGTGGCCGCAGATCACCCCGTTGGCGTCGGCCCGGCGGGCCTCGGCGATCAGGAATTCCTCGAACCGACCGATGAAGTTGACGGCGTTCTTCACCTTCAGCTTGGCCCAGGCCGACAGCGACCAGTAGGTCAGGCCGAGGCGGCGGCGTACCCAGTTGAGGTGGGTGTTGACGAAGAGCGCCGCCGTGTAGGCGCCGTCGCCCAGCAGCGCGAGCCAGCGGGCGTGGCGCACCACGAGGTCGAACTGGTCGCCGTGGATGACGAGGTAGCGCTTGCCGTCCGCCGCCTCGTGCAGGACCTGGTCCTGGATCTCGATGCCGCCGAAATGCATGTCGAGGAAGTCGCGCAGGAACTCGTCGTGGTTGCCCGGCACGTAGACGAGGCGAGACCCTTTTCGCACCTTCCGCAGCAGCTTCTGCACGACGTCGTTGTGCGATTGCGGCCAGTACCAGCCGGAGCGCAGCTTCCAGCCGTCGACGATGTCGCCGACCAGGTAGATCTCGTCGGCGTCTACTTCCCGCATGAAGTCGAGCAGTAGCTCGGCCTGACATCCCTTCGTTCCGAGGTGGATGTCCGAGAGGAACAGGGTTCGCACGCGAAGCGCGTCGGCGTCCTCGGCCACGTGCACTCTCCTTGGCGGCATCTCGCGCCAGCCAAACCCCATTCGCGTATCACTTTGATGACGCGAGGGCGGATCGCCGAACCTCGGCCGGGGAGGCAGACCGAGATTCGTTTGCGGAGACTTAAAGGCGACCATGCGGATCGCGCAGGTCAGCCGCTCGAGGAGGCCTCTACCTCGGCCGTGCCGATTCGTGGTTCTGACAGGACGCCCCGCCGCGGTGTCCGCGGTCGCGCCTCCTCCCGCTCCGCCCAGAAAAGCGCCCCGCCCATGGCAGCCCCCCTCGTCGTCCCCGGCCGGTCGGTCACCGGAGCTGGCGCGTCGGGGCGCGACGCCGCCCGGCCCTATCTCGGCATCGGTCTCAAGGTCCTGTCGGCGCTCGCCTTCACGCTGATGTCCGCCGGCGTGAAGACCCTGGCGGACCGGTTCCCGACCGGCGAGATCGTGTTCTTCCGCTCCTTCATCGCCATCGCGCCGCTGCTGGTGTGGCTGCGCTGGCAGGGCGGCGTGATCGAGGCGGTGCGCACGCAGAACCTCAAGGGGCACATGCTGCGCAGCATCATCGGCGCCTGCGGCATGTTCGCGGGCTTTGCCGGCCTGTCCTTCCTGCCGCTCTCCGACGCGGTGGCGATCGGCTACGCCTCGCCGCTCCTCGTGGTGGTGCTGGCGGCGATCGTGCTGCGCGAGCGGGTCCAGGGCTATCGCTGGGCCGGCGTCAGCGTCGGCTTCCTCGGCGTGCTGATCACGCTGGCGCCCCACCTCGAATTCGGCGGCGCGGGAGGGGGCGGCACCACCGGCGCGCTGTTCGCGATCCTGGCGGCGGCCTGCTCGGCGGCGGCGACGATCCAGGTGCGCAAGCTCACCGGCACCGAGCGCACCGGCGCCATCGTGCTGTACTTCTTCCTGTTCACCTCGCTGCTCGGCCTGTCGACGGTCGTGCTCGGCTGGAAGATGCCGGGCTGGACCGACCTCGCGCTGTTCGTCGTCGTCGGGGTGCTCGGCGGCATCGGCCAGATCCTGCTCACCGAGAGCTACCGCCACGGCGACGCCTCGCTGGTGGCGCCGTTCGAGTACACCACGATGCTGTGGTCGGTGCTGATCGGCTGGTTCGTGTTCGGCCAGCTGCCCACCGCCTCGATCGCGCTCGGCGGCGGCATCGTGGCGGCGGCCGGCGTGTTCGTGGTGTGGCGCGAGCGGCGCCTCGTGGTCGAGCGGGCCCGCGAGGCCGCGGCGGGCGGGGCCCGGGCCGGCTGAGTGCCCGGTCGGCCGGGTGCCCGTTGACGCCCGCGCTCGCACGCCCTTACTCCGGGAGACACGACGCCACGGCCCTCTCCCGAGTAGGAACGCCCGCCATGCCCGCACGCCACCGTCAGCCCTGCGCGGGAACCCGCCCGTGAGCGCCGGCCCGACGGCCCCTGCGGCCGAGACGGTGCCGGTGGACCTGCGGCTCTACGGCCTCCTCGATGTCGGGGTGTGCGGGGGCGACGCCGGGCACCTCGCCCGGATGGCGGCCGAGGCCGCGGCCGGGGGCTGCACCCTGCTGCAATACCGCGAAAAAACCATCGCCAATGCCCGCGAAACGGTGGAGCGGCTGCGCCGGATCCATGCGGCGCTTGAGGGCACCGGCGTGCCGCTCCTCGTCAACGACCGGGTCGACCTGGCGCTCGCCGCGGGCGCCGAGGGCGTGCATCTCGGCCAGGAGGACATGCATCCGGCCGACGCCAGGCGCCTCCTGCCGCGGGGCGCGATCGTCGGGCTGACGGTCAAGAACGCCGCCCAGGCCGACGAGCTCTATCGCCTGCCGGTCGACTACGCCTGCATCGGCGGCGTCTTCTCCACCACCAGCAAGGACAATCCGGACCCGCCGGTCGGGCTCGACGGGCTCAACCGCATCGTCTTCCGGGCGCGGCTCGCCCGCGGCGCCACCCTTCCGGTCGGAGCGATCGCGGGCATCGACCGCGGCAACGCCGCCGCGACGATCGGGGCGGGCGCCGACGGGATCGCGCTGATCTCGGCCCTGTTCGGCACCGGCCAGGACGTCGAGGCGCGGGCCCGCGACCTGCGCGCGGTCGTCGATGGCGCCCTGGCGGCCCGGGGGGCGGCATGATCGGACCTTGGTCGATCTTCGGCACGATCGGAGGGAGAGCATGATCGCCGTCACGATCGCGGGTTCGGATTCCGGCGGCGGCGCCGGCATCCAGGCCGACCTCAAGACCTTCTCGGCGCTCGGCGTCTACGGCGCCAGCGTGATCACCGCGCTCACCGCCCAGAACACCCGCGGCGTCCAGGCGATCCACGACGTCGAACCGGAATTCGTGGCGCGCCAGATCGAGAGCGTCTTCACCGACCTCGACGTGAAGGCGCTGAAGATCGGCATGCTGTCTCGCAGCCCGACGATCGCGGCGGTGGCCGAGGGGCTCGCCCGCCACGCCGCCGGCCTGCCCCTGGTGCTCGACCCCGTGATGGTGGCGACAAGCGGCGACCGGCTCCTCGCCGACGACGCCGTCTCGGCGTTGCGGGCCAAGCTCGTGCCCCACGCCGCGGTGCTGACCCCGAACCTGCCCGAAGCCGCCGTGCTCCTGGGGGAGGGGATCGCGGAGACGGAGGCCGCGATGCTCGACCAGGGGCGGCGTCTCCTGGCGCTCGGGCCGCGCGCCGTGCTGATGAAGGGCGGCCACGGCACCGGCGCCGAGAGCGTCGATCTCCTGGTCGGACCGGGCGAGGCGGTGCTGCGGCTCGCCGGACCCAGGATCGAGACCCGCAACACCCACGGCACCGGCTGCACCCTGTCGGCGGCGCTCGCCGCCGGGCTCGCCCGCGGCCTGACGCTGCCGGAGGCCGCCCGCGCCGCCAAGGCGTATTTGAGTGCGGCGCTCGCGGCGTCCGGCCAGTTGCGCATCGGCCACGGCAACGGCCCGGTCCACCACTTCCATGCGTGGTGGAACTGACGCTCGTCCCGTAAGAAACACCCCGCGCGGCCCGATGGACCCTTGCGCGCTCCCGGCGATTGCGTTTGATGGAGCGTACGGGCGTTCGGTATGCGGAACGCCCGGCGGTGATCCAGCGGGGTTCGGGGGCAGGCGATGGGCGTCGAGCGGGGGCGGGAGCGCACCAAGGACCTGTTGACCGGGGCGCAGGTGCTGTCGGGTCAGCTCGGAAAAACCATCCAGCGGCTGCGCAAGGCCTACAACCTGTCGCTGTCGGAACTCGCCGAGCAATCCGGCGTCGCCAAGTCGATCATCAGCCAGATCGAACGCAACGAGACCAATCCGACGCTGGCGACGATCTGGCGCCTGAGCCAGGCCCTCGACGTCTCGATCGAGCGGGTGCTCGCCACCGGCGACGAGGAGCCTTTCATCGAGAAGTCCTCCCGGGCCGACACGCCGATCCTCGTCTCCGACGACGGCCGGATGCGGCTCGCGATCGTCGGCTGGATCAAGACCGTCGAGTGGCTGCAATGGTACGACCTCTCGGCCGATCCGGGCGGCGTGCTCGATTCGGATGCCCACCAGCGCGGGTCGGTGGAATCCCTCTCGGTCATCGAGGGTGAGTTCGAGGTCGACGTGGCCGGCGCGGTCCAGCGCGCCCGGGCCGGCGAGACCCTGCGCTACCGCTGCGACCGGCCCCACACCGTGCGCTGCGTCAGCGAGACGACCGGGCGCGCCATGATGGTGGTCATCATGAAGGCGGCGGTGATGGAATGACCGCGCTAACCGCCGGTTGAACTCACAAACAAAAGTACACGGAACGTTATCGGATGGGATGGGAGACCTGCACGACGCAGGGGAACTTCCATGCCGCCCGTTCTCGCCGTTCCCCACATCCCTCCGCCGACGAGCGACCGACCGATCCTCGACGCGAGGTCGGAGCCTCGCCCGGCGCTTCGGGGCCCGATCGACGACCTCGAGGCCCGTCCGATCGCGAGACGATCGGGCGCTGTTCTCGGTGGGCCCGCCCTGGTCTGCTGGAGCATCGTCGCAGCGGCGGGCGGCCTCCTCCTCGCCGCGGTGTCGGTGGGCGGCTACCGGATCGCCGACTACATCCTCGCCAGCGCACTGGTTCAGCTCGCCGCCCTCGGGGCCTGCGGTGCTGCCCTGCGCATCCGAGGCTGGGAGCGGCTCGGCTCGGGTGCCGAGGTTGCGTCGCAACTCCTGCTCGTCGGGCTGCTCGCGCCCCTGTTGAGCGTGGTCGCCGCCAGTACGAACCTTCCGTATCGGGATGAAGACCTGCTCGCCCTCGACATGGCGCTCTTCGGTTTTGACTGGGCGCACGTGATCGCGGTTGCTCGGGGCTGGCCGCTCCTCCTGGAGGTCCTGAGCCACGTTTATATGAGCCTGCTGTTGCAACTCACGATCCTGGTCGCGGCGCTGCTCGTTGTTGGACGCGTGGCCCGGGCCCAAGCCTTCTGCCTCGCCTGGGTCCTGACGCTCGCCGCCACCGTCGCGGTCTTCCCGCTCATGCCGGCCCTCGGGGGCTACCTGCATTTCGGCGTCGCTCGGGCCGACACCCACGTGCTGGTCACCGCGGCTTGGCACCACGTCGATATCCTGGCCCCCGCCCGGGCCGGCACGCTCTCGGCCCTCACCGGCGACACGCTGGGCGGCATCGTCACCTTCCCGAGCTTCCACGCCGCCGCCGCGGCACTGCTCGCCTGGGGCTTCTGGGGCGTGCCGGTGCTGCGGTGGCCGGCGCTGACGGTCAATCTCGCGATGGTCGTCGCGACGCCGGTGATCGGCGGCCACTACCTGGTGGACGTCCTGGCCGGCCTCGTCGTCGCCGGCCTCGCCCTGTGCGTCGCCGCCCGTCTGGCGCGGGCAGCGGCGCCTTCCTCGGCCTGAGGCGCCGGCCGGCGGGGTATCCTACGAAGTCCGGATGATAGCTTCGCGATGCGGATGTCGTTGGCGCTCGAGCGCCGCGTCGATCGGCGAGACGAGATCCAAAAGCCCTCGTCCGGACTTCATAGCCTTTTCGGACTTCCTTATCAGGACGCCGTGCCGACCCACCGCACGATGTCGGCGAGAACGGTCGAGAGCGCCCGGTCGAGCCCGTTCGCCGCGACGCCGGCATTGACCTCGGCGACGGGCACGCGGGCCTGGAAGATCCGGGCGGCCACCACCTTGCCGGTGGCATCGGCGACGAGCTTCGCCGAGATGTCGACCACCGCCTCGCGCGAGCCCGCCGCGATGTCGAAGGCGCGGATCTCGGTCACCAGGATCGTGTCGGCCACCACCTTGTCGCCCGGCCGGCTCACCGAGCGCAGGCGGCCGGTATTCTCCAGGCTCTGGACCAGGCGGGCCTGCATCAGGCGGGGCAGGCGATCGGCCCACTGGCCGCCGCCGAGGAACGACAGCGAGCCGCCGGCCTCGCGCACGATGATGCGGTCGGCCTCGAAGGGCTGGAGCCCGACCGGCTCGGCCACCACGATCGAGCGCCGCGCAGCGCCGCTGCGGGCCGCGCCCGGGAGGGCGGTGAGGTCGAAGGTCGTCGGCACCGCGCCGCTGCCGCAGGCCCCGACGGCGAGCGCCAAGAGGGCGGCGAGGACCGGGCCGGACCGGCGGGCGCGGCGGGAGACCGGGGAGGCCGTGATCGTCATGGCGGCGGAGGGACCGTGGACGGGGTGGGCCGGGACCGGCCCGGAAGCGTGACCGAACATGCCCGGACAACGCGCGGGCCCGCGCGCGGGTGCAATGCCCGCGATGCTGCACGGCAACATGGTCAGCGACCGTTGTATTCCGGCAACGTCGGCTTGCCGCCGAAGATCACCTGGGACGGGTCGCGCTCGATGTTGCGCACGGCGTTGTTGAGGGTGTTGAGGGTGCGCTGGCCGTCGGTCGAGAGCGACTGCACCTCGCGCCGCCCGGCGCCGCTGAGGCGGCTGACGCTCTGGGTCAGGGTGGCGGTGCGCTTGTCGAGGTTCTCCGACATGGTGCGGAAGGCGCGGCCCGCATCGCGGATCGAGACCGCGGCGTCGCGGACCTCCGCGAAGGTGCTCTTGCCGGCATCCCCCGAGGCCGAGCCGAGGAAGCCCTCGGCGCCCTTCAGCACCGCGTCGAGCCGGTCGGCGGAGGCGTTGAGCTTGCCGGCGAGCGTGCGGGCGTCGTGCACCCCGGCCTGCACGTCCGGCGAGGCGGCGGCCAGCGCGGTCGAGAACCGGTCGACGTTGTCGATGAGGCTGGCGAGCTTGCGCCCGTCCACCGCCTTCGTCAGCGCGTCGAGGGCCGGCGCGCTGTCGCCCAGCGTCTTCGAGAACCGCTCGACGTTGGCGAGCGTCCGGTTGATCGCGCCCTCGTTGCCGGCGACCACCCGGTCGAGGCGCTGGAGCATGTCGTCGGCGCGCTGCGCGATGGTGCGGGCGGCCGCCATCAGGTCCTGGATGTCGGAGGCGTCGGCGTAGATCGTCGGGACCGGGTCGTCCTTGGTCGGCGCCAGCTGCGGCGCGTCGGCGCTGCCGCCGACGAGGGCGATCGAGGCGACGCCGGTCAGCATGGTCATGTCGAGGCGCGCGCGGGTGTCGACGCGCAGGGGCGTGCCGCGGTTGACCTCGACGATCGCCGTCACCCGGCGCGGGTCCTGCGGCAACAGCCGCACGTCGGTCGCCTCGCCGACCCGAATGCCATTGAAGGTGACGACCGCCCCCTTGGCCAAGCCCCCGACGCCGCCCGAGAACACGATGCGCACCGGCATCCGGGCCTGGTTCGACGAGGACCCGCGCAGCCAGAACGCGAAGGCGAAGCCGAGCGCGATCACCGCCAGCGTGAAGGCGCCGATCAGGACGTTGTTGGCGCGGGTTTCCATGCCTTAACGGTTTCCATGCGCGTGCGGGGCAGGGGGAGCGGCCGGCCGGGGCCGGACCGCGAGCCCGGGAACCGGATGCCCTAAGGTCAGCATCCCGGCGCAGCCTAATTCAGGAAGCTTAAGCGGGCCCTGCCGGCGGGCGGGTGCGGCAGCGCACATCAGGCGACGCCCTCCACGATTCCTCGGGATGACGGGGCGTCCTGCGTCACGATCGACCGGGCGCGCTTGCCGTGGAAGTAGGAGCGCAGCCAGGGATGGTCGGAGGCGAGCATCGCGTCGATCGGCCCCTCGGCGATGATCTGGCCGTCGCCGAGCGCCGCGATGCGGTCGCAGGCGGTGTAGAGGCTGTCGAGGTCGTGGGTCACCATGAACACGGTGAGCCCGAGCGTGCGCTGCAGCGTCGCCACCAGCTCGTCGAACTCGCCGGCGCCGATCGGGTCGAGGCCGGAGGTCGGCTCGTCGAGGAAGAGCACCTCGGGGTCGAGGGCGAGCGCCCGGGCGAGCGCCGCGCGCTTGATCATGCCGCCCGAGAGCTCGGAGGGCAGCTTGTCAGCGGCATCCGGCTTCAGGCCGACCATCTCGATCTTGAGCCGGGCGAACTCGTCGAGCAGGCGCTCGGACAGCTTCAGGTGCTCGCGCATCGGCACCTGGATGTTCTGCTTGACGGTGAGTGCCGAGAACAGCGCGCCCTGCTGGAACAGCACGCCCCAGCGTCGCTCGATCACCCGGCGCTGGGCGAGGGTCAGGCGGTCGACGTCCTCGCCGAAGACCTCGATCGTGCCCGAGCGCTTCGGCACGAGACCCAGCAGGGTGCGGGTGAGCACGGACTTGCCCTGGCCGGAGGGCCCGACGAAGCCGAGGATCTCGCCGCGGCGGATGTCGAGGTTGAGCCCCTTCAGCACGGTCCGCTCGCCGAACGCGACCACGAGGTCGCGCACGCGGATCAGCGGATCGTGCGCGCCGGGCAAGCGGCCGGGAGCGGCCGACGGGGCTGTGGAGGGATGGTGCAAGGGAAAGGCTCGCCTCGCTCAGAAATCGATGGCCGCGAAGAACACCGCGAAGAGTCCATCGAGGACGATGACCATGAAGATAGACTTGACGACTGAGGCGGTGACGTGGCGGCCGAGCGATTCGGCCGAGCCCTCGACCAGGAACCCCTCCACCGAGGCGATGATTCCGATGATCAGCGCCATGAACGGCGCCTTGATGAGGCCGATCAGGACGTGGCGCAGCCCGATCGCGTTCTGGAGCCGGAACGCGAAGGCCTCGAGCGAGAGCCCGCCATAGAGCCAGGAGGTCAGCGCGCCGCCGGCGAGCGCCGCGAGGTCGGCCAGGAAGGCCAGCATCGGCAGCGCCACCATCAGGGCGATGATCCGCGGGACGATCAGGATCTCGATCGGGTCGAGGCCCATGACGCGCAGCGCGTCGACCTCCTCGCGCATCCGCATCGAGCCGATCTCGGCCGTGAAGGCCGAGCCGGAGCGCCCCGCCACCATGATCGAGGTCAGCAGCACCCCGAGCTCGCGCAGCGACAGGATGCCGATCATGTTGACGACGTAGCTCTGGGCGCCGAAGCGCTGGAGCTGGATGATGCCCTGCTGGGTGACGATGCAGCCGACCAGGAAGGCGATCAGCATGATGATCGGCGCGCCGCGCAGCGCGATCTGCTCGACCTGGTTGACGAGCGCCGGGCCGCGGAAGCTGCGCGGCCGGGCGAGCACCCGCAGGCAGCCCGCCACCACCTCGCCCAGGAAGGCGAGGCCGGCGAGCCCCTGGTGGCCGAGGCTGCGCACGCCCGAGCCCAGGTTCGCCACCGGATCGAGGGGGTGGAAGCGCCGGGCGCGCGCCGACGGCGCGGCGTCCCGGTAGGCGACCTCGCGCAGCAGTATCAGGTGCTCGGGCGAGGCGCCCGCATAGGCCGTGCCGTCGGGCAAGGCCGCGCGGGTTCGCTCCAGCACCCAGGCGCCGAGCGTGTCGAGGCGCGACAGGCCGGAGAGATCGATGATCAGGGGTGCGCCGGCGGCGCCGGCCAGCATCGCGGCGGCGGAGCCCTCGACGGCGGGCGCCTGGTCGGCGGTCCAGCGGCCGCTGAGGCGCGCGGCGAGGCCGTCGCGGACGCGTTCGACCGCGGCGTGGGCCGGATCGGCCCCCCGCGTCATCGGTTCGGTCGGCACGGGCCGGCCTCCCTCGTTCGCCACAGATCCCCTCGGGTCGGTCGTATATCCCGTCATGCTAACAATTCGCAAACCATCGGGGCCGGCGGGCTCAACGCCGCGCCGCCCGCGCCGCCGCGAGCGTGAAGACGAGGCCGAGGCCGGCCACCGGCAGCATCAGTCCGAAGGCGAGCGTCCCGCCGCCGGCTCGGTAGGCCGCGCCGCTCGCGAGCGTGGCGGAGGCCGAGGCGAGGGCGGCGCAGGCCGCGTAGGCCCCTTGCGCGGCGCCGCGGCCGCCCTCGGGGGCGAGGCGCGACAGGGCCGCCATGACGCCGAGCTGCGTCGCCCCGAAGGTGAGGGCATGCAGGGCCTGGAGCGGCAGGACCAGGGCCGGCAGGCCGGCGGCGGCGAGGAGCCCGCCCCAGCGCAGGAGCGCGGCGAGCGCCCCCAGCGCGAGCAGACGGAACGGCGCGTCGCGCAGGTACGGGATGCGTCCGGCGACCGCGAAGAATCCGATCTCGGCGGCGACGCCGACGCCCCAGGCGATCCCGGTCTCGGCCGGCGACAGGCCGAGGCCGACCCAGTGGATCGAGCCGAAGGCGTAGACGGCGGCGTGGCTCGCCTGGATCGCCGCGCCGGCCGCGATGGCGAGCCACAGGGCGGCGGGCAGGCGCACCCGGCCGGCGGTACGGCGGGCCGGAGCGGACGCGGTCTCGCGGCGCAACAGCAGCACGGCGCCGCAGGCCGAGACGAGTTCGAGGGCCGCGAGGAAGCCCGGGATGCCGCCCGTGCCGACGAGGCCGAGGAGCCAGCCGCCGAGGAGCGTCGCGGCCAGGAAGCCGAGCGAGCCGCCGAGCCGGATCCGGGCGTAGTCGAGCCCCGGCCGGCGGCGCACCGCGGCGAGGCTCTGGTAGTCGAGGCAGGGCACCAGCGACGCGCCGGCGACGGCGTTGAGGACGATCACCCCGGCGAGCACGAGCCAGGACACGGACGCCGCGAGCGGCATCAGGGCCCAGGTCGCGGCGAGGCCGAGGCTGCCAGCCACCATCAGCGTCCGGGGCGGCACGCCCCGGTCGATCAGACCGACGAGCGGCGCGGTCGCGACGATCCGCACCAGGATCGGCAGGGCGACGAGGGCCCCGATCAGCTCGGGCCCGAGCCCGAGGCCGGCGAGCCAGAGCGGCAGGAACGGCATCGCGACGCCGATCCCGGCGAAGACGGCCGCGTAGAGCAGGGCAAGGCGCAGGCCGTCGCGGGGGGAGGGCGGGGGGACCGTCACGGGAACCTTTGGGCGGCGGGACCGAATCAGCCGCCCCGGGGCGGGCCTGGCGTAAGCCGCCGTTAACGCCGGGATGTCAAGCCTTAACGACGACACGCCTGATCGGGCGACGCCGCGCCGGCCGACCCGGCGGGCGATTGACAGGGCAGGTGAGATGGCCGGGACTCCTTCGCTCCCCATGCCGCGGGAAGAGTACGACGTCATCGAGGGCGCGATGCTGGAGACCGCGCGCGGGCGCTGGTTCCTCGGCGAGTTCGCGCGGCGCAACCGCCACGCCGACACCGACGTGCTGCTCCAGGCGATCGGCCGGATCGAGACCGTCGTCACGGCCGAGCGCGGCCCGCCCGGGATGGAGCGCCTGCGCTTCGACCTGATCGAGATGGCGAAGGCGATCAGCCGTACCAAGTCCGAGATCGCGGCGATCCATACGCCCGACCACGACCAGAGCCAGCTCGGCGCCGCCTCCGAGGCCCTCGACGGCATCGTGCGCACGACCGAGCGCGCCACCTCCGACATCCTGCAGGCCGCCGAGGAGGTCCAGGAGGTCGCCTGGACCCTGCGCGAGACCGGCGCCGAGAGCGGCGTCTGCGACCGCCTCGACCACAACGCGACGCAGATCTACACCGCCTGCTCGTTCCAGGACCTGACGGCGCAGCGCACCAGCCGCATCGTCAACACCCTGCGCTATCTCGAGCAGCGCCTGATCGCGATGATCGAGATCTGGGCGAGCGAGGACGACCCGCCGGCCCAGGCCGGGCAGCGCGCTGAGATGCCCGAGACCGCCCTCGACCAGGACGACGTCGACGAGATCGTCGCGACCGGACGGGGCCGGGGACGGGAGACCGACGCGGCGGAGGCCGAGTCCGCGCCGCGGCTGCGCCTCGTCGAGCCCGCGCTCGCCGACGACGACATCGCCTTCGTGCCGGTGCGCGAGGAGGCGGCCCCGGCCGACGAAACGGTCGACCTCGCGGACGCCTTTGCCGAGATCGACGACCTCGCGGTCAACGAGAAGCTCGCCCGCTTCACCTGAGCGACCGCAGGGCGTTCCTCCGTCTCGACATCGGGCCTTCACCCTCGCCGTAAGAGCTTCGCCTCGCGGCGAGTGCGCTGCCCTCGCGGCGAGCGCAATGCCCTCGCGGCGCCACGATCTCCGCGCAGGGAGCCCGCGCCCCCGCTCCCCATCCCAGGCCGCGATGTCCCTGCATCTCCTCAAGCTCTGCGTCGGCTGCGAGTCCATCGCCGATCTCGAGGAGTGGATCGCCGCGCGCCGGGCCGAGGCCCTGCGCCAGGGCCGCCCGCCCGAGCAGGCCCACATCACCCGCATGGTGCCCAAGCGCGGCGACGAGATCGTCGGCGCCGGCTCGCTCTACTGGGTGATCCGCGGTCTCATCGCCTGCCGCCAGCCGGTGCTGGCGATCCGCCCGTTCACCGACGCCGAGGGCGTCGGCCGCTGCCGCCTCGTCCTCGACCCGGCAGTGACGCCGGTCGAGCCCCGGCCCTGCCGCCCGTTCCAGGGCTGGCGCTACCTCGCCCCCGCCGACGCTCCCCGCGACATCTCCCGGAGCGCTGCCGGCGACCTCGCGGCGATGCCGGAATCGATGCGGCGGGAACTGGCCTCGCTCGGGTTGCTCTGACCGGAACGCTGGATCCGGGCGTGATCGGCTGCGGCCTCCCGTCATCGGTCCAGGCCTCGTCCACCGCCTCGCGGAACGATCACCCGGCCGTCCGGGGCAGCCGCACAGTCGGCAAGCGCACCCTTCTCGACTCCCCGCGGGCCACATCGCCGCCTCGCTCGAATCCCGCCTGAAGCAAGGACAGGGCTCCGACAAAAAAGCCCCCCGACCCTGTCGGGTCGGAGGGGCCTGTTCGCATCGGGACCGTCGGGGGCGCGTCAGGCGCCCTCGAACCGCCCGCTGGCATGGGCGAGCATCGTGTAGACCTTGCCGCTCTCCGAGGTGAGGTAGGCGTTGGCCCGGCGCGGGTCCTGGTCGGTGCGGGAGACCTCGCCGAGCAGGCGCTCGAACTCCCGCACGTAGTGGTCGACGGTCCGGCGGAAATCCGGCTCGGCGCGGTAGCGGCGATGGATCTCGTCGAAGGTCCGCTGGCCCTCCGCCGTGTAGAGGCGGCGGGTGAACAGGTTGGTCTCGCCGCGCCGGTAGCGCTCCCACAGGTCGACCGCGGCCGGGTGCTCGATCATCCGGGCGATGTTGCTCGTGATCGAGTCGATCGCCGCGGCGCCCGCGTCGTCGGCAGCCCCACCGGCCTTGCCCGGATTCGCCGTCGATCCGATCGCCGACACCTTGCCCTTCTCGCCGGCCTTGTCGCCGGTCCTGGCGAGCGGCGGCACGTCCTCGTCGTCGTCCAGGGAGGCGCGCGAGAGGAGGTCGGATAGCCAGCCGCCGGAGCCGTTGCGGCCTTGAGCGTCAGCGCCGGTCCGGGCCGCACCCTGCGGCGTGGCCGGACGGTTCTGCCCCGCCGGGGCCTTGCCGGCGTCGGCCGACGGCCGGGCCGTGGCGACCGGCGGCTTGACGGCCGGCGCCTGGGCCGCCGGAGCCACGGGCTTGGGAGCCTGCGCCGGAGCCTGGGCGGCGGGCGTCGCGGCCTGCACCGGCGCCTTGGCGACGGTCGGCTGCGGCCGCGGGGCCGCCGCGACCGGAGCCGCGGACTTCGGTGCCGACACCGCCGGGGCGGCGGCCGAGGCGGAGCGGCCGGCCTCGGCGACGCGGGGCTGCGTCACGTCGACCGAACGCGGCGAGCGCTGGACCAGGGCCGAGAGCTCGTTCAGCGCCTTGATCTGCTCGGCCACCACCCGGCGCATCTCGCCGGTGGCGTCCTGGGCCTCCTGCGGGATGGAGGTCACGCCGCGCTGCAGGTCGCCACGGATCTCCTCCAGGGTCTGGCGAATCTCGCCCGCCATGGCGCGCATCGATTCGACCGTGCCCTGGAAGCGCTCGGCGGCATCGCCGAAGGCGGTCCGCATCTCGCCCGAGGCACCCGCCACGGCCTGGCGGACGGTCTCGGCGGCCCGCTCGCCCTCCTGGCCGGTGCCGGCGCGCAGGCGCTCGAACGCCTCCGTCACCGCGCTGCCGGCCTGGCGGGCGCCCGCCTCGATCTCGCGACCGAGCGCCTGGGTGCGGGCCTCGATCGTCTTCAGGGTCGCCTCGACCCGGGCCCCGACGCCCTCGGTGGCGGCGGCGAGCGCCGCCGAGCGGGCGTCGATGCTGCCCAGCAGGGTGTCGATCTCGGCCCGGCGCTCGCCGAGCGCGGCGCTCACCCGGCCCTCGGCGCCCTCGAGGGCACCGGTGGCGGCGGTGAGGTCGCCGATATGCTGGCGGGCGGTCTCGGTCAGGGCCTTGCCGCGGGCATCCAGCGTCGCGGCGAGCCCCGCCGCCTGGCGCAGCGCCCCCGTCGCCGCGCCCTGGAGCGCGCCGACCTGCTCGGCGACCCGGTCCGAGGCCTTGGCCGTCTCGGCCGCGATCTCGGAGAGCGCCGCCTGGATCTCCTGCACCCGGCCCGACAGGCCGCCCTCGATCGCCGAGAAGCTCTCGTCCGAGCGGCCGATCAGCTCCTGCAGCGCGCCGCTGGCCGCCTCGATGCGGCCGACCAGGCCGCCGAGCTCGCCGCCCAGCCGCTGGTTGACACGGGTCAGGGCCTCGACCGCCCGGGCCACGCCCTCGTCGGCCGACCGGCGCAGGGTCTCGGCCGCCTCGCGGGAGAGGGCCGCCAGGGCCTCGGCCCGCTCGGCGAGGAGCACGGCCGTACCGCCCATCCCCTCGGTCACCGCCCGTTCCAGCGCCTCGCTGCGCTCGGCCAGGACCGAGACCAGCTCGCTGCCGGGACCCTCGACCAGGCCGCGCAGCTGCGCCACCTGGCGGTCGAGCCCGTCGACGGTCTCGCCGCTCGCCGCCAGCGCCGCCACCAGGGCGTTGCCGCGCTGGTCGATGGTCCGGTGCAGCGAGGCGGTGGTCGCCTCGAGGCGCTGGCCGAGCGCGCCGCCGCGCTCGTCGACGATCTGGCGCAGGGCCTCGACCCGCTCGGCGAGGTCGCGGTTGAGCTCGCCGCCGCGGCCGTCGATCGCTTCGGACAGCTCCCTGGCTGTCTCGGCGAGCGCCCGGGTGAGGGTGGTGCCGCGCTGGTCGATCAGCGTCGCGAAGGCCGCGGCGCGGCGGTCGAAGCCCGAGCCGAGCTGGGCGCTGCGCTCGTCCATCGCCGCGGCGAGGGCCGCGGCGCGCTCCTGCACGGCCGCCGCGAGGGCCGCGGAGCGCTCGTCCATGACGCCGTGCAGGTTCGCCACCCGCTCGTCGAGGGCGGCAGTGAGGGCCGCCGTGCGGGCGTCGACCAGGGCCGCGTAGGCGTCGCTGCGGTCGTCGAAGGCGTCGGCGAGCGCTTCGCCGCGGGACGCCACCAGGGCCGCGAAGGCGCGCATGCGGCCGTCGATGCGGGCCGTGAAGGCGGCCGAGCGCTCGTCGACGCTGCCCGACAGGGCCTCGGTGCGGGCCTGCATCAGGGCGGCGAGCTCCGCCGCCTTGGCGTCGACCAGGGCACCGAAGGCGTGCGCCCGCTCGTCGACGGTACCGCCGAGGAGCGCGAGCCCGTTCTGCAGGCGGTCGGACACCGCCTCGCCGCCGGCCTCGAGCTGGCGGGAGAGGGCCTCGACCTGCCCGCCGAGCACCGCGTCGAGGGCGGCGCGGCTGCGTTCCAGGGCGGAGGACAGCTCCGCCACCCGGTCGTCGAGGAGCGCGGTGAGCGCCGCGCCGCGGCCCTCGAAGGTCTCGGCGAGGTCGGCATTGCGGGAATCCAGCAGGCCGGCCAGCGCGTCGCCGCCACTGCGGATCGTGGTGGCGAGCACGTCGATGCGCTCCTGGACCCGCCGGGCCAGCACGTCGCCGGCGCCGGTCAGCTCGGCGAGCGCCCGCTGGCGGCCGTCGATCAGGCGCACGAGGTTGCCGCCGCCCTGCTCGATCGTGCCGGCGATCGCCGCCTCGCGCTCGGCGAGCAGGGCCGCCAGGGCCTCGACACGCTCGCCGAGCGTCCGGGCGATGGCGTCGCGGTGCCCGTCGAGGGCCTCGCCGAGGCCGGCCTCGCGCTCGGCCAGCAGGCCGGTGACGGACAGGGCGCCGCGGGACACGGCGTCCTCCAGGGTCGCGACGCGGGAATCGAGCAGGCCGGCGACCTCCTCGCCCCGGGCGGCGATCGTGCCGGCCAGGGTCTCGCCGCGGCGCTCCAGGCTGGTCTCGACGGCCTGGGCGCGCATCTCGATCAGCGCGTCGAGGTCGGCGAGTGCCGCGTCGACCCGACCCGACAGGTGGGTGCCGCCGGCCTCGGCCGCCGCCGCGAAGGCGTGGGTGCGGGCGTCGATGAGCCCGGCCAGCGCCTGGGCCCGGGCTTCGACCGCCTCGGCGAAGGCCGCGCCGCGGCTCTCGACCAGGTGGTCGAGGGCGGCGAGCCGGTCGTCGAACAGGCTGGAGAGGGCACGAGTGCGGGAATCGAGGGTGCCGACCGCCCGGCCGACCCGCTCCTCGAGGGTCGAGGCCAGGCTGTCGCCGCCCTCGGCGAGGACGCCGCGCAGGGTGCCGACCCGGTCGTCGAGCAGGCCGCGCACGGCGCCGGCCCGCTCCTCGAGCGTGTCGTGCAGGGCGCGGATCCGGTCGTCGAGCCCGGACTGCAGCGCCTCGGAGCCGCCGTCCAGCAGGCTGCGCATCGTCGCGGCCTGCTCGTCGATGAGGTGGCCGAGCGCCCGCAGCCGCTCGCCGAACAGACGCTCGACCACTGCCTCGCGCTCGTCGAGGAGCGTCGCCAGCGCGGTCGAGCGGTTGCCGAGCGCCGTCTCGAGGCGGCCGGAGCCCTCCGCGAGCACCCGGTCGGCCTCCTCCACGGTGCCCTGCAGGGCGGCCAGCACGGTCTCGCCGCGCTTGCCGATGAGGTCGGAGAGGGCGAGACCGCCGCGGTCGAACAGCCGCGCCAGCTCGGTCATGCGGTTGGCCAGCGTGCCGAACATCGCCCGGCCGCGCTCGTCGATCTCCCGGGACATCGCGGCGATGCGCTCGTCGACGAGGGCCGCCAGGGTCTCGGTGCGGCCGTCGAAGGCGGCGCGGATCGCGTCGGCCTGGGTCGCGAGGTCGCGGCTCGCCTCGCCGCTGTGGCTCTCCACGAAGGTGACGAGCTCGCGGGTGCGGGCGCCGAGCTCCTGATCGAGGCCGCGGGTGCGGGCCTCGATCAACCGCAGGGCCTCCTCGGCCTTCACGCCGAAGGTCTCGTCGACGATCCGGCCGCGCTCGTCGAGGGTCTGGGCCAGGCCTTCGAGGCGGGCGATGACGCGGTCGTCGAAGCGGGCGGCGCCGGCATCGAGCGAGCGGGTCAGCTCCTCGGTGCGGCGGCCGAGCTCGTCGCCGATCTCGCCGACGCGGGCGGTCAGGGCGTCGCTCATCGCCTGGCTGCGGGCCGTGATGGCGCGCGCCAGTTCGTCGGCGCGGCCGTCCAGCGCCTGGGCGACCTCGCGGCCGCCCTCCGCCATCACCCGGGCCATCTCGCCGGCCCGCACGATCAGGGCCTCGTTCAGCGCCGTGGCGCGGGCGCCGATATGCTGGTCGACATGCGCCACCATGGTGCTGAAGGTCGCGCCGATCTCGGCGGTGCGCTTGGCCGAGCGGTCCTCGAGCGCGCCGAGCTGGGCCTCGACGGCCTCCCGGGCCTCGCGGGTGCGCTCGGCGATGGTCTCGGCGACGGCGCGGCCCTGGACCGTGATGAGGCGGTCCATCTCCTCCAGCCGCCCGGCGACGCTCTGCGTGAGGTCGTGGGTGTCGCGGGAGATGCGGTCGGCCAGGATGTCGCCGCGGGCGATCGCGTCCTGGAGCACCGCGAGGCGGTTCGTCAGCACCTCGTCGACCGTGCGGCCGCCGGTCTCGGCGGCGCTCGCCAGCGCGGTGCCGGTCTTCTCCAGCGCCTCGTTGACGCGCGCGCCCTGGCCCGCCACCGCCACGACGATGTCGCGGCCGGCCGCCGCCAGGCGGGTCTGCGCCTCGCCGGCGTGCAGGTCGATCATGTCGGTCAGCGCGCGGCCGTGGCCGTCGAAGGCCGCACCGACCTCGGCGAGGCGGGTGTCGAGGTCGCCCGCCGCGCTCTCGGCGGCGAGCGCCAGCGCCGCCGACACGTCCTCGGCCTGGCGCGTCAGGTGCTCGACCGCCGCCCGCAGGGTCGCCCCGGTGGCGTCGGTCCGCTCGGCGACGAGGCGCCCGGCCTCGTCCGCCGCCGCGGCGAAGGCCGCGGTCGCCGCCAGCGTCCGCGCGTCGAGCGCACCCGTCGTCCGCTCGGCCGCCGCCGCGATCGCCAGAGCCGCTTCCTCGGCCCGGCCCGCCAGACCCACCACGACGCCGTGCAAGGCCGCGTCCGCCTCGCCGGCCCGCGTGCCGATCAGCGCAGCCGCCTCCTCCGCCACCCGGGCGAAGGACGAGGCCGCATCCGCCAGACGCGCCTGCAGCGCACCCGACGCCTCCTCGGCGCCGAGGCGGAACGCCTCCACGCTCTCCGCCGTCCGCGCGCCCACCGCGCCGGTCGCCGTCTCGGCCGCACGCCGCAGCACCGCGGCCGCTTCCTCGGCCCGGGCTTCCAGC
>NZ_FOEB01000044.1:0-19524 GCF_900110515.1 Methylobacterium sp. ap11 | reverse complement strand
CTGAAGCGCCGCATGGTTCTGGCCGCCTGATCCACGCAAGGTGAGCAAGAACCACCGAGCCGGGGCAATTCCATGTAGTAACGGCGCACCGCCCCTGCGTCCTCTCCATCCTCAAGGGTTGCCATGGCTCGTTTTACCCTCGCCGCGCTCGCCGTCGGGCTTGTCGCCATCGTTTCGGCGCCTGGCAGCGCCCTCGACAAAGGCCTAGACCGCACCGGGGGGAGCGACGCCGGTGCCGATCTATCTGCCTCGCTCGCAGCCGCTTCAGCTCGCGGCGCCGGCGCGGAGATCCCGGGCGGCCTCTATCGTATAGACAGATGGATTGACCCCGGTCTCAATCAGACCATAGCCGTCCGCGACGCGAAGTTCAGCGGTACCGGCGGCATCAACTCGCCTGATTGGTCCCCGTATCTCGCGGGGGTGGGCGCCGGTTGGATCCGTCGCACGGACAAGCCCGGCACCGAATTCGGAATTGTGTCCTCATACACTGTCGAGTCGTCTGGGAAAGCCCCGAGCTATCAGAAGGGCGCAGCTTATTTCTCGGCCCGACAATACGATCCATCCGACTACAAAGTCGATGGAAAGCCTTCTGACCAACTTCGTGACTTGGTAGGCTTGCAGACATCTTGCGAGATCGCTAACGGCAACTTGCGGGGGCGCTGCTGGGGCGGGGCGAGTTATGCCATTGGCAAATCCGGCTCGCGCGGTACGCTGATTGGCTGGGAGAGCGATGTCTTCAAGTATGATGGCGTCGATCAGCCGCTGTCGGACCACTTCGACACGAGCATCGGCATTCTGAGCGTCGCGTTCGGCGGCAAGGCAACGACGGCATTCGCCGCGAGCGCTGCGGAAGGTGGCAACTGGTATCACGGCTTCACGACGCGCCAGGGTGAGGTGCTGAATACCGCTTTCGGCGTGCAGAAGGCTGGTCAAGTCGACGTCTGGAACTGGCGGGTCACTCCAGATGGTAAGATGGTTTCACAAGATATCACTGCCGCATCGGTGACTTCTAATGGTAACCTGGTCGCTGGAGGGAATGCTAGCATCGCCGGCAAGGTCGGGTTCAACGGCGCAGCCCCGGCCGAGAAATGCAGCCTTGACGCCGCGCTTCCAACCAACGGCAGGGCCTCGAATGCGGCCTTGGCAAGTGCTCTCAACAAGGTCCGCTCCTGCCTCATGACTCTTGGTCTCGCAAGGTAGTGGCACTCTGACAATCTGGTGACTCTGATGACCGGCCTCCTCTAGTCCATCGGCGTCGCCGGCTCGACCGCTTTTTCCATCGGCTGGGCCAGCCGATCGGAGGACCCGACAGGCCTTCTGCTCGCCTTGATCGGCGCGGCGCTGCTCCTCTTCGCCGCCGTGGGCGGGCTGAACCGCCTTGCATCCTGACACCGTCCCGGCAATCTGGAGAGACCCATGACCGCGAGCACATTCGAGCGGGCGCCTCCGCTCGTCCTGGCCCACAAGGGCGGTTACGTGGACGACCCGGCCGACCCGGGCGGGGCGACAAAACTCGGCGTCATGATCGGCGCGCTGAGCCTGTAGCTCGGCCGGCCGGCGACCAAAGCGGAGGTGAAGGCCCTCACCGTCGCGACCGTGGCCCCGATCTACCGCCGGAATTACTGGGACGCGGTCCAAGCCGACGCCCTGCCGCCCGGGCTCGGCTATGTCCTCTTCGATTTCGCCGTGAACAGCGGAAAGAAGCGGGCGGTGATCGGGCTGCAGCGGGCGTTCAAGGTAGCTCACGACGGCGCGCCCGGGCCGCTCACCCTGGCGACCGCCGCGACGCACAAGCCCGCGGACCTGATCGACGCCTTGTGCGACGGCCGGCTGTCCTTCCTGCGGGCGCCGTCGACCTGGCCGCGGTTCGGCAAGGGCCGGGCCCGCCTGGTCAAGGCGGTGCGCAAGGCAGCGCTCGCCATAGCGGCCGAGCCCGTGGCCCCGACCGACTCCGCCAAGTGCCTGGCCTACTGCAAGCGCATCGCCGCCTGAACAACCTCCTGGAGACCCCGGGCAGTTCGACCTGCGCCGGCCGGACGATCAAATCCCGATCAAGATCTAAGTCTCTGACAAGCATTTGATCTCCGGCGCGAAAGCGCAGCCGGATCAAAACGCGATCAAATTCCGCGACGACCGGACCAGCCGAGCACCGCGTTGATTTTCCCCCGGCACGATCGCGGCCGAGAAAATTAACATCTCCCACCAGGATCATCATGCACCGCACCCTCCTTGCGGCGCTGGCGCTCGCCTGCGTCTGCTCTCCCGCCATGGCCGGCGCCGGCCCGATCGCCGAGATATTGCCCGGCAGGGGCAGCCCGGCCCACGGCCTCGCCTTCGGCCTGCTGCTCGGCGCGCTCGCGCTGGCCGGCGGCGTCTGCCTCGCCGCCCGGGCCCGGCTGCCGATGCTTGGCATTCTGGTCCCGGCACTGATCGCCGTCATCGCCGGCCCGGCACTCGCCGCCGAACTCGCCACCACGGACGCCACCCGCGTCACGCTGTCGGCCGCGCCCTGGATCGAGCTCGTCCGGGAGATCGTCATCACCGCCGTCATCCCGGCGGTCGCCGCCTACCTGATCCAGGCCATCCGCAAGGTCTTCCCCTGGGCGGCGCTGTTCCTCACCCAGAGCCGCGTCGAGCAGATGGCGAACGCCGTGACCGAGTACGCCATCAACGCGGTGCCCGGCGCCGTGAAGGAGGGCAGGCTGTCGATCAATGTCGGCTCGACGGTCATCGCGAGGGCGGTGCGGCGGGCGGTCGACGCGGCGCCGGCCAAGGCCATCGAGGCGGCCGGCGGGCAGGCCGGCCTCGCCGCGATCGTCTTCCGCAAGCTCAACCCCGAGGACGACGCGAACGAGGGCAACACCCTGGCGCCGGTCGTCGCGCGCCTGACGGCATCGGCGCGGTAGGGCGCCACGCTATTCCCCGCTGGCCCGAGCACACCCGCCCATCCGGCGGGCGCCTACAGCTTCAACCGCCTGTTCGAATGGGCCATGGCGGTCATGATGCTGCTGATCGCCGTGACGCTCGCGATGCCAGGCGACACGATGGAGCGGGCCGCCCTCAAGCCGATCGCCGAGGTCGGCTTCAACGAGGGCGACATGGCCTTCTTCTTCGGGGCGGTGGGCGTGCTGCGCGTCACCGCGCTTTGGCTGAACGGCCACATCAACAATCGCATCACGAAGCCGAACGGCGCCAACGTCCGGGCGGTGTGCTCGGCGCTAGGCGCGCTTGTGATGGGCCAGCTGATCCTCGCCCTGGTGGTCGACGCCTTCACCGCCGGGGCGCCGTCCTTCGTCATCCCGGTCTTCGGGACCCTGACCATCTTCGTCGTCGTGGCCGTGACCTGCGTCGCCATGGTGCTGCGCGCCAACACGGACAAGCAAGAGGTGCCGGCTCCGGCGCCCGGCTCGGTTGGGGGAGGCCATGGTGCATCTGCAGGGGCCGGCCGAATACCTGAACATGCTGCGCGACTTGCGGGAGAGCGGCCGGCAGCAGGTCGAGCACCTGGCGCGGATCGTGGAACGCGAGCGGGCCGCACACGAGCAGCCGACGGCGCAGACCGATCCCCTGCGCAGCATCGACCGGGAGCCGGTTCGCAACCACCGTCACGATTGACCAGCTGGAACCCGCCCCGCCGTTGAGCGGTTGTTTCGATGGATTTCCAGACCCGAGACCCCGCCTTCAGCTCTTCCGGAAGCCGGCGAGTGGGGTTTTGCATCCGTTGCAAGTAATAAATCAACTGTCAACTCTGCCGATTGGCCTAATACGACAGGCGGAGGTGGCTTCTCATATCGTATACAGGTTAAACGGTATAGAAGTTTACCGCAAGTGCGCGCCAGTCGAGCGTTCGCTTGCGCTAGATATTTTTCTGGTCCATTGGCGACGCCGCATTGCTGCTGACATTTCGGCGTCCAATAGGCGACAGCGAAGCTCGAGGCGATCCATGAATAAGTTTTGGCTCCCAATCGCAGTTCTTGTGTCCAGTGTAGCTCTATCGACTTCAGCCCAAGCGATTCCCGAAGGTCCTTATCGCGACTACATCATGCGGCGCAACGATGCGAGGTGCTACTATGGCAGTCCGGAAGCATGTTATAACGCCCGACGCATGAGGCAGGATCAGCGTATTAAGCAGTATAGGCGCGAAGAGCGGGGATATTACTATGGGCCACGCTACTAATTGCAGGTTATATACGAGAACGCAATAGAACGCATCGAATTACTGTTATCGCTGCAGTCGACCCGTCAGAGCCTGTTTGACCGATCGCCAGCACCTCAGATGAGGTGGAGGGTAGGATAGAAAATTCCCTCGCGATTGTGCCGTTGCAAGTCAAACAGGCTCTCAATGATCCTCCCTGCCTGGCAGGGGGTAGCAAAAAGTCCGCCTCGCTCACCCCACGGCGGGCTTCTTGCTGTCCGGCCCCCACCCCTCCAGTAACGGCACGTCCCTGCCGATGACGGGTCTCACCTGCCGCTCACCTGTTCCGCGAAGTCCTCCGGCACCTCGCCGAATTGCTCAAGGATTGTCGCGCTCGCCAGTTCGCCCGTCTCGTCATCCGCGCCGATCCGCAGTGCCGCCGCTCCAGGCATCCGGCCGGCGATGGCCTCTGCCCGCTTGAGCGCCCCGCTCTCCGTCGGCGCCACATCCCGGTTGCCCGGCCGCAGCCGCTTCCGGTGGATCTCGAACGTCTGCACCATGAACGTCGTCCGCATGCCCATCACGATCTCTTGATCCTGTCGTCCCCACTCCGCACAGGCCAGAAGCTCGGCCTTGACCGGGAACCTCCGGCCTGTTCGTTCTCTTTGTGTTCTGGTGCGGAGGGAGCGCGTAAGCCAAGGACTTCCAGCCGGTTCCGCTGCGCTGGCGTATTGAGGCGATGTTCGGCTCGCCCTCGACGCGCTACCGCCGCCTGACCCGCCACTGGAGCACAGCCCAGCGGCGGCCGATGACAGCATCAGTATCGCCAATTGCGACTGGCTCATGCAGGCCTGTGAACGGCACCAATACCGATATTCCTAGTCAAACAGGCCCTTGCGCCATCGTGCCACTGACGATCCTTGCGAAAAAACGGCGCGAAACTTGTGGCGTGCGTGCTGCGCGGGGTCAGGGACCGTCTCTACACTCGCGGGATCGTCCGGGCCGCACCCAGTCGGCGAGAGCCTGTTCCATCAAATCCGAGCGAAGCGTCCGATGCAGAGGTGGCGGATCGAGCCGGCGCGCGATGTGCCTACTACGCCCGCGGTGCCTGCCGCTCAGCCCTGCGCGTGAACGTGCGGACCCGCGCCCCGGTCGAACGGTATCGCCCGGACGTCGCGCCGTGCAGCCGGTGTCGCTCGCGGAGCGATGCGAGGCACTTCGCGACACGGTGATTCACGGGCGCGACCGACGACCGGCTAAAGCGCCGCCTCGCGGCCTTCCCCCTCGCCGCCGCCACGCAGCAATTCCCCCGCCACGTCGCCCAGCCGCGGCGCCGCCTCGCGGGTGAAGGGCAGCGGCCGGCACACGGCTAGGGCCGCGAGCCCGAACCGTGCCGTCATCAGGCCGTTCAGCACCCCCTCCCCGAGCTTGGCCGAGATCCGCGCCGCGACGCCGAGACCCAGCACCGATTGCACCAGGCTGTCGCCGACCGCGACGCTGCCGGTGACGGCGAGGTGGGCGAGCGCCGCGCGGGCGAGGCGCAGGAAGCCGAACAGGCCGGGCCGGCCGCCATAGATGGTGGCGATGCGGCGCAGGAGCCGGACGCCTGCGAAGATCACGAAGGCAACATCGACGATCGCCCGCGGGCTCAACGCCGTCACCGCCGAGACCTGCTTGGCCGCATCGGCCACCGCGGCCTTGGCGGCGCGGTCGAGGGATTGCAGCAGTTCCGCCTCGGCGATGCCGAGCCGGTCCTCGACGTCGAGGATCTGGTCGTCGAGGGCGGCGAGGCGGGCACGGGCCGCCTCGGCCGCCGGGCGGCCGGCATAGAGGGCCGAGAGGCTGCGCACCACCGCCTTGGCGGCGCTGTGGTCGCGCGAGCGCAGGGCGTCGAGGGCGTCGCCCCGCAGCGCCTCGATGCGGCGCTCGCGCAGCACCCCCGCCACCTCGCGCCAGACGATGGCCAGCAGCGCCACCACGGCCACTGCCAGCAGCGCCAGCGCGACGATGCCGAGCCAGGGCGCGGCGGAAAAGAGGTCGGCGATCAGCCGTTCGACCGCGAGGCCGATGCCGAGCGAGGCCAGTCCCCCGAGGGCGGAGAGGAGCAGGGTCGCCCAGGGTGCGCGGGAGCGGGGAGCCACCGGCACCGGCACGCCGTCGGCGGCCTCGACGATCTCGAACGGCTCCTCCACCACCCGGATCCCGTCGGCGAGCGCCGTCTCGGTGCCGGGCGGCGGCGGCGCGCTGGCGGTCTGCGCGCCGGCGGGAGGAAGGCGGAAGGCCCGGGGCTTTGCGGGAGGCGGCTGGGTCATGGAAGAGCCCTCAGGCGAGGCGGTCGCCGATCAGGAAGTTCAGGGCGCGGTCGAGCCGGATCTGCGGCAGGCGGCCCGGGCGGCCGAGCGCATCGCGAGGGACGGCCGGCGGGCGGAAGCGCGGGAAGCGCAGCGAGCCCGGGATCACCGCGCCCTCCAGCACCGCCTCCGGCCGCTCCGGCAGTTCGCCGGGGAAGATCGCGGCCTCGGTCTCGCCATCGAAGGTCTCGCCGTCGATGCTCTCGCCGGCCTCCGGCGTGCCGGCCACCGCCCGGAAGCTCGCCGGCCCGTCATGCACTACGGTCTCGCGGGTCGAGCGCACGGAGGCGAGCGCCTGGGTGCTGACATGGGCGCCCGCGGCCTCGGTGCGGCGTAAGGAACGGGCGACGAGGAGGCGCAGCAGTGCGTCGAGCCGGTCATGGCTCGCGTGGTGGAGGTGGTCGGCCTTGGTGGCGGCGAACAGGATCTTGTCGGCCCGCGGCGCGAAGAGACGCGACAGGACAGTGTTGCGCCCGACCCGCAGGCTCATCAGCACCCGGTCGAGGGCCTCTTCCAGCTCGGCGAGCGCCGCCGCCCCGGCATCCACCGCCGCCAGCACGTCGACCAGCACGATCTGGCGGTCGATGCGCTGGAAATGGTCGCGGAAGAACGGCGTCACCACCCGGCTCTTGTAGGCCTCGAAGCGGCGCTGCATCAGGCCGCCGAGGCTGTCGGGGTTGACCGGCCCGTCGAGGATCAGCGGCGCGAAGGTCAGCGCCGGCGAGCCAGCGAGGTCGCCCGGCATCAGGAAGCGGCCCGGCGGCGTGGTCGCCACCGCCTCGGGGCCGGCGCGCACCGCGGCGAGGTAGGTGGTGAAGGCCTCGCTCGCCCGCTCGGCCACGATCTCGTCGAGGGGCTGGTTGGGGTCGAGCGCCCGCAGGGAGGCGAGCCAGGGGGCGGCCATCGCGGCCCGGCCGGGGCGCTCGGCGGCGACGATCGTCTCGCGCGACCAGCCCTCGTAGGTCTGCTCGATGAGGGCGAGGTCGAGCAGCCACTCGCCCGGATAGTCGACGATGTCGACCATCAGGCTCGCCGGTCCGGTGCGCCAGCCGCTCTTGCGCTCGTAGTCGATCTCGAGGCGCAGCTGGCTGATCCGGTCGGTCGAGCGCGGCCAGCGCCGCGCCTCGGTCAGCGCCGCGAGGTGATCCTCGTAGGAGAAGCGCGGCACCGCGTCGTCGGGCTGGGGCACCAGGCGGGCCCGGCGCAGGCGCCCCTCCTGCGAGGCGCGCAAGGCCGGCAGCGGGTGCAGGCCGGTGAGCTGGTGGACGAGCGCGGTGGTGAACACCGTCTTGCCCGACCGGGCGAGGCCGGTGACGCCGAGGCGCACCGTCGGCTGGACCAGGAGGTCGTTCGAGGCCTCGGCCAGGGAGCGCGTGGCCTCCGTGACGGATTTGACGAGGGAGCCGGCACGCGCGGCGAAATCGGTCAGGGGCGGCACGCGGGTACGCTCTCGCTTGGTCTGATCCGGGAGGTGGCGCGGGAAGTAGGCTTCCGCAAGGGCTCAGGGCGCCGGTGGGGGGCCGGCCTCGGCCTGCCGGCGCGCGGCCGTCCGCTCCGCATCCGCCCGCGCGATCGCCGTGGCGACGAGGGCCGGGCTCGCCCGCAGCGCGCCGAGCTCGACCGACGACATCGCCAGCAGGACGGGCGCGAGGCGCGCGGTGGCGCGGCCGTCCGTCGTGAACAGCTCGAGATCGTCGCCGGGCTTGACCCCGACGCTGCCGGCGATGCGGGCGGCATAGGCCTGGATGCGGATCTCGTCGGAGCCGCAGAGAGGCGCGGGCGGGCGCAAGGCCGGCGGCAGCGACGAGGCCGGGACGGCGGCGAGCGTCGGCAGGGCGGCGGCCTCCGCGGCCAGCCGCGCGCCGTCGAGGATCCGGCCCGGCTCGACCGACCCGCCGGTCGAGCCGCTGGCGCGCGGCGCCTCGCCGATGCCGGTGGCGATGGTGGGGAGCGCCGCCGCCGTGACGGCCCGCACCGGCCGGCGCGGCCGGCCCTGCATCCGGGCGAGCGCCGACCAGGGCTGGACCCGCAAGGGGGTGCCGGCGACCGGGCGGGCGGCCGCCGCCGGGCGGGGCATCCGGGCGACCCGCCGGGGCGTCCCGCCCCGGCCGTGGCCGGCGAGGAAGCGCGCCCGCAGGGTGCGGCCGAGGCCCTGCGGCGCCAGGGCGGCGAGAACCGGGGAGGCCGGGACCGCGGCCGTGCGCCCCGGCGCGGCGCGGGACGCGACCGGGCCCGCGCATTCCGCCGGGGCCCAGCGCCGGACGATGGCGAGCGCCGAGCGGCGACCGTACTCGCCGTAATAGCGCCGAAGCAGCGACACGGCGGCATCGGCCCCGTGCCCGGCGGTGGCAAAGCCGGTATGGCCCTCCTGGTCGCCGCCGATCTCGCCGTCCCAGCGCGCCCGCTTGATGCACCAGTAGTTGTTGAGCTTGACGCAACGCGCCACGAAGGCCGGATCGGCCGGCGCCGCCCAGGCGGTCCAGGCGAGCGAGAGCGGCATCAGCCCGTCCCTGGTCTCGCTGCGCCAGTTCGACACCGCTCGCGCCTCCGGGCGGTAGACCGGCGCCTCGCGCGCCGGCGCCGCGAGGGCGGCGGCCGCGGCGAGCCCGTCCCGGACCCCGTCGGACAGGCGCGTCGCGCCGTCCCGGGCCAGGCCGGCTGCGTCCTGCGCGGCGGGACCGGCCGCGAGGCTCAGGGCGAGAAAGGCGGTGAGGATCACGGGGCCCACGGGTCTCCGGTCGCGGCTCGGCTCTCACAAACGGCCGTGGGGCGATCCGGTTCGCCGCAGCCCGCCCTCACTCGTCCTCGCCGTGCCCCAGGGTCTTGGGCGTCACGAACCGCTCGACCTCGCCCTCCCCGGCCTCGACCTCGCCCCACGCCGTCGCGGGCAGGTCGATCACCGCGATTCCCGCCGTCGGGTACTTCCTGGTCAGGGCGCGGCGCGCGTCGCCGGGCTTCGACAGCAGCCGGGCGAGGTCCTGGAAGCCCGGATTGTGGCCGATCATCAGGGCGGTCGCGACCTCGTCCGGGATGCTCCGCACCACGTCGAGGAGGCGCGAGACCGGCGCCTCGTAGATCTGCGGCACGGTCTCGTCCGGGACGGTCCCGAGGGCCGGCCGGACGAGGTCCCAGGTCTCCTGCGTGCGCCGGGCCGGCGAGACCAGCACCCGGTCGGGGATCAGGCCCTCCGCCGCCAGGTAGGCGGCGATCTTCGGGGCGGCCTCCCGCCCGCGCGGGGCGAGCGGCCGGTCGATGTCCGACGCGCCGTCGGGCCAGTCCGACTTGGCGTGGCGCAGGAGGATCAGGCGGCGCATGGTGCTAGCGTCCCTCGCGGCGGCTCAGGAAGGCGAGCTTCTCGAACAGCCCGACATCCTGCTCGTTCTTCAGGAGCGCCCCGTGCAGCGGCGGGATCAGCTTGCGGGGGTCGCGCTCGCGCAATTGCTCGGGGCCGATATCCTCGGCCATCAGCAGCTTGAGCCAGTCGAGGAGCTCGGAGGTCGAGGGCTTCTTCTTGAGGCCCGGCGCCTCGCGCACCTCGAAGAAGACCCGCAGGGCCTCCTCGACGAGGCGCTGCTTGATGCCCGGATAGTGCACGTCGACGATGGCTTTCAGCGTGTCGGCGTCCGGGAACTTGATATAGTGGAAGAAGCAGCGGCGCAGGAAGGCGTCCGGCAGCTCCTTCTCGTTGTTCGAGGTGATGATGACGATCGGGCGGCGCGCCGCCCGGACCGTCTCGCCGGTCTCGTAGACGTGGAACTCCATCCGGTCGAGCTCGAGCAGGAGGTCGTTCGGGAACTCGATGTCGGCCTTGTCGATCTCGTCGATCAGGAGCACCGGCCGCTCGGGCGCCGTGAAGGCGTCCCACAGCTTGCCGCGGCGGATGTAGTTGGCGATGTCGGAGACCCGCGGGTCGCCGAGCTGCGAATCGCGCAGGCGCGAGACCGCGTCGTACTCGTAGAGGCCCTGCTGCGCCTTGGTGGTCGACTTGATGTGCCAGGTCAGCAGCGGGGCGCCGAGGCCCCGGGCGATCTCTTCGGCCAGCACGGTCTTGCCGGTGCCCGGCTCGCCCTTGACGAGGAGCGGCCGCTCCAGGGTGATGGCGGCGTTGACCGCGATGGTCAGGTCGCCGGTGGCGACGTAGTTCTCGGTTCCGGTGAATCGCATCGGGCTCGTGTCACGTCGTTCGAGGATCCGGTCCGACCCTATGCGGGGACGGCCGTGCTGGCGAGACCCGCCCTGGAGGTTCGCCCGGGCGCCGGGGCACCTGGGCGGCCCGGCTCAGAGGATGAACCGGCTCAGATCCGCGTTCTGCGCCAGGCTCTCGACCCGGTCGCGGACGTAAGTCGCGTCGATCGTCACCGTCTCGCCGGAACGGTCGGGGGCGGTGAACGACACGTCGTCGAGCACCCGCTCCAGCACCGTCTGGAGCCGGCGCGCGCCGATATTCTCGACCGAGGAATTCACGTCGACGGCGACCTTGGCCAGCGCGTCGATGGCGTCCGCGGTGAAGTCGATCGTGACGCCCTCGGTGGCCATCAGGGCGACCGCCTGCTTGGTCAGGCTCGCCTCGGTCTCGGTCAGGATGCGGCGGAAGTCGTCGACGGTGAGCGGGCTCAGCTCGACCCGGATCGGCAGGCGGCCCTGCAGCTCCGGCAGCAGGTCGGAGGGTTTCGAGACGTGGAAGGCGCCGCTGGCGATGAACAGGATGTGGTCGGTCTTCACCGGCCCGTGCTTGGTGGCGACGGTGGTGCCCTCGATGAGCGGCAGCAGGTCGCGCTGCACGCCCTCGCGCGAGACGTCGGCGCCCGAGCGCCCTTCCCGGGCGCAGATCTTGTCGATCTCGTCGAGGAAGACGATGCCGTTGTCCTGCACGTCGCGCAGCGCCTCCTGCACCACGCTGTCCTGGTCGAGGAGCTTGTCGGATTCCTCGTTGATCAGCGGCCCGTAGGCGTCCCGCACGGTCATGCGGCGCGGCTTGCCCTTCTGGTTGCCCAGCGCCTTGCCGAGCATGTCGCCGAGGTTGATCGCCCCCATGGCGGCACCCGGCATGCCCGGGATCTCGAACATCGGCATCCCCTGCGGGGCGCCGCCGGCGAGTTCGAGCTCGACCTCCTTGTCGTCGAGCTCGCCGGCGCGCAGGCGCTTGCGGAAGGCGTCGCGGGTGGCCTGGCTCGCGGTCGGCCCGACGAGGGCGTCGAGCACGCGGTTCTCGGCCGCGGCCTCGGCCTGGGCCTGGACGCCGCGGCGCTTCTCCTCGCGCTTCAAGCCGATGCCGATCTCGACGAGGTCGCGCATGATCTGCTCGACGTCGCGGCCGACATAGCCGACTTCCGTGAACTTCGTCGCCTCGACCTTCAGGAACGGCGCGCCGGCGAGCCGCGCCAGGCGGCGCGAGATCTCGGTCTTGCCGCAGCCGGTCGGGCCGATCATCAGGATGTTCTTGGGCGCCACCTCCTCGCGGAGCGGGCCCTGGAGCTGCTGGCGCCGCCAGCGGTTGCGCAGCGCGATCGCGACCGCGCGCTTCGCATCGCCCTGGCCGACGATGTATCGGTCGAGCTCGGAGACGATTTCGCGGGGGGAAAAGGTGGTCATGAGACTCTTCTGGCGGGCCCGCGGCCCTGTGCGAGGGAGGTGAGGTCCGGGCGGTCCACCGTCAGGCGGCGTCCAGGCTCTCGATCACCAGGCTGCCGTTGGTGTAGACGCAGATCTCGGCGGCGATCCGCATGGCGCGGCGCACGATCGCCTCGGCGTCGAGCTCCTGCTCCTCCAGCGCCCGGGCGGCGGCGAGCGCGTAGTTGCCGCCCGACCCGATCGCCATCACGCCGCCCTCGGGCTCCAGCACGTCGCCGGCGCCCGACAGGAGCAGGCTCACGTCCTTGTCGGCGACCAGCATCATCGCCTCGAGGCGGCGCAGGTAGCGGTCGGTGCGCCAGTCCTTGGTGAGCTCCACGCAGGCGCGGGTGAGCTGGCCCGGATACTGTTCGAGCTTCGCTTCCAGCCGCTCGAACAGCGTGAAGGCGTCGGCGGTGGCGCCGGCGAACCCCCCGATCACCGACCCCTTGGCCAGCCGCCGCACCTTGCGGGCATTGCCCTTGACGATGGTCTGGCCGAGGCTGACCTGCCCGTCGCCCCCGATCACCACCCGGCCGCCCTTGCGCACCATCAGGATCGTCGTCGCATGCATGCGGGGGGCGCCCCCCGCGTCGTCGTTGGCCAAGGATGTCTCTCCGGGGCAGGCTGTCTTCGTCGTACTGCGGCGTAGGTGGGAATTGCGGGGCCGTTCGTCCAGGCAGGCCGGGGTGCGGAGCGCGGTTCCGGGTACCGGCGACCCTGACGCTGGGTGATGCGCTCCGGCTAGGCCGGGGAGGCGCGTCGCTGTCTTTGCATTGCGAGTCCAACAACCAGGAGCCGGTTCCAATGCTCATCGTGTTCGCCGGCCTGCCCGGAGCAGGGAAGACCACCATCTCCCACGCCGTCGCCAAAATCCTCGCGGCGACCCATCTGCGCATCGACATCATCGAGCAGGCGATGCGGGATGGGGGCGTGCCGGCGGGCAGTATCGGCGCGTCCGGCTACGCGGTGGCGCAAGCCCTGGCGGGCGCGAATCTGAGTGATGGGCGGGTCGTCGTGGCCGATTGCGTCAACCCGGTCGCCGCCAGCCGCCAGGGATGGCGCGCGGTGGCCGCCCGGGCGTCGGTGCGGTTGATCGAGGTCGAAGTCGTGTGCCCGGACGCGCAAGAGCATCGCCGCCGGGTCGAAGGGCGGACCTCCGACATTCCCGGCCTGGTCCAGCCCTCTTGGGAAACGGTCCAGCGCCTCGACTACGAACCGTGGGACCGGCCGCATCTCGTCATCGACAGTGCGGCCTCATCGCCCTCGGAGGCGGTCGCCGCCGTGCTGGGGATCGTGGCGCGAGACGGGCCGGCGTGAGGCCCATGCGCCAGGACATCTGGGTTGGATTCCGCGAGAAAGGCCTCAAGCCGCCGGCGCGCCTCGGCTTTCACCTCGGCCATGGTCTCCCACGGACTCGGCCCGCTCTCAAGACCTTCACGGACCAGCCTCCGCAACTCTTCGGTCGCGTCGTCTCCGGGGCTTCGACCAAGACACCACCTCCCACCCGGCTTGACGTTGCTCGGCACACCGCTTGATCAGCGCCCATTGCGTCCGGTGAGCGGCACGGCAGTCACGAGACGCCACATCGATCCATCCTGCAATTGCCAGACGCTGCGGACCCGTGGCAGGCGGCCGTCCGGCGTCTCCATCGGTCCTTCGACGATCATCCGACGGTACGGCCCGTGCTCCGCGGGGTACAGGATACACCGAGCGTCGGTGGCCTGCACGATGAGGGCTTCCGCCATGACCTCGGGCTGTGCCGGATCGAAGCCGAAGGCCAGGAAGAATCGTGCTTTCGGACCGCCCTTGGGATGATCGACGTTCAGCAAATAATGAACAAGCTTGCTGCCGGGCACTTCAAGGGCCGGACGCCACCCATCCTCGCTCAAGGGACCGAGCGTCCGACGCGCACGAGATTGGCAGCCTTCACCGTCGCCAGCGCGCCCATCGGCTCCGGAAACTCGACATCGTAGGCCTCGCCCCCATTCCAAACCGCGACAACCGTACCTTCCGTGCCGGCAGCGATCGTGTCCCCGTCGTCGGTCGTCACGTCGGTCGTGATGCAGACATCGTCGAGTTCCCGGAGCAGCGCCCCGGGCTCGGCCTTTCGCAAGGTGTAAGACACTTCGATCGACATGCCGGCAGGGTAGCGCACGAACGCGGATGCGCAAGGCGCTCGAGCTCCTACACCACCACGGTGATCGCCTCCGCCGCCCGGGTCAGCGCCGTGTAGAGCCAGCGCGCCCGGTGCTCGCGGAAGGCGTAGGATTCGTCGAACAGCACCACCTTGTCCCATTGCGAGCCCTGCGCCTTGTGCACGGTGAGCGCGTAGCCGTAGGTGAATTCCTCGGTCTCGCGCCGCAGGATCGCCGGCACCTCCTCGTCGCTGCCGGCGATCACCGAGCGCAGGACCCGGATGTCCTGGGGCTTGCGGCGCACGGCCGGGTCGTCCTCCGGCACCACGTCGAGGCGCACGAGGTCGGGGCGGGGGGCGGCGCGCAGGGCCTGGACGGTCCAGGTCGAGCCGTTGAGCAGGCCCTTGGTGCGGTCGTTGCGCAGGCAGACCAGCTTCTCGCCCACGGCCGGCATCGGGTCGACATGGCCGATCAGCTCGCGGATGCGGCCGTTGTAGAGCCGCCGGGTGCGGTTCATGCCCACCAGCACCTGGTCGGCGGCGAGCACCGTCTGAGGGTCGATGGCGCGGCGCGGGATCACCCGGCTGTCGCCGTAAGAACCGAACTCGAGCCGCCCGCCCTCGCGCACCGTCATGGCGAGGCGCACGATCGGGTTGTCGGCGGCTTGGCGGTGGACCTCCGTCAGCATCACGTCGGGCTCGGCCTCGGTGAAGAAGCCGCCGCCCTTCACCGGCGGCAGCTGCGCCGGATCGCCCAGCACCAGCACCGGGGTTTCGAAGGAGAGGAGGTCGTTGCCGAGGTCGCCGTCGACCATCGAGCATTCGTCGATCACGACGAGGGCCGCCTTGCTGACCGGCCCGGTGCGGTTGAGGGTGAAGGCCGGCCCGCCCTCGGTATCCTCGCGGGTGCGGTAGATCAGGCTGTGGATGGTCGAGGCGTCGGGGCAGCCCCGCGCGCGCATCACCGAGGCCGCCTTGCCGGTATAGGCGCAGAAGAGCACCCCGCCGTCGACGTCCTCGGCGAGGCGCTTGGCCAGCGTGGTCTTGCCGGTGCCGGCGAAGCCGAACAGGCGGAAGACCTGCGGGCTGCCGCGCTTCAGCCAGTCCGACACCGCCTTGAGCGCCGCCTCCTGCTGCGCGCCGAGCCCGCTCACGAGGTCTTGCCCACGGTGCGGCGGGCCTGGAAGGCGGGAGCCGGCGGCGCCTCCTTGCGGCGCAGGATCGCCCGGAACTCGTCGCGGCGCTCGTGGATCGAGGCGATGACGAGGCCCATCGGCACCCCGACATCGACCAGCACGGCCTCCGAGAGCTGGAGCGAGGCCTCGATCGTCTCGGGCACGGCATCGTCCACGCCCATCTCGTAGAGGGCGGTGGCGTGGCGGGCGTCGCGCGCCCGGGCCACGATGGTCAGGTCCGGCCGCTCGGTCCGGGCGGCCGCCACCACCGCCTCGACGGCGCGCGGCTGGTCGAGGGTGACGACCAGCGCCCGGGCGGTGTCGATGCCGCAGCGGCGCAGGAGGTCGGGATTGGCCGAATCGCCGAAATAGACCGGGTTGCCGAGGCGGCGCTGGTCGGCGACGCGGGCGGCGTCCATGTCGAGGGCGATGTAGGGCACCTTGTGGCGGGCCAGCATCTCGGCGACGAGCTGGCCGACCCGGCCGTAGCCCGCGACGATCACCCGGCCGGGCTGCCGATCCGCCGGGGGCGGCTCGGCCCGGGCGCGGCCGAGCGCGGTCCGGTCGATCCGCCGGCCGAGGCGGCGGGCGAGCGCGGCCAGACCGGGAATCATCACCATCGTGGCGGTGGTGACGACGAGGGCCGCCTGGCCGAGATCGTCGGGCACGAGGCCGACGGCGAGCGCGCTGCCGACGAGCACGAAGGCGAACTCGCCCCCGGGCCCGAGCAGGAGGGCGGATTCGAGCGCCACCGCCCGGGGCAGGCGCAGCGCCATGCCGATGCCGAGGATGACCCCGCCCTTGAGGACGAGGAGCCCGACGGCCAACCCCAGGATGGTCAGCGGCGTCTTCATCAGCACCGCCGGGTCGATGCCCATGCCGACCGAGACGAAGAACACCCCGAGCAGCAGGCCCTTGAACGGATCGATCGTCGCCTCGATCGCCCGGCGGTACTCGGTCTCGGCGAGCAGCAGCCCGGCGACGAAGGCGCCGAGCGTCATCGACAGGCCGCTCGCCGCGGCGACGAGGGCGGTGGCCGCGATGACGAGGAGGCAGGCCGCCATGAACAATTCGGGGCTGCGGGTGCGGGCGACGAGCTGGAACAGCGGGCGCAGGCCCAGCCGCCCGGCGCCGACGAGGAGCGCCAGCGCCACCGCGGCCTGGCCGAGCGCGATGGCGAGCCCCGTCACCGCGTCGCCGTCCTTGCGGCCCAGCACCGCGATGGCGAACAGCACCGGCGCGACGGCGAGGTCCTGGAACAGCAGCACCGCGAAGCTCGCCCGGCCCGCCGGCGTGTTGAGGCGCTTCTGCTCGGCCAACACCGGCAGCACGATGGCGGTGGAGGAGAGCGCGAGCGCCAGCCCGACCAGGATCGCGGCGGTGGGCGGGACCTCGAGCGCCATCAGCACCGCCGCGACGAGGAGGCCCGACACCGCGACCTGCAGCGAACCGAGGCCGAAGACGAGGCGGCGCAGGATGCGCAGGCGCTCCCAGGACAGCTCGACCCCGATCATGAACATCAGGAACACCACGCCGAGCTCGGCGAGATGCGCGATCTCGGTGCGGTTCGAGATCGTCACGGCACCCAGCCACGGCACCGTCTCGGTGAGCCGCCCGAGGCCGGAGGGCCCGAGCAGCGCGCCCGCCCCGATGAAGCCGAGAACCGGGCTGACGCGCAGGCGGTGGAACAGCGGCACCACGATCCCGGCGGTGACCAGGAACAGGATGACTTCCTTGTAGGAGCCGGACGCGGCGTGCTCGGTCATCGGGAGCGGCGGGGCCTTCTCGGTTCGCGGGAGGGGGCCCCGCCGACGAGGCGCGGCCGGGGCGGCGCCATCATGCGGAGGGGCCCCGCCGGGGCAAGCCAAAACGGGCCGCGCCCGGCGCTTTTCAATCCAGGGTGGCGAGAGCCGCTTGCAAGTCGGCCGCCAGATCCTCCGGATGCTCGATGCCGATCGAGACCCGGATGGTCGCGTCGGTGACGCCGAGCCGGTCGCGCACCGCCTTCGGCACTCCCGAATGGGTGGTGGAGGCCGGGTGGCTCGCCAGCGATTCGGTGCCGCCCAGGCTCACCGCGAGTTTGAACAGCTGGAGCGCGTTGAGCACCCGGAACGCTTCCGCCTCGCCGCCCGCGACGTCGAACGAGAAGGTCGAGCCGGGTGCCGCGCATTGCGCGGCGTAGACCCGCGCCGCGCCGGAGCCGGGCTCGAGGTGGCCGAGGTGGTGGAGCCGCGTCACCTTCGGGTGGGCGCGCAGGCGCTCGGCGATGATCTCGCCGTTGCGGTTGGCCTTCTCCATCCGCAGCGTCAGGGTCTCGAGCGAGCGCCCGAGCATCCAGCACGAATGCGGATCGAGCTGGGTGCCGATCGCCGAGCGGAGCAGCCGCACCGGCTTCATCCTGGCCGCCGAGCCGAGCGCCGCCCCGGCGATGAGGTCCGAGTGGCCGCCGACATACTTCGTCAGCGAGTAGACCGAGATGTCGGCACCAAAGCGCAGGGGATGCTGGAAGAGCGGGCCGAGCAGGGTGTTGTCGCACACGACCACCGGCGCCCGGCCGCCCTGCCCGGCGCCGATCCGGTCGGCGGCGGCGCGCACCAGCGCCAGGTCGACGAGGGTGTTGAGGGGGTTCGAGGGCGTCTCGACCATCACGACGCTGACGCGCCCGCCGCCCTCCTTCGCCAGGGCCTGCGCCGCGTCGGCGGCGGCCGCGATGCTCGCCTCGTCGGTGCCGTCCTGGAAGCCGACGGCGCCGATGCCGAACCCGGCCAGCGTCTTGGCGATCAGCGTCTCGGTGCCGCCGTAGAGCGGCTGGGAGTGCAGCACCACGTCGCCGGGCCGGGCATGGGCCAGGATCACGGTGGCGATGGCCGACATGCCCGACGAGAACAGGAGGGCTGCCTCCGCCTCCTCGAACACCGCCAGGCGGTCCTCGACGATCTCGCTGTTGGGGTGGTTGAAGCGCGAATAGACGAGGCCCGCCGCCTCGCCGGCCGGCGGCTCGCGCCGGCCCGAGACGTAGTCGAAGAAGTCCTTGCCGTGCTCGGCGGAGGTGAACACGAAGGTCGAGGTGAGGAAGACCGGCGGCTTCACCGCTCCCTCGGACAGGGCGGGATCGTAGCCGTAGCCGAGCATCAGGGTCTCGGAGTGCAGGCGGCGGTTGCCGAGCGTGGTCTTGTGGTAGCGGTCGTCCGGCATGCGGGGCCTCGCTCCGGTCTGGCGACGCCGGCTTCGCCCGGCGTCGGGAATCGGCGCACGGCGGCGCCACACGCCGCGAGTCTAAGCGGAAATTCTCGGGTTCACCAAAGGACGGCGGGCCCGGGTTCTGAACCGCCCCGTGTTTCCCGGAGGCCCCCCTTCCGAGAGAATGGAGCCATGGCGTCGCGAAAAGCCCCGTTTTCCCCGAGGTGCGCGAGCGCACGGTGCGAATGGTGCGCGACCACGAGGGCGAGCACGGCTCGCAATGGTCGGCGATCCAGTCGATTTCGGCCAAGATCGGCTGCTCGGGCGAGACGCTGAGAACCAAGTGCGCCAGTCCGAACGGGATCAGGGCGTGCGTCCCGGCCAGACGGCGGACGAGCGCGAGCGGATCAAGGCGCTCGAGCGGGAGAACCGTGAGTTACGCCAGGCCAACGAAATCCTGCGCAAGGCGAGCGCGTACTTCGCGTTTGCCGAGCTCGACCGCCGGTCGTGGCCATGATCAGCCTCATCGACGATCATCGGGAGGCTTACGGGATCGTCCTTCGAGAGCCTCGGGATGAGACCGATCTGCAGGGTGCTGCCGATCGCCCCGTCGACCGACGATCTGCATGCCGCCCGGCGTGCCGATCCCGACAAGCAACCGGTTCGCGCTCGCAGTGCGATGCCTTGGCGATCGAGATCCAGCGCATGTTCATGGCCAACTTCCGCGTCTGCGGCGTACGGAAGAGCTTGCCCCGGACTTGATCCGGGGTCTGGCGGCAACTGGCCCGGGAGGGGATCGTGGCCGCGCGATGCACGGTGGCGCGGTTGATGTGGGATTGCCCCGGATCGGTGGACACTGAGAGCGCTTTCGCGTGAGGTGTTTTTGCCATGCCGAGAACCCGTCCCCCGTACCCGGTGGAGTTCCGCCGCCAGATG
>NZ_FOEB01000041.1:0-28220 GCF_900110515.1 Methylobacterium sp. ap11 | reverse complement strand
AGCTGATCACAATAGTAACGGAGGCTCACGACCGACCGGCGTTTCCACCAAATCGTGTGAGCACCGAAACGTCGGACCAGCATCATCCTACTCACAGCTGGTTTCGAAGAAACCAGCCCGCAGGGACGACGCCGTCCACGCTTCTCTTTCTCGTATGAACTTGTCAAAGAGCGGGCCGGGCGAACCCGGCATCCATCGGCGAAAACAGGACCAGCGCCTGACCAAGGTCAGGCTTGCCGGCCCGGACTGTCTCGAAGATGGCTCAGCGCCCGGGCCGCTGTCGCGGCCGGCGCCGATGGGTGGTCGTATAGGCTCAGGCGTTCGGCCCGTCAACACCCTTTCTCCGGCTCAGCTTCCAGAACTCCCCTCCCCGCTCCACCGTCGCAGGGCCTCGGCCAGGGTGAGCGGCGCGGGCACCGAGCGGATCGCGGAAGGCGTCGCCGAGAAACGGGGCGCCGGAGCGGGCTGGACCGTACCTTCGTGGGTGACGAAGCTCTGCCGTGCGGCGAGATGGGGATGGTGCGGCGCCTCGCCGAGGGTGAGGACCGGCGCGAGGCAGGAATCCGTGCCTTCGAGAAGCCCGCACCACTCGTCCCGGGTGCGACCGGCGAACAGGATCTCGAGCTTGCGCCGCAGGACCGGCCACATCGCCGGGTCGTCGCGCCGGTCGAAATCGGGATCGGCGTCGAGGCCCGTCAGGCGGCGAAAGAGGGCGTAGAAGTGCGGCTCGAGCGGCCCGAGGGCGACGTGGTGCCCGTCGCTGCAGGCATAGGTGCGGTACCAGGGCGCGCCGCCGTCGAGGAGGTTGGCTTCGCGCCGGTCGCTCCAGCGCCCCTGCGAGGCGAGCTCGGAGAACATCGCCATCAGGGATGCGGCCCCGTCGCAGATCGCGGCGTCGACCACCTGGCCCCGCCCGGTCCGCCCGGCCGAGAGCAGCCCGGCGAGGATCCCGGCGACGAGATAGAGCGCGCCGCCGCCGTAATCGCCGACGAGATTGAGCGGCGGCACCGGCCGTTCCTCGGGACCGATCGCCGCCAGCGCACCGGTCACCGCCAGGTAGGTGATGTCGTGCCCCGCCGCCTTGGCGAGGGGACCGTCCTGGCCCCAGCCGGTCATGCGGCCGTAGACGAGGCGCGGGTTGCGGGCGAGCACCGCGTCGGGCCCGAGACCGAGGCGCTCCATCACGCCGGGGCGAAACCCCTCGATCAGGGCGTCGGCCCGGGAGAGCAGCGCCAGGGTACCGGCGAGGTCGTCCAGGTCCTTGAGATCCACCGTCACGCTCGGGCGGCCCCGCGCCACCACGTTCTTCGAATAGGGGTCGGCGCCGCCGGGCCGGTCGAGCCGGACGATGTCGGCGCCCATGTCGGCGAGCAGCATCGCCGCGAAGGGCCCTGGGCCGATCCCGGCGAACTCGACGATGCGCAGGCCTGCGAGCGGTCCGCCCTGCCCGGCCTCGTGCGACGACGGGTCCATGCGCTGCCCTCCCCCCGAATGGTTGTCGTCCGGCGCTTGTCGTCGCCTGATCCGGCGCGCCTTGACGATGGCAGGTCCGCCCCATAGCGATGGGGCCAACGATACGATCGCGTAGCAGACCGGTCCGCCCTTCGCCACGGGCGGGAGCACGGGCCGCGCGCGACGGGGCTCACCCACCGGACGAGTGGGGCATCGATCACGGGAGGATGAGGCATGAACGTCAACGGCGTAGCCGCGATCGTGACGGGCGGCGGATCGGGCCTCGGGGCGGCGACCGGCCGGGCGCTGGCCGCGGCGGGCGCGCGGGTCGCGCTCCTCGACCTCAACGAGGGCGCCGCGGCGGAGGTCGCCGCCGAGATCGGCGGGCTCGCCCTCGCCTGCGACGTCGCCGACGCCGCCAGCGCCGAGGCGGCGGTCGCCCGGGCGGCCGAGGCGCATGGCCCGGCCCGCATCCTGGTCAATTGCGCGGGCGTCGCGACTGCCGGCCGGATCGTCGGGCGCAACGGCCCCCTCGAACTCCAGGCCTACGCCAAGGTGATCCAGGTCAACCTGATCGGCAGCTTCAACCTGATGCGGCTGGTGGCGGCCGGCGCGCTCGCCCTCGACCCGCTGGAGGGGGGCGAGCGCGGCGTCGTCATCTCCACCGCCTCGATCGCGGCCTTCGAGGGCCAGGTGGGCCAGGCGGCCTACGCCTCCTCGAAGGCCGGCATCGTCGGACTGACCCTGCCGGCGGCGCGGGAATTCGCACCCTCCGGCATCCGGGTCTGCGCCATCGCACCGGGCATCTTCGAGACGCCGATGCTGCGCGGCCTGCCGCAGGAGGTCCAGGATTCGCTCGGCGCCGCGGTGCCGTTCCCCTCCCGCCTCGGCAGGCCGGAGGAGTATGCCAGGCTCGCGATGGCGATCATCGACAACCCGATGCTTAACGGCGAGGTCATCCGCCTCGACGGGGCTTTGCGCATGCAGCCCAAGTGAGGATTCCCGGCGCGGCCGAACGGACCCGTTCGACCGCGCCGGGCAAGCCCGAACGGGCGCCGGCGCCAGTGCGCCGAACGTGTTCGCATCGACGTGCCGATGCGAACACCCCCAGGAGAGAGCCGGATGCTGAGCGACGACCAGATCCTGATCCGCGACACCGCCCGCAGCTTCGCGCGCGAGCGGCTGAAGCCGTTCTCGGCCGAATGGGACCGGGAGGCGCGCTTTCCCCGCGAGGCGATCGCCGAGATGGGGGCGCTCGGCTTCATGGGCATGCTGGTGCCCGAGGAGCATGGCGGGGCCGCCGCCGACCACGTCGCCTACGCGCTCGCCATTGAGGAGGTGGCGGCCGGCGACGGCGCGGTCTCGACGGTGATGAGCGTGCACAACTCGGTCGGCTGCATGCCGATCCTGAAGTTCGGCAGCGACGAGCAGAAGGCGCGGTTCCTCGGCCCCCTCGCCCGCGGCGAGCAGCTCGGCGCCTTCTGTCTCACCGAGCCCGGCGCCGGCTCGGACGCCGCCGCGCTCAAGACCCGGGCGCGGCGCTCGGGCAATGCCTGGGTCTTGTCGGGCACCAAGCAGTTCATCACCTCGGGGGCGAATGCGGATCTCGCCATCGTGTTCGCGGTGACCGACCCGGAGGCGGGCAAGCGCGGCATCTCGGCCTTCATCGTGCCGACGAAGACCCCCGGCTACACAGTGGCGCGCATCGAGCACAAGCTCGGGCAGCGCGCCTCGGACACCGCCCAGATCGTGTTCGAGGACATGGAGCTCACCCCGGACCTGATGCTCGGCCAGGAAGGCGAAGGGCTGAAGATCGCGCTTGCCAACCTCGAGGGCGGGCGCATCGGCATCGCCGCCCAGGCGGTGGGCATGGCCCGCGCGGCGTTCGAGGCGGCGCTCGCCTATGCGGGCGAGCGCGAGACCTTCGGCCAGAAGCTGATGGGGCACCAGGCGGTGGCCTTCCGGCTCGCCGACATGGCCACAAAGATCGAGGCCGCGCGTCTCCTGGTGCTGAACGCGGCGCGGCTGCGCGATGCCGGGCAGCCCTGCCTGAAGGAGGCGGCAATGGCCAAGCTCTTCGCCTCCGAGATGGCGGAGGCGGTGTGCTCCGACGCGATCCAGATCCACGGCGGCTACGGCTACCTGGCGGATTATCCGGTCGAGCAGATCTATCGCGACGTGCGGGTGTGCCAGATCTACGAGGGGACGAGCGACGTCCAGCGGATCGTGATCAGCCGGGCGCTGACGGCCTGACGGGCGGTCGCGCCGCCTGCGCGAGGCGGCGGGCGGCGCTTCCCCCGGCAGCCGGTGCTGCCGCCCGGGTTAACGCGCCCTTAGGGTTTTCGACATTCCTGGTCTGCCCCAACGATCGCATCCCGGTGCCGGGCCGGAGAGGAGCGTCGCGATGCATCTCGTTCCCCCGCGGGAGGCCGACCGCCTTTCCAGCCTGCGCGCCCTCGGCATCCTCGATACGCCGCCGGAGGCGCATTTCGACGCGGTCTGCCGGCTCGCCCGCACGCTGTTTGCCGTCCCGCATGCCTGGATCTCGCTGGTCGACGCCGACCGGCTGTGGTGCAAGGCGGCCTCCGGCATCGCCTTCGGCCCGACCCCTCGCGGGGCGGCGTTCTGCGACCACGCCGTCATGAGCGAGGCCCCGCTGGTGGTCGAGGACGCCGCGATCGATCCGCGGTTCCGCGACCGGGCGATCGTCACCGGGCCGTTCGCGGTGCGGTTCTACGTCGGCATCCCGCTCTCGCTCGCGACGGGCCTGCCGCTCGGCACTCTCTGCATCGCCGACACGGTCCCGCGGCGGATGCCGGATGCCGAGGTGGAGCGCCTGCGCGACCTCGGCGAGGTGGTGGTGGCCCAGCTGCGCCACTACGAGGCCCGCGTCGCCAGCGAGACCGAGGCCGCTCGCCGGCGGGCGAGCGAGGCGGCCCTGTCGGAGGCCAACCGCTACCTGACGCTCGCCGAGCAGATGGCCCATATCGGCCATTGGCGCGTCGATCTCGCCTCCGGCGTCATGACCTGGTCGGACGAGGTCTGCCGCATGCACGGGCTGGCGCCGGGCGCGCCCCCTGCCGGCGTCCAGGAGGCCCTGTCCTACTATCACCCGGACGACCGGGCGCGGGTCGCGGACCTCGTGTCCGCGGCGCGCGAGAACCGGACAGATTTCCACTTCAAGGCCCGGCTCGTGCGGCGCGACGGCGAGGAGCGGGTCGTCGTCTCGCACGGCATCTGCAACGAGGACGCGGCCGGCACCGCGACCGCCCTGTTCGGCACCGTGCAGGACGTGACCGAGATCGACCGGGCCGAGACCGAGCTGCGCGCCAGCACCGCCCTCCTCGACGCCACCCTGGCGCATATGGACCAGGGCCTCCTGATGATCGACGCGGCCGGGGCGGTACGGGTGTGCAACGAGCGCGCCCTCGCGCTCCTCGACCTGCCGCGGGAGATGATGCGGGACGCCCCGAGCTTCGACGCGGTGCGCCGCCACCAGATGGCGCAGGACGACTTCGCCCGGTGCGACGGCACGCTGCGCGAGGTCCTGGCCCACGCCCCCCTGGCGATCCAGCCCCGCACCTACGAGCACGAGCGGGCGAACGGCACCGTGCTGGAGATCCGCACAGTGCCGCTGCCCACCGGCGGGGCGGTGCGGACCTACACCGACATCACCGCCCGCAAGGCGGCCGAGGCGCAGGTGGCCCACCTGGCCCGGCACGACGCCCTGACCGGGCTGCCGAACCGGGCGCTCTTCCGCGACAGCCTCGACCAGCGCCTCGCCGCCTTGCGGCGCCACGGCGGGAGCTGCGGCCTGCTCTGCCTCGACCTCGACGCCTTCAAGGCGGTCAACGACACGCTCGGCCATCTCGCCGGCGATACCCTGCTGCGCGAGGTGGCGGGGCGCATCCGCGCCTGCCTGCGCCGCGAGGACCTGCCGGCGCGCCTCGGCGGCGACGAGTTCGCGATCCTGCTCGGCGGCGAGGCGGACGCCCGTTCCGCCGCCACCACCGCGGAGCGGCTGGTCGCGGCCCTGCGCCGGCCGGTCGATCTCGGCGGGCAGGAGGCGGTGATCGGCGTCAGCATCGGCATCGCCTTCGCGCCCGAGCACGGCCTCGACGCCGACACCCTGCTCAAGCGCGGCGACCTCGCGCTCTACCGGGCGAAGTCCGAGGGCCGAAACACCTTCCGGCACTTCGCCGCCGCCATGGACCGGGCGGCGGAGGAGCGCCGGCGCACCGAATCCGATCTGCGCGAGGGCCTGCGCCGCGGCGCGTTCTCGCTGCACTACCAGCCGGTCTTCGACCTCACGAGCGGGCGGGTGACCGCGCTCGAGGCGCTCGCGCGGTGGCACCACCCGACCCGCGGCACCCTGGCGCCGGCCGCCTTCCTGCCGCTCGCCGAGGAGACCGGTCTGATCGCGCCGCTCGGCGAGTGGGTCCTGCGCACCGCGCTCGCCGAGGCGCGCGAAATGTCGCCGGAGATCCGCGTGGTGGTGAACGTCGCGGGCGGGCAGCTGCGCCAGGCGGGCTTCGTGGCTGCGATCCGGGACGCGCTCCAGGCGACGGGCCAGGCCCCCGAGCGCCTCGAGCTCGACGTCGCCGAGGCGGCCATCGCGGCGGAGAGCGGACGGCTGAAGGACCTCGCCGCCCTCGGGGTCGGGATCGCCTTCGACGCCTTCGGCGCCGGGGCGTCCTCCCTCGGCGCCCTGCGCCGGCTGCCCTTCGGCCAGGTCAAGCTCGACCGGGCGCTGGCCGCCTCGGTGGCGACGCCGGAGACCGCGGATTTCGTGCGGGCGGTCGTCGCCCTGGCGGGCGCGCTGGGCATGCGGGCGACCGCCAAGGGCGTCGAGACCGAAGCCCAGCTCTCCGCCCTGCGGGAGGCGGGCTGCGTCGCGGCGCAAGGCTTCCTGTTCGGCCGGCCCGGGCCCATCGGCGAGCTCGCCCCCCTGCTCCGCGGCGGGGTCAGATGCCCCGAAACACCGCGTAGCCGAAGCGCGTGAACTTCAGCGGCAGGTGATGGTGCTCATGCGCCTCCACCACCGTGAAGCGGAACGGCACCCGGTCGAGGAAGTGCGGGCCCGGCCGTCCTTGCGCGGTGAAATAGTCGCCGAGGTGGAAGACCGCTTCGTAGGTGCCGCGCCCGATCCCGACGCCGCGCACCACCGGGTGGTCGAAGCTGCCGTCCGGCCCGATCACGCCTTCGGCGACCAGGCGCGGGCCCGCCGCCTCGATCACCGCCAGGGTGACCGCGAGGCCGAGCGCCGGGCGCCCCTCCGCCACGTCGACCGCGTGGACCGAGATGCCGCCGCTCATCGGGAGACCTCCCCGGGCAGGACCGGCCAGCGATCCGCGAAGGGCCGGCGGCTCTCCAGCGCCTCGGCCACGTCGAGGAGAAGGTCGTCGCGGCCGAACCCGGCCACGAGGTGGAGGCCGATCGGCATTCCGTCCGGCGCGGGATCGACCGGCAGGCTCACGGCCGGCAGCGCCGCGGCGTTGACCCAGCCCGAATAGACCGCATGGCCGCGCGGACCGACCGGCTGCCCGTCGATCACCTCGGGGTAGACCGCGTCCGCCGCCCAGGGCATCGCCGCGGCCGACGGCGTGACGAGGAGATCGATCTCCGCGAAGGCCGCGCTCGCCGCGTTGCGCAGGCCCTGGACCCGTTCGACGATGTCGCAGAGCAGCGTCGCGGGCGCCCGCGCGCCCTCCTCCGCCATCGCCCGGTAGGGTGCGCTCGCCCGGGCGGCGAGCGCCGGGTCGGCCGCGAACAGCCGGGCGATGCCGATCTTGCCGATCTCCGGCCACAGGGCGTTGAGCCCGGCGATGTCGACGGGTAGCGGGCCTTCCTCGACCGCGACCCCGATCGCCCGAAGCTCGGCGAGTGCCCGCCGGCACGACGCGGCGACGACCGGATCGAGGGGGGCCTCGCCGATGCGCTCGACGTAGCGGGCGCGCAGGGGCCGGTCGATGCGCGGCGCGACCGTGAAGCCCGACCACAGCACCCGCGGATCGGCCCCCTGCATCAGGCGCAGCACCGCCCGGGTGTCGGCGACGGTGCGGGTGAGCGCGCCCGCGACCTCGAAATCGAGGAGCGGCGAGGGCAGCCCGCCGAGCCGCGGCACCCGGCCGAGGCTGCTCTTGAGGCCGACGAGGCCGGTATGGGCCGCGGGCCGGCGCAGCGAGCCGCCGCCATCGGTGCCGAGCGCGATCGGCGCGTAGCCGGCGGCCGTCGCGGCGGCGCCCCCGCCGGTCGAGCCGCCGGGGGTGAGGGCCGGGTTCCAGGGGTTGCGGGTGACGCCGAAACGGGCAGATGCCGTAAAACCCTGCACGGCGAATTCCGGCATCGTGGTCTTGGCCAGCGTCACGAGCCCGGCCTGCCGCATCCGGGCCACCGGCAGCTCGTCCTGCATCGCGGCCGGCGCCTCGCCCGGCTCGGCATAGGTCGAGGGCATCCCCTCGGTGACGAGAAACTCCTTCACGGTCATCGGCACGCCGTCGAGGGGCGAGAGCGGCGCGCCCGCCCGCCAGCGAGCGGCGCTCGCCTCGGCCTCGGCTCGCGCTCGGGGATTCTCCCGCGAGAGCGCGTTCAGGTACGGCTCCCAGGCGGCGGCCCGGGCCTGCGCGGCCTCCAGCGCCTCGACCGGCGAGGCGCGCCCGCTCGCGAAGAGCCGGCCGAGCTCGACCGCCGAGAGACGCCACAGCTCCGTGCTCATGCGAAACCTCGATTGTGCAAGTGGTGGCTAGGCATGGTCTTTCCCGAAAATGGCATACGATTTGCGATGGTCTCGGCAGCAAGATCGATGCCGCAGGAAGGCCGCAACCGTGACAGCAACCGGACGACGCAGCCAGGGTCAGGCGGAGGGCCGGTCCGTCGTGCTCGACGGCATCACCCACCGGTACGGCGGCGCGGTCGCCGTGGAAAACGTCAACCTCGACATCCGCGGCGGCGAGCTGATCTCGCTGCTCGGGCCCTCGGGCTGCGGCAAGACCACCTTGTTGCGCATCGTCGCCGGCTTCCTGCGCCAGACCGAGGGACGGGTGATCGTCGCCGACGAGGTGATCGACGCCCTGCCGCCGAGCCGGCGCGCCGTCGGCATCGTCTTCCAGAACTACGCCCTCTTCCCGCACCTGTCGGTGGCCGAGAACGTCGCCTACGGCCTCGCGGCTCGGGGCGCGCCCCGGGCCGAGCAGACGGCGGAGGCGCGCCGCCTGCTCGACCTCGTGCAGCTCGGCCATGCCGGGGCGCGCTACCCGCGCCAGCTCTCCGGCGGCCAGCAGCAGCGGGTGGCGCTCGCCCGCGCGCTCGCCATCCGGCCGGCGGTGCTGCTCCTCGACGAGCCCTTCGCGGCCCTCGACAAGAACCTGCGCCTCGACATGCAGATCGAGGTGAAGCGGCTCCAGCGCGTCGCCGGGGTGACCACGCTCCTCGTCACCCACGACCAGGAGGAAGCCCTGTCGCTCTCCGACCGGGTGGCGGTGCTCTCGAACGGGCGGCTCGAGCAGTTTGCCCCCCCGACGACCGTCTACGACGCGCCCGATTCCCTGTTCGTGAACACCTTCGTGGGCTCGGCCAACGCGGTGCCCGGCGTGCTCGTCGGCCAGGACGCGCAGGGCCCGCGCATCGCCCTCGATGCCGGCGGCGAGGTGGTGGCCCGGCCGCTCGCCCGCCCGATCGCCCCGGGGTCACGGGTGACCCTGTGCCTGCGGCCCGAGCACCTGCGCCTCACCGAGGGCGAGGACGGCATCGCGGGCGTCGTCGAGATGGCGCTGCCCCTCGGCCCCACCGTCGTCCACGAGGTCCGGGTGGGGGCGGGCCGCCCGCTCAAGATCGCCGAGCCGCGCCTCGGCGGCGGCTCCTTGCGCCCGCCCGGCACGCCGGTGCGCATCGCCGTCGCCCCCGGCCTCGCCTCCGCCTTCCCGGCCGCCGCCTGATTCTTTCCGACCAAGGAGCCCTGTCGATGCTCGATCGCCGTACCCTCCTCACCACCGCCCTGTCGCTCGGCGCCATGGAGCTGTTTCCCGGCTTGTCCTTCGCGCAGGCGCGGCCCCTCGTCTTCGCCACCTTCACGGGGAGCTGGGAGGAGGCGCACAAGGCCGTGCTGGTCCCGGCCTTCCGCAAGGAGACGTGCAACGCCCCGATCGTCCTCGACCCGATGCTGTCGGTCGACCAGATCGCCAAGGTCTCGGCCGCCAGGGCCAACCCGCCGATCGACGTGATGCTGCACGATCCCGGCCCGGCGCTCACCGCCCTGGCCCAGGATCTGGTCGAGCCCTTCCCCGTCGAGCGCAGCGCCGCCTTCAAGGAGCTGATCCCCGACGCGCAGGATCCGCACGGACCCGCGGCCTTCTTCCAGGTCGTCGGCCTGACCTACAACCCCGACACGGTGAAGACCCCGCCGACCTCCTGGGCCGACCTGTGGCGGCCCGAATACAAGGGCCGGGTCGGCATCACCAACATGAACTCGACGCTCGGCACCGGCTTCATGGTCGAGATCGCCAAGATGCATGGCGGCTCGGAATCGAACATCGATCCGGCCTTCAAGGCGATGGAGAAGCTCAAGCCCAACCTCTCGGCGGTGGCGGCCAATCCCGGCGCGCTCGCCACCCTGTTCCAGCAGGGCCAGGTCGACATCTCGCCCGGCAACTTCAACGCGATCCAGATCCTGAAGGCCAAGGGCGTGCCGGTGGAGTTCGTGGCGCCCAAGGAGGGCGCCATCGCCTTCAAGACCGCGATCCAGATCGTCAGGAACTCGCCCAACCGCGAGCTTGCCTTCAAGCTGATCGAGGCGGCGATCTCCGAGCCGGTCCAGACCCGGCTGATGCAGGCGCCCTACCTGATCGTGCCGACCAACGCCAAGGTGAAGATGACCGGCGAGATCGCCAAGGTGCTGGCGAAGGATACCGACGACCTGAAGAAGAAGTTCGTCTTCCAGGACTGGAAGACCATCAACGCCCAGCGCCCGGCCTGGATCGAGCGGTTCAACCGCGAGATCAAGCTGTAAGCGGCTCTTCCTGCCAGGAGACATCCCGATGGCCCGGCCGCTTGCCGACGTCACCGCCTATCCGCTGCGGCTGGCGAGCCCGCTCGCGCTGTTCTTCGCGGCGTTCTTCGCCGCGCCCCTGGTCGCGCTCCTCGGGCTGTCGCTCAAGGGGGCGGACGGGGGGATCGGCCTGTCGCAATACGCGGCCTTCCTCGGCGACGGATTCAGCCTCGGCGTGCTCCTCGGCACGCTGTGGCTCGGGCTCAAGGTCACGGCGGCCTGCCTGGTGCTGGGCCTGCCGCTGGCGCTCGTCGCCACCCGGGCCGGGGGCTGGGTGCGCGGCCTGATCATCCTGGCGGTGCTGACGCCGCTCCTCACCAGCGTCGTCATCCGCACCTTCGCGTGGATCGTGATCCTAGGGCGCCAGGGGGTGCTCAACAGCCTGCTCTCCTCCCTCGGGCTGATCGACACGCCCCTGCGGCTCCTCTACGCCGAGGGCGGCCTCGTGGCGGCGCTGGCGCAGGTCCAGATGCCCCTGATGGTGCTGCCGCTGATGACGGCGCTCTCGCGCATCGACCCGAGCCTGTGGGACGCATCAGAAGCGCTCGGCGCCGGGCGCTGGCGCACCTTCCTGCGGGTGACCCTGCCGCTCTGCCTGCCGGGCCTCATCGCCGGCGCGGTGCTCACCTTCGCGGCGGCGATCTCCGGCTTCATCACCCAGTCGCTGATCGGCGGCGGGCAGATGCTGTTCATGCCGGGCTACATCTACCAGCAGGCCATCGCCCTGCAGAACTGGCCCTTCGCTGCGGCGATGTCGGTGATCTTCCTCGTCGCGGTACTGGCCGTGGTGCTGGCCTTCAACGCGCTCGGGCGGCTCGCCCGCGGCTACGCCCAGGCCTGAGGTCCCCCCGCGATGTCCCGTCTCTCCGCCGCCCTCGACCGCCTCAGCTTCGAGATCCTCCTGCACCTGATGGCGCTCCTCGCCGTGGTGCTGCTGCTCGCCCCCACGGTGATCGTGCTGGTGGTGTCCTTCACCGACGGGTTGTCCCTGCGCTTCCCGCCGCCGGGCTACTCGTTGCGCTGGTACGGCGAACTGATGGAGGCCTGGCAGCTCCACTACGCGCTCAAGAACAGCCTGACGGTCGCGGTGCTGGCCACCCTCCTGGCCATCGGGCTCGGGGTGCTGGCGGCGCTGGCGGTGGCGCGCTCGCCGCGCCTCTCGGCCCGCCTCCTCGACAGCTTCTTCCTCTCGCCCCTGATCCTGCCGGCGCTCGCCTTCGGCCTGTCGAGCCTGATGTTCTTCTCGCTGCTCGGATGGCCGGTCTCGGTCTTCACGCTGGTGCTGGGCCACACGGTGGTCTGCGTTCCTTTCGTGGTGCGCAACACCGTGGCGGCCCTGACCCAGCTGCAGGCCAGCCTGCTCGAAGGCTCGGCGAGCCTCGGGGCCTCGCGGCTCTACACCTTCCGCCGCATCACCCTGCCGCTGATCCGCCCCGGCATCCTGTCGGGCGGCTTCCTCGCCTTCATGGCCTCGTTCGACAACATCCCGGTCTCGCTCTTCCTGCGCGACGCCGCCACCGACATGCTGCCGATCCGGATGTGGCAGGATCTGGAGGGCCGCCTCGACGTGACCATCGCGGCGCTGTCGGGCGTGCTGATCGTCGCGACGATCGGGGGCATCGCCGTGATGGAGCGGCTGACCGGCCTCTCGCGGCGGCTGGTGTAGCGATCATTGAAGGGCCTTATCGCGAGAGAATGTCCCGGCAAGAGAGTGTCTTGGCTGTCCCCCGTCCCGCCTCCCCCGACGACGCGCCGCCCCGCCCGCAGCGCCCCGAGCCCTCCCTGACCGAGCAGGCCGCGGCGGCTCTGCGCCGGCTGATCCTGCTCAACCTGCTGGCCCCCGGCGAGATACTGAACGAGCCCGACCTCGTGGCGCGCCTCGGCGTGTCGCGCACGCCGGTGCGCGAGGCGCTGAAGCTGCTGGCCGGCGAGGGACTGGTGACGCTCAGGCGCAACCGGGCCGCCCTGGTGACGCCGCTGGATGCGGCCGACCTCGTGCCGCTGTTCGAGCTGGAAGTGGCGCTGGAGAGCTTTTGCGCAGGCCTTGCCGCCGAGCGGATCACCGCCGCGGAGCTCGACCGTCTCGCGCGGATCCAGGACGCCCTGGAGGCGGCCCACGACGACCGCGACGCCTATACGCGCCTCAACCGACAGGCTCACCGGCTGATCGTGACCGCAGCCCGCAGCCCGGCCATCGCCGAGGCGCACGGCCGGGCCTTCCCGCGCCTCGAACGGGCCCGCAACTTCGCGCTGGCGGCCGACGGCCGCGTCGCCGAATCCCTGGCCGAGCATCGAGCGATCCTCGACGCCCTGCGGGCCCGCGAGGGCGACCGCGCCCGCGCCCTGATGCAGGCCCACGTCGCCCGCACCCAAACCCTGATGGTGGCCCGGCTGACCGAAGGACCCGTGCGATGACCGCCCCGCTGCTCCCGGCCCTCGGGGTGATCCTGCCCTCCTCCAACCGGGTGGTCGAGCGGGCGACGGAGGCCCGCCTCGCCGGTCGCGCCGACGCCTGCTACGCCCGGGTGCCCTACCGGTCGATGCTCAAGGGCGCGGGCTACGACGAGGTCGTATTCGTCGCCGCCGCCGACCTCCTGGCCGAGGCCGGCGTCGCCGCCCTGTGCTGGAACGCCACCCGGGGCGCCGCCCTCGGCTTCACCCCGGACGAGGATCTGTGCCGGACGGTCACCGCCCGCACCGGCCTGCCGCTGGTGACGACGGCGCTCGCCGCCCGGGACCGGATGCGCCGCGAGGGGTTTCGCCGCGTCGGCCTCGTGGTCCAGGGCGATGCCGAGGAGGCCGTCCTGGTGGCCGGCCGGTTCGGGGAGGCGGGGATCGGGATCGGCGCGACCGCGCATCTCGGCATCGCCGAGAACCGCGAGGCTGCTGCGGTCGCGCCGGCCCGCCTCGCCGCGGCGGCCTGGGAGGTAAGCGACGGCGCCGACGCCGTGCTGATCTGGAGCACCAACCTGCCGGGCTGGCGCCTGCCCCAGACCCTCGACGGCGTGCCGCTGCTCGACTCGACGAGTCTCGGCACGCAGGCGCTGCTGGAGGCGGCCGGTCTGTCATAGCGCCTGACGCGGATCTGCGCGGCCGGCCTCTTGCGGCATGGCGCGCCCGCGGCCTGAGCAAGCTTGCGTCGGCACGCCAACGCTTCGCCCGCTCGGGTTCTTGTTTCGCCGCAGATTTTTATCGAAAAACCGGCTGCCACTTTCGCAAAATCTGCTTAGGCTCGCGGCCAATGCCCGGACGAGAGGCGCGCGGGAGGAGCGGATCGGGAGCTTTCGCGGCGCCCACCGGTCGCTCGCGCGCGGCGAGCCGGGACCGGTCCCGACAGGCAGCCCCCATGAGCCTCATCACCTACCTCACCCGGATCCAGTTCGAGCGCGGCGCCGTCCGGCTGCTCGGCGAGGAACTGGCGCTCCTCGGGGGGCGCCGGCCGCTGATCGTCACCGATCGCGGTGTCGTGGCGGCGGGGCTGATCGCCCGGGTGATCGAGGCCGCCGGCCTGCCGGCGACGACCCCGGTCTTCGACGGCACGCCCGAGAACCCGACCGAGGAGGCGACGATCGAGGCCCGCGACCGCTTCACGGCGGAGGGCTGCGACGCGGTGATCGCGGTCGGCGGCGGCTCCCCCCTCGACCTCGCCAAGGGCGTGGCGCTGCTCGCCACCCACGAGGAACCGCTCGCCACCTACGCGGCGATCCTCGGCGGCATCCCGCGCATCCGGGCCGACCAGCCCCCGGTGATCGCCGTACCGACCACCGCCGGCACCGGCAGCGAGGTCGGTCGCGCGGCGCTGATCACGCTCGCCGACGGGCGCAAGCTCGGCTTCATCTCGCACCACATGATCCCGAACGTGGCGATCTGCGATCCCGAGCTGACGCTCGGCCTGCCGCCGGGCCTCACCGCCGCCACCGGCATGGACGCGCTCACCCACTGCATCGAGACGTACCTGAGCCCGCGCCACAACCCGCCGGCCGAGGCGATCGCCCTCGACGGCCTGGGCCGCGCCGTCCGCTCGCTCGCCCGCGCGGTCCGGGACGGCGCCGACATCGAGGCCCGCGAGGACATGATGATGGCCGCGCTCGAGGGCGGCATGACCTTCCAGAAGGGGCTCGGCGCCGTCCACTCGATGTCGCACGCGCTCGGCGGGCTGAAGGCGAAGCGGCTCCACCACGGCACCCTCAACGCCGTGATCCTGCCGCACGTCCTGCGCTTCAACGCACCGGCCTGCGAACGGAAATACGCAGCGTTGCGCCGGGCGATGGCCCTGCCCGAGGGCGCCGACCTCGCCGCCGCGATCGAGGCGCTCAACCGCGACCTTGGCCTGCCGGCCGATCTCGCCGCGATGGGGGTGACGCAGGCCGAGTGCGAGGCGCTGGTGCCGCGAGCAGTCGAGGACCACTCGACGGCGACCAACGGCCGGCCGGTCGGGGCGGAGGAGTTCCGGGAGCTGTTCCGGGTCTCCCTGCGCGGGGCGGCGTAGCCCGCCGCCCCGGGACGAGCGACCGGGAGGGACGCTCCCTCCCGGCTCGGCTCACTCCTGCGGCTCGAAGCCCATCGCGGCGCCGTTCATGCAGTAGCGCAGGCCGGTCGGGGCCGGGCCGTCCTCGAAGACGTGGCCGAGATGGCCCTTGCAGCGGGCGCAGTGCACCTCGGTGCGGGTCATGAAGAACGAGCGGTCGGTCTGCGTCTCCACCGCGCCCTCCATCGGCGCGAAGAAGCTCGGCCAGCCGGAACCGGACTCGTACTTGGTGGCGGATTCGAACAGCGGCTGCCCGCAGCCCGCGCACACGAAGGTGCCGGCGCGCTTCTCGTTGTTCAACGGGCTGGTGCCGGCGCGCTCGGTGCCGTGCTCGCGCAGCACGCGGTACTGCTCGGCTGTCAGCTCCCGGCGCCACTCGGCCTCGCTGCGGGTCTCGGCGGTGTCGGACATGTCTTGGCTGGCCACGGGCCGCTCCTCGAAGATTGCCTGATTCTCCTGATCCCCAAGATGGTGGCGCGCGCCGCATCTGGCGAGGGGCTGCGGCGCCGGGTGGCCATGCGGGACCGGCGCTCGCGCCGGTTATGCCGGCGCCCCGACGGTGTCGGCCATGCGGGCGCGGCGGGTGCCCATCGGCTCCTCGGGGCCGACGGTGGTGTCGCGCGCGGTCTGGTGCTCGAGCTCGGCGTTGATCTCGCCGCCGAGCAGCACGATGGTCGACGAGATCCAGATCCAGGTCATGAAGCCGATCGCGGCACCGAGCGAGCCGTAGGTCTCGTTGTAGCTGCCGAAATGCCCGACGTACCAGGAGAAGCCGATCGAGGCGACGAGCCAGACCACCCCGGCGGTGAGGCTGCCGGGCGTGACCCAGCGCCAGCGCGGCAGGTCGCGGCTGGGGCCGTAGCGGTAGAGCAGCGCCAGCCCGAACAGCAGCACCGCCAGCAGGGCCGGCCAGCGCAGGAGCGCCACGTACCAGGCGGTCGGGCTGATGCGGATGCCGAAATCGCCGAGGAAGTTCAGCGCCACCGGCAGCACCACGATGCCGCCGAGCGCCACGATGACGAAGACCAGCGCGCCGAAGGTGAAGGCGAGCGAGCGCAGGTTGAGCTGGATGAAGCTGCGCTTCTCGCGCTCCTCGTAGACGATGTTCAGCGCGTCGAACATCGCCTTCATGCTGGCGTTGGCGCTCCACAGCGAGATGGCGAGGCTGGTGAAGAAGGTGATGCCGAGGGTGGTGCTGCCCTTGGCGGTGATGCGCTTGACCTGATCGCCGATGATCTCGAGCGCGCCGGAGGGCAGCACGCCCTGGAGCAGCGAGAGGTGGTCGTTGATGGTGCTCGGATCGGTGAACAGCCCGTAGAGCGAGACCAGCGCCGCCACCGCCGGGAAGATGGCGAGCAGGGTGTAGAAGGTCACGCCGGCCGCCACCGACAGCACCCGGTCCTTCTGGAATTCGAGATAGACGCGGGTGAGCACGTCCTTCCAGCCCTTGGCCGGAATGTCCGTCGGCGTCTCGGCCTTGCGGCCGCGATCGCCCTCCGTATCGGCGACCCACTGGGCCGGGCGCCCGGAATACGACTTGGCGCCCTGGCCGAGATGGCTGGTCGGGTCCGGCTCGACCTCGGCGACGCCCGCCGGCCGCCGCGCGGTGACGAGGCGCACCAGGGCGAGCCCCAGGAGGGCGGTCCACAGGATCGAGGTCGCGCCGGAGGCGGCGGGACCGGGGCGGGGTTCGGACGGCATCGCGACACCGGGCTGGGGCAGGATCTCGGCAGCCCACAAGCGTGAGCGCACGAGTTCTCAACGTCGCGCCCCACGGGTCGTTCCGGATCCAATAAAATGCCGTGGGGTCAAAGGGTTGACCTCGCGCAGGGTCACGCCGCGGCGCTGCCGCCCGCCAAGTTGCGGATCAGCTCGGCGAAGCGGTCGCCCTGGACCAGGACGTGGGCGCGCAGCCGCTCGCCGGCGGTCGCCTCGTCCCCGGCCAGGATCGCCGCGACCACGCCCTCGTGCTCGGCGAGCGACTGGCGCAGCCGATGGCGGACGCGCAGCTGGATGCGCCGGAACGGCGCCAGCCGCCGGCTCAGGGTCAGGGCCTGCTCGCACAGGAAGCCGTTGCCGGACGCCCGGTAGATCACCGCGTGGAAGACTGCGTTCTCGGCGTAGTAGGCCTCGGTACCCTCCCCGGCGGCGACGCGGCAGGCGTCGAGCGCCGCCACCAGGGCGCCCTGGTGCGCCTCGGTCAGGCGCCGGGCGGCGAGGCGCCCGCAGGCGGCCTCCAGCTCCGCCATGGTCTCGAACATCTCGAACAGGCGGGCCGGCTCGGGGGTGCTCACCAGCGCGCCGCGGCGCGGCTTGACCTCGATCAGGCCGGTCACCGCGAGCTGGAGCAGCGCCTCCCGGATCGGCGTGCGCGAGACGCCGAACCGGGCCGCGAGCTGGCACTCGTCGAGCCGGTCGCCGGGGCGCAGGACCCCGTCCACGATCTCGTCCTCGATGGTCTGGCGCAGCCTCTGGGCGTGGTTCACGCGGGCCCGGTCCGTGCGGGTCTCGTTCGTCCGGGCTTCGCTCATGGCCGGTCCCGCCTTCCCTTGCGGCGTTATTATGTACCGGCGTTGACAAAATATACAAGATCGGTGTCACCTGCATCCACGAGGTGGCGGGCACACGACCGGTCCGGCGCCGACCGCGCGAGACGCGAAAAAGAATCCGCGCTCCGACCGAAGGAAACGCCATGGCTCTCACCCGCCGCACCCTCGTGGCCGCCGGCCTCGCCGCGCCCGCGCTGATCGGTCTCGGCCGCGCCGCGCAGGCCGCCACGACGCTCAAGATCTCGCACCAGTTCCCCGGCGGCACGATCGACGAGGGCGACTTTCGCGATCGGATGTGCCGCAAGTTCGCCGCCGCCGTGAAGGAGCGCTCTAAGGGGGCGATCGAGGTCCAGGTCTATCCCGGCTCCTCGCTGATGAAGACCAACGCCCAGTTCAGCGCGATGCGCAAGGGCGCGCTCGACATGAGCCTCTACCCCCTGCCCTATGCCGGCGGCGAGGTGCCGGAGACCAATATCGGGCTGATGCCGGCGCTCGTGACCTCCTACCCGCAGGCGATGGCCTGGAAGTCGGCGCCGGTCGGCCGCAAGCTCACCGAGATCCTGCTCGCCAAGAACATCGTGCTGGTCTCCTGGGTCTGGCAGGCGGGCGGCGTCGCGAGCCGCGAGCGGCCGCTGGTGCGGCCCGAGGACGCCAAGGGCCTGAAGGTCCGCGGCGGCTCGCGCGAGATGGACCTGATGATGAAGGCCGCCGGCGCCGCGACGCTCAGCCTGCCCTCGAACGAATCCTACGCGGCGATGCAGACCGGCGCCTGCGACGCGGTCATCACCTCCTCGACCAGCCTGATCTCGTTCCGGCTGGAGGAGCTGTCGAAGTCCCTCACCTCGGGGCGGGGCCGCTCCTACTGGTTCATGCTCGAGCCGATCATGATGTCGAAGACCGTGTTCGACGCCCTGCCGAAGGACCAGCAGGAGCTCATCATGGCGGTCGGCGCCGAGCTCGAATCCTTCGGCCAGGAGGGCGCGCAAGCCGACGACACCCGGGTCGAGCAGATCTTTTCCAAGGCCGGCGCCAAGGTCGAGACCCTGGACGAGGCGACCCTGGGCAAGTGGCGCGACATCGCCCGCGACTCCGCCTGGAAGGACTATGCGGCGAAGTCGTCGTCCTGCGCCGAGATGCTCAAGCTCGCGGAGGCGGTCGCGTGAGCCACGCCTTCGACGCGGCCTCCGCCGCCGCAGAGCCGGAGCGCCGTGCCGCGCGGGCCCGGCTGCCCGGGCCGCTCGCCGCGATCGAGGCCGCGATGGGTGGCCTCAACCGGGCGATCCTGCTCCTGGGCGGCATCGCCCTCGTCGCCGCCTGCCTGGTGCTGAGCTACAGCGTCGTCGTCCGCTACCTGCTCAAGGTCCCGACGGAGTGGCAGGACGAGACGGCGGTGTTCCTCATCGTCGGCGCCACCTTCCTGTCGGCGGCGGGCGTCCAGGCCCGGCGCGGGCACGTCGCCATCGAGGCGCTGACCGGCCTCCTCTCGCCGCGGGCGAACCGCATCCGGCTCATCGTCGCCGACGTCGTCAGCCTCGGATTCGTGGCGTTCTTCGCCTGGAAGAGCTGGACGCTGCTGCACGAGGCCTGGGTCGACGGCCAGATCTCGCAATCGACCTGGGGGCCGCCGCTCTGGATCCCCTACTCGCTGATGGCGCTCGGCATGACGCTCTTGGCGCTGCAGTTCCTGCTCCAGATCGCGGAAGCCCTCGCCCGTGGGCTGCAGGCCGCCGGGTTCGCCGATCCGAAGATCGGCCTCGGCGCCGACCTCAAGGGTACTCAGAAAGGACCCGCCCGATGAGCACCGCGATCATCGGCACGCTCTACGCGGGTGCCACCCTCGGGGCGATGCTCGCCGGCATCCCGATCGCCTTCGCGCTCGGGGCGGTGGCCCTCGTCTTCATGCTGGCCTTCATGCCCGGCGCCTCCCTCGATACGGTGGCGCAGAACGTCTACGAGGAGATGGCATCGATCACGCTGCTGTCGATCCCGCTCTTCATCCTGAAGGGCGCGGCGATCGGCCGGTCGAAGGCGGGCCAGGACCTCTACTCGGCGATGCACGCCTGGATGCACAAGATCCCCGGGGGTCTCGGCATCGCCAACGTGTTTGCCTGCGCGCTGTTCGCCGCCATGGCGGGATCGAGCCCGGCGACCTGCTCGGCGATCGGCTCGGCCGGCATCCCGGAGATGCGCCGGCGCGGCTATTCCGGGGGTTTTGCCGCCGGCATCATCGCGGCGGGGGGCACGCTCGGCATCCTGCTGCCGCCCTCGATCACCATGATCCTCTACGCGGTGGCGGCCGAGCAGTCGCTGGGCCGGCTCTTCCTCGCCGGCATCGGCCCCGGGTTTCTGCTGGTGCTGCTCTTCGCCGGCTATTCCGCATGGCGCTTCCGGCGCGAATTCGCCGTCGCGCGGGCGGCCTACGAGACCGGCGGGACCGCGCATCCGATCCTGGCGGAAGACCGCTACTCGATGGCGGAGCGCTTCTCGACCCTGCCGCGGGTGCTGCCCTTCGTGGTGCTGCTGACCGGCGTGATGGTGGCGCTCTACGGCGGCTACGCCACGCCGTCGGAGACGGCGGGCCTCGGCGGCCTTCTGGCGCTGGCACTCATCGCGGCGATCTACGGCGTATGGCGGGCCGGCGACGTGAGCCCGATCCTGACGGCGACGCTGCGCGAATCCACCATGCTGATGCTGATCATCGGCATGTCGCTGCTCTACGCCTACGTGATGAGCTACCTCCACATCTCGCAGGCGGCGGCCGCCGCGATCGTGGCGATGCAGCTCTCGCCCTGGCTGCTGCTGCTGACCATCCTGCTCCTGGTGGTGGGCCTCGGCTTCTTCCTGCCGCCGGTCTCGATCATCCTGATGACCGCGCCGATCATCCTGCCGCCGCTCAAGGCCGCCGGGTTCGATCTGGTCTGGTTCGGCGTCGTGATGACGATCACCATGGAGATGGGGCTGATCCACCCGCCGGTCGGCCTCAACATCTTCGTCATCAAGAACATCGCCCCCGACATCCCGCTCTCGGACATCATCTGGGGCACCCTGCCCTTCGTGATCCTGATGGGGATCGCGATCCTCCTGCTCTGCCTGTTGCCCGGTATCGCCCTCTGGCTGCCGGATCTGCTCTTGCCCTCGACAAAGTAGGGGCGCCACCATGCAGGGACCGCCGCCGGAGCCCGTCCGCGACACCCGGCGGCGCTCCGTCCTCCCCTCCGCTGACGCAGCGGAGCCCTATCTAACGCCGGGCGGTGCGCGGGTTGCGCGCGGCCGTCCCCGGCAACCCGATGGTGAGCAAGGCTCCATGGCGGCGATCTCGTTCCTCGGCGACCTCCTCCAGAGCATCTCGGACCGGGGCCGCGGGCTGATCGCCTTCGGCCGCGACGACCCCGCCAAGGCGAGTGTCGCCGAGGTGGTGAAGCTCTGCGAGGACCTGATCTCGCGGCGCGGCGAGGCCTCCGGGGTCGCGCTCGCCCGCATCATCCTCGACCGCTACGACAGCTTCGCGAAACCCGACCGGCACGACTTCCTGCGCCGGATCGCGCTCGAGTTCGGGGCCGACCACGACGCGGTCGGCAGCGCCATCGCGGCCTACGAGAAGGCGCCGTCCCGCGCCGCGCTGGGCCGGCTGCACGAGGCCGCCGAGCCGCGCTCGCAGGAGCTGATCCGCCGGCTCAACCTCGCCCGCGACGGCACCATCGCGCTGGTGCGGATGCGCGAGGACCTGTTCTCGCTGCGCGACGCCGCCCGCAAGGCCGACAAGCCGGATGCGGCGCTGGCGGAGGCCGTCGACAGCCTCGATTCCGACTTCGAGCACCTGTTCGCCTCGTGGTTCAACCGCGGCTTCCTGGTGCTGCGCCGGATCGACTGGACCACCCCGGCCCACATCCTCGAGAAGATCATCCGCTACGAGGCGGTGCATGCGATCTCGGGCTGGGACGACCTGCGCCGGCGCATCGAGCCGCCGGACCGGCGCTGCTTCGCGTTCTTCCACCCGGCGCTCCTCGACGAGCCGCTGATCTTCGTCGAGGTGGCGCTCACCACCGCCATCGCGGCGGCGATCGACCCGATCCTCGCCCACGAGCGCCGGCACACCGACACCCGCGAGGCGACGACCGCGATCTTCTACTCGATCTCGAACTGCCAGAAGGGGCTGGCCGGCATCACCTTCGGCAACTTCCTGATCAAGCAGGTGGTCGAGGACCTCTGCCGCGAGATGCCGGCGCTCAAGACCTTCGTGACGCTCTCGCCGGTGCCGGGCTTCCGCGCCTGGCTCGACCGCGAGCGCCGGGCCGACGCGCCGCAGGGGCTGACCCGCGAGGATGTCGAGACCCTGCGCGCCCTCGATCAGCCCGACTGGCACGCCGACAAGGCCAGGGCCGACGCGGTGAAGAAGGCCCTGCTGCCGGCCGCCGCCTACTACTTCCTGCGCGCCAAGACCCCGCGCGGCAAGCCGGTCGACCCGGTGGCCCGCTTCCACCTCGGCAACGGCGCCCGGCTGGAGCGCCTGAACTTCCTGGGCGACGTCTCGCCCAAGGGCCTGTCGCAGGGCTATGGCCTGATGGTGAACTACCTCTACGACCTCGCGGCGATCGAGAAGAACCACGAGACCTACGCCAATCTCGGCACGGTCTCGGCCTCGCTCACCGTCAACCGCGAGCTGCGCCAGAACCTGCCGCCGGCCCGGTCGGTGGCCCTGGCGGAAGCGTGAGCCTTCTCCCCTCTCCCGTATGGGAGAGGGGTCGGGGGTGAGGGTGCTACGGTTCTGATCGAAGCTCAGAACGTCGAGCTGGCAGCGTGACGGTTCAGATCAATCCGGAAGCGCGCCACCCTCACCCCTACCCCTCTCCCACACGGGAGAGGGGATCCCGCGTTTCGTCGATCAGACGGCGTGATTCTGCCTTCGCCGGTCTCCGAGAGCCTCAGTCCATGCCCAACCACTTCTTCGACATCGTCCGCTCCCGTCTCCCCGCCGACCCGGCGGGCAAGCTCTTCCTCGAAACCCCCGAGGGCCTGCGCTGGAGCTACGCGGATCTCATCGCCGAATCCGGCCGCTACGCTGCGGCCCTGGTCGGCCTCGGCGTCGCGCCCGGGGACCGGGTGGCGGTCCAGGTCGAGAAGAGCCCGGCGGTGATCGCGCTCTATCTCGGCTGCGTGCGGGCGGGCGCAGTCTTTCTGCCGCTCAACACCGGCTACACCCCGGCCGAGATCGCCTACTTCCTCGGCGACGCCGAGCCGGCCCTGTTCGTCTGCGATCCGGGAAAGCTCGACGCTCTCAAGCCCGTCGCCGAGGCGGCGAACGTCAAGCAGGTCGGCACCCTCGACGCCAAGGGCGAGGGCACGATCGCGGCCGAGGCCGCCAGCCAGACCGGCGACTTCGCCGACGTGGCTCGCAGCCCCGACGATCTCGCGGCGATCCTCTACACCTCGGGCACGACCGGGCGCTCGAAGGGCGCGATGCTGACCCACGACAACCTGTCGTCGAACGCGCTCACGCTGGTCGAGTACTGGCGCTTCACGCCGGACGACGTGCTGATCCACGCGCTGCCGGTGTTCCACACCCACGGCCTGTTCGTCGCCACCAACACGGTGCTGATGTCGGGCGCGGCGATGATCTTCTTGCCGAAGCTCGACCCGCCGCTGATCCTGTCGCTGATGGGCCGCGCCACCGCGCTGATGGGCGTACCGACCTTCTACACCCGCCTGCTGAAGGAACCGGGCCTGACCCGCGAGGCGACCGCCCGCATGCGCCTGTTCGTCTCCGGCTCGGCACCGCTGCTCGCCGAGACCCATCGCGAGTGGCAAGACAAGACCGGCCACGCGATCCTCGAGCGCTACGGCATGACCGAGACCAACATGAGCACCTCGAACCCCTATGACGGCGACCGGGTCGCCGGCACGGTCGGGTTCCCGCTGCCGGGCGTGTCGCTGCGCGTCGTCGACCCGGAGACCGGCCGGGCGATGGAAGCCGACCAGGTCGGGATGATCGAGGTGCGCGGCCCCAACGTGTTCAAGGGCTACTGGCGCATGCCGGAAAAGACCGCCGCCGAGTTCAAGGCCGACGGGTTCTTCATCACCGGCGACCTCGGCAAGGTCGATCCGCGCGGCTACGTCCACATCGTCGGACGCGGCAAGGACCTGATCATCACCGGCGGCTTCAACGTCTACCCGAAGGAGGTCGAGACCGAGATCGACGGGCTGCCCGGCGTGCTCGAATCGGCGGTGATCGGCGTGCCCCACCCGGATTTCGGCGAGGGCGTCACGGCGGTGGTGGTGCCGCGCGGGGCCGAAGCCCCGAGCGAAGCCGCGATCCTCTCGGCCCTCGAGAGCCGGCTCGCCAAGTTCAAGCTGCCCAAGCGCGTGATCGTCGTCGACGAACTGCCGCGCAACACCATGGGCAAGGTCCAGAAGAACCTGCTGCGGGATACGCACAAAGGGCTGTACGAAGGCTGAGTTCACTTCCTGCACGTGCCGAGTGGTCGTATGTTCTTACGGCAGGGGCACCCGGCGATCTGACGATGTCCCGGTTCGGCAGCATCGTCGCTCCGTGACGCTGCTGTTACGATCGTCTCTCGGCTTGATCCCGGATGTCCCGGTGGCTGCTCCGACCCGTCGATCGGGCCCTGCTTCGGCAGGCGCCCGCGCGCAGGACAGGATCACCCTGGGATCGTTGCCCCGCCGATCCGGGGCAATCCCACGCACCGTCGGCGGTGCTCCGCGAACGTCCCTGGCGGCGCGTGACGTGGCGCCGGGGCACCAAGGGCCGTCTGTCCACCTGCTTCTCGGCCATGCGGGTGAGGGTCGCCGAAGGATCTTCTTCCACCCTTTCCGCGCCCATGCTGCCGGCACCGCTTCAAGCTACCGCCTGGTCTCAAAGTGCCCAGGTAGCGCTGGAGCGAGCCGGAAACGAGAAAGGGCCCCGCGGGGCCCTTTTTTGTCGTCCGGATGCTGACGAGGTGGGGCGGCGGGTGCCGCCCCACTCGCCGTTCAGCGGCTGAACTTCTTGTACTTGATCCGGTGAGGGATGGTGGAATCGACGCCCAGGCGCCGCTTCTTGTCCGCCTCGTAGTCGGCGAAGTTGCCCTCGAACCACTCGACGTGGCTGTCGCCCTCGAAGGCGAGGATATGGGTCGCGATCCGGTCGAGGAACCAGCGATCGTGGCTGATGATTACCGCGCAGCCGGCGTAATCCTCCAGCGCCTCTTCCAGCGCCCGCAGGGTGTCGACGTCGAGGTCGTTGGTCGGCTCGTCGAGCAGCAGCACGTTGGCGCCGCTCTTGAGGATCTTGGCGAGGTGGACGCGGTTGCGCTCGCCGCCCGACAGGACCCCGACCTTCTTCTGCTGGTCGGAGCCCTTGAAGTTGAAGGCGCCGCAATAAGCGCGCGAGTTGATCTCGCGCTTGCCGAGATAGAGGATGTCGTTGCCGCCTGAGATCTCCTGCCAGACCGTCGCGTCGGGCTTGAGCGCGTCGCGGGACTGGTCGACGTAGCCGAGCTTGACGCTCTCGCCGACCCGGATCTCGCCCTTGTCGGGGGTCTCCAGCCCGTTGATCATCCGGAACAGGGTGGTCTTGCCGGCGCCGTTCGGGCCGATCACCCCGACGATACCGCCCGGCGGCAGCTTGAACGACAGGTCGTCGATCAGCAGCCGGTCGCCGAAGGCCTTCTCCAGGTGGTCGAACTCGATGACGTTGTTGCCGAGCCGCTCGGCGATCGGGATGACGATCTGGGCGGTCGAGGGACCTTTCTCCTGCGACTTCGCGACGAGTTCCTCGTAGCGGGAGATACGGGCCTTGGACTTGGCCTGGCGGGCCTTCGGCGAGGCCGAGACCCATTCCTGCTCGCGCTCGATGGTGCGCTGGCGCGATTCCTCCTCGCGGCCCTCCTGGGCCAAGCGCTTCTGCTTCTGGACCAGCCAGGACGAGTAGTTGCCCTCGTACGGGATGCCCCGGCCGCGATCGAGCTCGAGGATCCAGCTCGTCACGTTGTCGAGGAAGTAGCGATCGTGGGTGACGATCAGGATCGCGCCCGGATAGGAGCGCAGGTGGCCTTCGAGCCAGCCGACGGTCTCGGCGTCGAGGTGGTTGGTCGGCTCGTCGAGGAGCAGGAGTTCGGGTTGCCACAGGAGCAGGCGGCAGAGCGCGACGCGGCGGCGCTCGCCGCCCGACAGGGTCGCCACGGCGACGTCGTCGCCCGGGCAGCGCAGGGCGTCCATCGCCTGGTCGACCTTGGAATCGAGATCCCACAGGCCCTTGGCCTCGATCTCGTCCTGGAGGCGGGTCATCTCGTCCGCCGTCTCCTCGGAATAGTTCATCGCGAGTTCGTTGTAGCGATCGAGGATCGCCTGGGACTCGGCGACGCCCTCCATCACGTTCTCGCGGACCGTCTTGTCCGGATCGAGTTGCGGCTCCTGCGGCAGGTAGCCGACCCGCGCGCCCTCGGCCACGAAGCCGTCGCCGGAGAATTCCGTGTCGATGCCGGCCATGATACGCAAGAGCGTCGACTTGCCGGCGCCGTTGACGCCGAGCACGCCGATCTTGGCGTCCGGGTAGAAGGACAGGTGCACGTTGTCGAGCACCTTCTTGCCGCTGGAATAGGTCTTGGTCAGACCCCGCATGTGATAGATGAATTCACGGGCCATGGCGGTGATCCTTCAGGGTTCTGGCGCGCGGTCCGGGTCGGGCGGTGGTATGCCGGATTCAGGCCGTTTCCCGGGGCACGATCGGATCGCCGGGGGTCGACGCGGCCGGCCGCGCGCGGGAATGGGGAGTGCTCCCGCGCTTACCAGGGCCGCCGGGGGGGTGCAAGGCGGCACGGATCGGCCCTTGCGAGCCGGCGCGCTCACCCGAACGGGTTCTTCACCTCGGCGGTCGCCACCCGGACCTCCCCCGCCCGTTCCGGCAGGTCGGCCTCGCCTTCCAGAAGCGCCACGATTGCCGCCAGTGTCCTCGCCAGCGCCCGCGCCCGCTCCAGGCTCTCCCGGTCGCGGGCGAACTCGAGGGAGCCGTGGAGCGCGATGCGCGTCGTGCCGTTCTCCAGCGTCAGGTCGCCGAGGGTCTGGACCGCAGAATCGTCGGCGAAGGGGGTGAAGGCGGGCTTCGGGTGAGCGGGCATGAGAGGCGTCCCGTCAGAACAGCGAGCGGAGGAAGTCGCGCCAGGCGCGGCGGGCGGCGCGGCGCAGCTCGGCGGCGAGCCAGTCGAGGAAGCCGGGCTCGCGGCGGCTGCGCGGCCCACCGACATACTCGTCGCGCCGCGGCTCGGGCAGGGGCATGATACGCCGGCGGACGGAATCCGGCAGATCCGGGAAGGCGACGATGCCGCCGATCGCGGCGAGCTGCTCGAGGGAGATCGCCTGCCATTCCTCGCCCGTGGCGTTGCGGGCGAGATAGACCCCCGCCTCGCCCCGGTTGGCGTCGTAGACCGCCTTGAACAGCCGGGTCGGGATCAGCACCCGGCCGCGCAAGGACTGCACGCTCGCGCCCTCGAACAGCGGACCCGTGACGACGAAGAGGTCGCCGCGCTCGATCGCCAGCGCCCGCACGCTGCTCTCGATCCCGGCCCAGAGGCGGCGGTTGAGGTCCGGGTTCTGCGGCACGATGTTGGCGAGGCTGAAGGATTCCGCCTGCGTGCCCGGACTCGGCATGTCGCCGGAGGGTGCCATGTGGCCGCGGTCCCAGCCGCTGCCGGCGTAATCCGCAAGCTCCGAGCGCGCGGCTTCCGGCAGCTGGGCTTCCTCGTGGAAGGCGTCGACCCTGTCGACCCGCCGCGCGGCCTCGACCCGCGCGGCGGTCAGGTGCTCGGCGGCGTAGAGCGGCGTGCGGGCGAGCCCCGAATAGAGGACGGCGAAGGCCTGGTAGCACAGAAGCGTGGTGTCGGCGGCAAGCCGCGCGTTGGTGAGGACCGGTTGCGTGCCGCCCGCGAAGTCGCCCGTGCAGCTGCGGGCCTGCACCACCCCGGGAAGGATCAGGAGCAGCAGGCAGGCGAGGCCGGTCGCCGCGCGGGCCGTCTCGGGACCGGTCCTACCGCGGCGGCTCACGTGCAGATCCGCACCCGCCGCGGGCCCTCGGGCGTCGGCCTCACCCGCCAGGCGCAGACCGGGACCCGCCGCCGCGAGACGGTGTCGCAGGTCCGGTCGTCCGGCCGGCAGGCGGGCAGATGCGGCAGCCAGGCGGGATCGAGCGCCGGATAGAGCGGCACCGCCCGGGCCTGGCCTGAGGCTGCCAGCAGGATGCCCAGGACGAGCCCGCCCGCCGGTATCGATCGTCCCATCTGACCTCCGTGCGGGGATGCGTATTGTCGAGATCGCATCGCCGTCACGCACTCTAACCGATCGCCGTGCCGCTGTCGCCGTGCGGGCGAAATTCACCGTGAGTTCAGGATGTTCTTGGGAGTTGTTGTGCGCCGGGGCGTCGCAACCGTGGGCTTCGCGGACCGGCGATGGCGCGATCGGCCGCTTGCGGTATAACGGCCGCCATCTGCGAGGATCCCGGGGCCGTACGGCCGGGCGGGGTCCGCTTCCGAACGAGCGAGCGTCATCCCGTGTCCGATCTGGTTCTTCCCCTCCTCGACCGCGTCCGCATTCCCGCGGATCTGCGCCAGCTGCCCGAGAGCGACCTCGCCCAGCTCGCCGCGGAACTGCGCGCCGAGAC
>NZ_FOEB01000037.1:0-40526 GCF_900110515.1 Methylobacterium sp. ap11 | reverse complement strand
TGACCCCGAAGGGCCCGCTCGACTTGCATGTGTTAAGCCTGCCGCCAGCGTTCGCTCTGAGCCAGGATCAAACTCTCAAGTTGAAGAGCTGATCATAGCTGATCACAATAGTAACGGAGGCTCACGACCGACCGGCGTTTCCACCTGATCGTGTGAGCACCGAAACGTCGGACCAGCATCATCCTACTCACGACCAGACCCGAAGATCCGATCCGCAGGGACGACGCCGTCCACGCTTCTCTTTCTCGTATGAACTTGTCAAAGAGCCGATCCGGTCGAAGCCGGATCTCGACCTCCTCGGACACGGAAAGCAGCGCCGGGTTGCCCTGGCCCTTGCTCGCTCGTCTCTGGGGAGGTGCGGCGAGGCGGCCAGTTCGTCGGCGCCCCGTCGGTGAGCGGCTGTCTAAGGGTAGCCGGCTCCCCTGTCAACACGGGGCCGGAACGGGAGATGGTTGGTTTTTCCGGCGTTGAGCAAGAGTATGAAACGCCCTGGAGGCGGGTCGGTTCCGTCGGGCATCGTGGACGCGCCGACCGGTTCGCCGAGCAACTGAGCTAGCGCCACAGAGATGGGCGGCTCGGGCGCGAAGCGGTGACGGGTGGTCTTGGGCGGGTAGAGGTGCCCGGCGAGGGCCCGGCGCAGGACCTCGCCGCGGGTCGGGACGATCCCGGGGCGCCAGGAGGCGAGGGGCACCGTGGCGTAGGCGTAGAGCCGCACCGGCACCCGGGCGAGGCCGAGCTGGATCGCGGCGGCGAGGCGATGATGGCCGTCGAGCACCGCGAGGGTGTCGCGCTCGACGCAGATCGGCTGGGTCCAGGCCTGCTCGGTGAGGATCAGGGCGATCACCTCGCCGATCCGGCCCCGCACCGTCTCCTCGGTCGGGCGCAGCAGGCGCGGCGGGATCAGGGACAGCTCGCTCATGGGCATGCCCGCGCCACCCGGCCCTGGTCGAGAAACAGCCGCTCCGGATGGGCGTGGCGCAGGAAGTCGTGATGCGAGATGTCCCAGCCATAGGCGCCAGCCATCTCGAAGCGGACGAGGTCGCCGACCCGGATCCGCCGCACCGAGACGTCGCGGGCGAGCACGTCCTTGGGCGTGCACAGCTCGCCCGCCAGGGTGACGGCGGTGTCGGCCAGTTCCGGCCGGGGCCAGGGATGGGTCCAGGCCTCCCGCGGGAGGATGCTGAACGGGTGGTCGTGCGCCCAGGAACTCGGAAGGCGGAAGTGGTGGGTGCCGCCGCGCAGGAGCGCGAAGGCGCGGCCGTGGCTGCGCTTCACGTCGAGGACCTCGCACAGGTAGGCCGCGTGGTAGGCCGCCACGATGCGCCCGCACTCGAACTGGAGCGCGGGACCGCCCGCGTCGAGATGGGGGCGCAGCGCCTGCGCGAAGGCGGCGACGTCGAAGCGCCAGTCGGGGTCGGCGTAATCCACGCCCCAGCCGCCGCCGAGATTGACGACGCGCAGGTCCACCCCGTGCTCCGCGGCGAGGGAGCGGGCGAGGGCGAGTTCGGCGGCGCAGAGGGCGGCGTGGCCGATGGCGTCGCGGTTGTTCGAGACGGTGTGGAAGTGGAAGCCGTCGAGGCGCAGGGACCGGCAGTCGCGCGCGAGCGCGATGGCGTCGGGGATCGCCGCCTGCTCGATGCCGAACTGGGTGGCGGCGCCCCCCATGGTCAGGGTCGCGCCCGGGACCGGCCCGGCGAGGTTGACCCGCAGCAGGATCGGCAGGGTCACGCCGGCCCGCGCCGCCGCGGCGTTCGCGAGGTGCAGCGCGTGCGGGCTCTCGACGTGCAGCCGCTCGACCCCGTGGGCGAGGATCACCCGCATGTCCTCCTCGGTGCGGGCGGGCCCGCCCATCACGATGCGGGCCTCGGGCCCGACCGCCTCGCGCACCCGCAGCACCTCGCCGGCGGAGGCGACCTCGAAGCCGCTCACGCAGGGCTCCAGCGCGCGCAGGACGTGCGGGTCGCTGTTGGCCTTGACGGCGTAGAGGAACGACGTGCCGGGCGGAAGCGGTGCCGTGAGGCTCCGCGCCTGGCGCCGCAGGGCGTCGAGGTCGTGCAGGAAGGCGCAGACCGGCCGGTCCGCGCGCGTGACGGCGGCGACGGTCCCGGCCGTGGGGCGATACAGGGTCATCGGGAGGCTCCCGGAAGGTTGCGCCAGGTACGGTCGGCGTCGGTGAGGGCGCGGCGCAGCAGGCCGCGGTCGTTGGCGACGAGGAGGCCGCGCACGCCCTCCTCGCGCAGGCGCGGCAGGTCCGCCTCGGTGCGGGTGAAGGCAAAGGCGTGGATGCCGGCCTCCCGGCAGGCGCGGACCACCGCCGAGCCGGCGGCGGCGACGGCCGGGGCGCCGGTCTGCCAGGGCAGGCCGATCGCCTGCGAATAGTCGGCCGCCCCGAAGAGCAGCCCGTCGACGCCCTCAAGCCGGGCGATGGCCGGGGCCGCCTCGAGGCCCGCCGAATCCTCGATCATCGCGATCACCAGGGTCTCGGCGTCAAGGCGGGCCGGCATGGCGGGAAGGTCGGCGTCGCCGTAGCGGCCGAGCCGCCCGGCATTGAGGCCGCGGATCCCGAGCGGAGCGTGGCGGGCGCGCCGGACCGCCTCGGCGGCTTCTGACAGGGAGGAGACCCGCGGTACCACGATGCCGGCCGCCCCCGCATCGAGGCTCTGGAGGATGCGCTCGGAGCTGGCCCCCGGGACCCGCACGAGGGCGCTGAGGCCGGCCCGGTCGGCCGCCGCGATCATCCGCTCCAGGTCCGCGCCGTCGATGAGCGTGTGCTCGAGGTCGACGAGCACGAAGTCGAAGCCCGCCACCGCGGCGATCTCGACGATCTCGGGCGCGGGAATCGATACGAACAGGCCGCCGGCCGTCCCCCCGGCCTCGATGAGGCGCTTCAGGCGGAGGCGCGCGCTCACAGCAGCGGCCCCAGGCCGGCCAGGGGGTTGGGCCGGCGCCGGCCGCTGGCGTGGGCGGGATCGAGGCGGCGGCGCGCCAGGTCCTCGACCACCAGGGTGTTGGCGGCCAGGCGGTAGCGCAGCGCCCCGGCCCGGGCCGCCGGATGGGCCGCGCAATGCCCGGCCAGAGCCGCGACGACCCGATCCCAGAACCGCGCCTCGGGATAGCCGAACCAGAGGTCGAGGCCGTAGCCGAGCTCGGCGAGGTTCACGCCGAACAGGGCGTCGACCATGAAGTCGCGCACGTCCTCGACGTCCCGGGCCTCGACGTAGGAATTGGCGTTGACGCGGGCGTGCTCGGGCGGCGTCGGGGTCAGAAGCGGGCGCCGGGCGACGTGGTCGGGGATGAACCGGACTCCGTCGTGGAAGTCCTTGAGGGCGACGCGGGTCGGCCAGCCGTCGCGGTGGAGGAGCGCCATGTTCTGCTGGTGGCTCTCGACCGCGATGCCCTCGGCCAGGAGGAGGTGCACCACCGGCAGCATCGCGACGGCGAGCAGCCGGTCGAGCCAGGGTTCGATCCCGTGCCGGGCGATCCAGCCGGCGATGAAGGGGGCGCCCCGGTCATGGTGGGTGAGCGCCGTGAACGGCACCGCCGCCTCCCCGTCGCGCAGGTGCGGCGTCAGGGGATCGCGCCAGATCGCCGAGAGCGCGCCCCGCGTCGTGCCGTCCCGGTCGTGAGGCGGGAGCGCGGTGACCGCGACGCCCATCCGCTCGGCGAGCAGCACCACGCCGCTGTCGCGCAGGTAGGGGCTCGCGGCCGCCACCTCGGCGAGCCAGCCGCTGACGATCGGGGCGTTGAGCACCGTGTGGGGGGCGAGGGTGCGCGCCGTCGAGGTGTTGCGGATCGAGAGTGCGAGCTTCAGCGACGGCGCGTCCGGCGCCGTGCGGTCGGCGAGCGTGCGGATCGATTGCTGCGCGCCGTAGAGGTGGGGACTTTCGCCGAGCGCCACCACGCGGCCGGCCCGCCGTTCGGCCTCGGTCGCGGCCTCGCCGACTTGGCGCCACTGCCAGGGATGGACCGGGAGGAGCACGAACTCGTCCGCCCGCCCGTCGAGCCGGCCCCGGAACTCCGCCAGGATCTCCGGACCGAGGTTCTGCGCCAGCAGCGCGTCGTCCTGCCCGCCGGCCTCGGCCAGGGAGCCGGCGACCGCGAGCGACCGGTGGACGGCGATCCAGACCGGGCGCAGGGGCCGCCCGAATTCCGGCCCGAAGGCGCGGTTGTCCCGCGGGGTGAAGCCGATCCGGGACTTGAAGCAGGGATGGTAGCGGTGCCCGTCCGGCAGCGCGCCCTCCAGGGCCTCGTAGGAGAGGCCGGCGAGGGCCGTACCGGCGCCGTGGAGAAGGCTCGCGGCGTGGTTTGCCTGCGTGCGCGCCAGTTCCTCGGCGAAGCGGGCGTGGTCGCCGGCCGTGCCGGGCAGGTCCGGCAGCAGGTCGGCGAGGAAGGCCGAAGCGTCGTGAACCGACGAGGCGTCGACCAACGGGGCGTCGCGGACGGACTCGGCGGTGGAGGCCGGATCGGTCTCCGCCACGAGGCTGCCGGGGATGATCAGGACGCGCTCGTATCCTCGCATGCGCCGGCCCCGCGCGCGGTAGCGCGTCCGGCCGTGCGACGGGACGAGGGTGATCGACAGGTCCGCGTCCGGCCCGGACAGGGTGGCCACGCAAGCGGGCAGCAGGTCCTCGTGCAGGAGGGCGCCGAGGAGCTGCCCGGTGACCCGGACGCCGGCCTCGTGCCAGGCCTGTGCCTCGCCTTGCGCGCGGGCCGCTCTCAGCGGGTTGGCGAGGGCGACGTAGTCGGGGCGCTCGCCCCGGCCGGCGAGGCAGCTCGCGAGGTTGGCCTTGGCCGGGAGCGTCGGGGCGGCGAGGAGCCGCTCGATGAGGGCCGTCGTCGCGTCGTCCTCGTCGCAGGCCGCGAGGCTGTGCGCGACGACCTGCCAGAGCGGCGCCTCGGCGATGTCGGCGGTCCGGGCCACCGTCGCGACCACATGGGCGACCTGGTTGACGACGAGGTAGTAGAGGAGGCGCTGCCAGGCCTCCTCGGCGCCATAGAGGACGGCCGGGTCGAGGGCGAGGTCGGGCACGCGGCGGCGGAAACGCGCGCCGTCGATGCTCGCACCTTCGAGGTCGCGCACCACCAGGCGGGCCGGCAGGCCGCCGTCGAGGACGAGCAGGCTGTTCTGGGCGTGCGCCTCGAGGCTGATGCCGCTGCGGGCGAACAGGCGCAACGGCGGCAGGATCGCCGCGCGGGCATAGGCGCGCAGCCACGCCGCGGCGTCCTCGGCCGTGGCGAGCGACGCCCCGATCGCGGCGAGGATCGGGCGGCCGTCGCGGGGCGAGGGTTCGAGGAGCCCCGCCACCACCAGGGCCGGGCCCGCGGGGCCCTCCCGTACCAGGACGCCGGTGACCGCCTCGAGGGCGGGATCGGCGAGGGCGAGGGCGCCGGGCTCGCCGAGGATGTCGAGGCCGCAGGCCGCCACCGTCTCGGGCAGGGCCGCGAGCGCGCGGGCGGCGGACAGGCTGCGGGCGAGGTGCTCGCGGCTGTTGGTGCGGGCGAAGTTGGTGATGCGGGCCGCGATCGGCAGCTTGAGAAACAGGTTCTCGGTGGCGGAAAACACCGTGCGCACGGAGGAGGTCGGCGTGACCGGCGTGCCGGAGGGCGGGGTGATCGCGAGGCGGCTTTGCGCCACGAGGGCCCGGATCGCCGGATCGGCTTCGAGCCGGGCGGCCTGCCAGGGATGGCTCGGGATCACGACCCGGCCCGCCATCGTCTCCCGCGGCAGCCCCGACAGGCGCGCGAGCGCCGCGCCGATCCGCGCCTCGGCCTCGGGCTCGCGCCACAGGGTCGCGGCGAGGGCGGGATCGGCGACGAGCCAGCGCAGGCGGAACGACGCCGCGCGCTCGGGGGCGTAGAGGTCCGAATCCGCCTCGGAGAAGCCGTCGACGCTCTTGGCGAGGGGATGGAACGGGTGACCGTGCCAGAGGCCCTGCTCGAGGCCGGTCGGCGTCGGCGCGAAGGGCCGGGCGGCGCAGGCCCGGGCATGGTCGCGCGAGCGGCGCAGGCCGTCGAGGAGGCGGCGCTTCATCGCCTCCCGCACCGGCGTCGCCTCCGGCACCGCGGCGTCGATCATCCGCCGGGCGAGGTCGGCGGGATCGTCGAGGTCGACGAGGCGGCCGTCGGGCAGCCGAAGCCGGGACGCTCCCCAGGCGTGGAACCCGCCGGGCGAGGCACGCCGGCAGGCTGCCAGCAGCGTCGCGTCGCCGAGGGGGATCGTGCAGGTCTCGCCCTCCAGGGGCACGAGGTCGGGGGCGTGCTCGCGCAGCCAGGTGTTGATCAGGCGCTCGACGGCGAGGCCGGCCTGGACGGCATCGACGGCCTCCGGGGCCGGCCGGGCGAGGGGCGAGGGCATCATGGGGCGCGGCTCCGGGTGACGGGGTGAGGGGCGAGTAGGACGGGAACGAGGGCGAGGGCGCCGGCGAGCGACAGCCCCGCCGCCACGAGGAGCGGGCCCGACGGGCCGAGGGGCGCGAGGGCGAGGCCCGCCGCGACGGGACCGAGGAGCTGGCCGACGGTGAGCCCGGCCCGGGCCCGGGCGAGGGCGGTGGTGCGGCTCGACCCCGCCTTTTCCGCCGCCGCGAACAGGGCGGGCGCCTGCCCGGCGAACACCGCCCCCTGGAGGAGGCGCAGGGCGACGATGCCGGCGAGCCCGAGGCCGAGCGGGACGCCGGCATAGGCGAGGCTGCAGCCGACGAGCGACAGGCCGAGCGCGAGGACCGGCGCGGCGCCGTCGAGACCCCGCGCCCAGAGCGGCAGGATCAGGAGGGCGACGGCCCAGCTCAGGCTGTGCAGGAGGCCGATCAGGCCGGGTGTGTAGAGGACGGCATCGTGCGCGCTCGCCCAGGTCGGGAAGAAGGCGACGAACGCGAAGGCGCCGGCGCTGCCGCAAGTCCCGGCGAGCAGCAGGGGCAGGAGCGTCGGGGCATCGCGGGTGCCGGAGGAGGCGTGCGCGGCCTCCGGCTCGGCCGCCAGCCCCCGGGCGGCGCGGGCCGCCGCCAGGGTCAGGACGAGGATCAGCCCGGCGCAGGCGAGCATCAGCCCGCCGATCCCGCCGCGCTCGAAGGCGAGCCCGCCGGCGAGCGGTCCGAGGAGGCAGCCTGCCGAGACCGCCTGCTGCATCAGCGCGAAGCCGCGCCCCGCGCTGCCGCCCGTCGCCCGGAAGGCGAGGGCCAGCACGACGCCGCCGCCGGCGAGGCCCTGGACAAGCCGGCCGACCACGAGGAGCAGCGGATCGGTCGCGAGCGCGATCAGCCCGCAGCTCGCCGCCGACAGGAGGCCGGTCCAGACGACCAGGGAGGAGAGCGACAGGCGCCGCGACAGGACCGTCCAGGCCGGCGTCATCGCCAGGGTGGTGACGGCCGGCGCGGCCAGCACCAATGCGGTCCAGAAGGCCGGGGTCGCGCCCATCCGGGCCGCCTCCATCCTGTCGGCTTCCATCCTGACGACATGGAGCCCGAGCACCGGCAGCAGCGCGAGCGGGGCCGCCGTCACCGCGAGCTGGAGCAGCACCAGGACGGCGAGCCCGGCGCGGCCGATGGCGGGCCGGCCCGCCCCCGCCGTCACCGGCCCACCCCGGGGGCGAGCGGGTTCGGCGCCCGGCCGAGGCGGCTCGGCATCGAGGTGGTGAGCGCCGGCGCGGCGAGCAGCGGCGCCAGCACCTCCTTGAACGGCGCGTCCGGGCGGGCGAGCAGGCAGGACGCGACGAGCGCCTTGCGCGCCGCCGGAGCCTCCACCCCGTCGAGCGCGGCCTCGACCGTGGCGATCAGGATCTGGCGCGCCTGGGCCAGGGTGAAGCCGCGGCCCGCCGCCGCGAAGGTCTCGGCCACCGCCCGGAGCGCCACGTCGAGCGCCAGGGTCTGGGCGTAGGCGATCAGGTCCTCGGGCCGGCGCAGCAGCAGGGAATTGCGGCGCGGATCGGTGACCAGATAGGCCGGGACCGGCAGGCCGACGCCGGCGAGCCAGTCGGGGGCGGTGCGGACCGTGTCGTGGTCGCGCAGGATCAGGCGGCGGGGCCGTCCGGCCTCGAAGGCCACGAGGGCGTTCTGGCCGTGCAGCTCCGGCACGAAGCCGAGGCAGGCGCAGCGCAGGGCCGTGCCGAGGACGAGGCCGGCGATGTCCGTGAACAGGGCCGCGAGATCGGGCGCGTCCCCGGCGACCGCCCGCAGGGCCGGCGGCACGCCGCCGCGCGGCGCGACCGCGAGGCTCGCGAGCGGTACCGCCGGGGCTGCGGGCAAGCGGCGCAAGGCGCAGCCGAGAAGGCCGGGACGCTCGGCGTAGAGGTCGCCGTCGGCCTCCGCGAAGTGCCAGAACGCGGTTTCGTCGGCGATCAGGACCGTGCGGGCGAGGTCAGGGTTGCGGGCGATCCCGGCAGCGAGGAGCGCCGCGCCGTGCAGACCGTTATGCATCGATTGCGGCGGCAGCAGGCGGCGCACCCCGAGGGTCCGAACGTCGAGGGGCAGCTTGAGGTGGAGCCCCGGCCGCGCCGGCAGCGCCACGGTGCGCAACGACGAGGTCGCGGCGACGAGCGGCCCGCGGAACTCGAGGGTCACGAGGCGCCCGCCCCGGATCTCGGGGGCGAAGCGCTCGGGGAGAACGTGCGCGGCCTGCCAGGGATGGAGCGGCAGGGCGACGTGCGAGCCGTCGAGGCCGCGCGCCTCCATCTCCTGCGCGAGCAGCGCCCGTTGCGACGGATCGAGGAGCCAGGCGGCGGGATCCTGCGGCCCCGCGCCGGGCGAGCGGTCGAGGCGGTCGCGGGCGAGCGCGCACCAGGACAGGGCGAAGTAGCGCCCGGACTCGGCGCCGTAGGCGAGGCTCTCGGCCCGGTCGAAGCCGCCGCGGGCGCGGGCGAGCGGATGGAACGGCCGGTCGCGCCAGGCCGCGAGGCGCTCCCAGGCGAGCGGCGCGGCCACCGCATCGCCCGACAGCGCCTGCGCCACCAGAGGGTCGGTCGCGGCCTCGCGGTCGGGCAGCGCGTCGAGGACGCCGTCCATCGCCGCGAGGGTCCGCTGGCGGATGGCGGGCGGGAGGTCGGGCAGCGCGTCGAGGGCGAGCGCGAGGAGCCCCGCCGCGTCGAGGTCCCGTGTCCCGCGCGCGGTCTCGAACCGGGCGCCGCCGGCGAGCCGCACGCCGTCGCGCCACCCGTCCGGCCGCACCCGGGCCCGCAGGTGGCCCGGCCCGAGGGCCAGGGCGTAGTCGCGGGTCCCGTCCTCGCCCGGGGCCCCGAGGATTCCGCGGCTGCGCAGGCCCGCGACGTCCTCGATCCAGAGCGCGTCGAAGAGTTCGGCCAGGATCTCCCGGACGGCGCCATGCATCGCTGGCGCGCGGGGGCGATCCTGGGCGATGTCGCCGGAAGGGGTGGGGATCGACGGCACGGCGTTCATCGCGGTGCCCCCTCAGAACAGCGGCAGCACGGTGCCGGCCCCCGCCTCCTCGGCGCGGCGCAGGACCGCGCGGGCGCAGGCGATGTCGTCGATCGCCATCCCCATCGGGTTGAGCAGGATGATCTCGTCGTCGCTCTCGCGGCCCGGCCGGCGCCCGACCACGATCTCGCCGAGCTCGGCATGGAGCTTGTCGCGGGAGAATTCGCCGGCCTCGACCAGGAGGTTGATGATCTTCTTCTCGCGATTGCACTGGTCCCAGTCGTCGACCACGACCTTGTCGGCCTTCAGGAACACCTCGCGCTCGACGTCCATGATCGAGACGTTGGCGAGCAGCGTGCCCGGGCCGAGCCAGCGATAGGGCAGGTAGGGGGTGTCGGTGACGGTGCAGGTGACGACGACCGGGCAGTCGCGCACCGCCGCCTCGGCGCTCGGGGCGATGAGCGTGCGCAGCCGCGGGAAGCGGTCGCGCAGCCGGGCCGCCAGGTCCTCGGCCGCCTCCGGGCGCAGGTCGAACAGGCGGACCCGGTCGAGCGTCGGGAACTGCTCGGCGAGCGTCTGGGCCTGCCGGGCGGCGATCGGGCCGCAGCCGATCAGCGCGGCCTCCGAGAAGCCCGCCCGGGCGAGGTGGCGCACGGCGAGACCGGTGACCGCGGCGGTACGCATGGCGCTGATGAGCGCCGCCTCCATGACGGCGACCGGGTGGTTGGTCTCGGGATCGTTGAGGACGATCACCGCGCTGGCGCGATCGAGGCCGCGCGCGGAGGGATTGTCGTGCTTCGAGCCGATCCACTTGAGGCCGGCGACCGGCCGGTCGCCGCCGATCCAGGCCGGCATCGCGATGATGCGGTCGGCGATGTGGGTGGCGCGCGGGCTGCGCAGGTAGGGCTTCAGCGGCTGGACGAAGTCGCGCGCGGCGTGGAGGCGAAACCCCTCCTCGATCGCCGCCATGTAGAGGTCGGAGCGGTCGCCCCCGATCCCGACGATGTCGGAACGCGAGAGGTAGCGCAGGCTGGTCGAAGCCATGGTGACGGTCCTTGTTGGTGCGGGATGGGGGGCGTCGCGGGCGGCTCAGGCCGCGGAGCGGGTCGCGATCCGGCGGTAGGAAGCCTCGAACGGCCTCGTCAGGCGCCGCTCCGCCGCCGGCCAGCTCGGGTCGTAGACCGTGTCGAGGTAGCGCTCGCCGCGATCGGGCAGCAGCGTGACGATCCGCGCGCCGCGGCCGAGATGCGGGATCAGCTTCTGGATCGCCGCGACGACCGTGCCGGAGGAGCCGCCCGCCAGGATGCCCTGGCGCGCCACCAGCGCCCGGCAGCCGAGGGTCGATTCCCAGTCGGTGGCGTGGATGACGGCGTCGACCTCGGGCAGCGAGAGCTGTTCGGGCACCCGGCTCGCCCCGATGCCCGGGATGTCGCGCCGTCCGCCCGGCCCGCCGAAGATGACCGAGCCGTCGAGGTCGACGGCGACGACCTCGATCCGCGGCCAGCGCTCGCGCAGGCGGCGCGCCATTCCCATCAGGGTGCCGCAGGTCGAGACCGCGGCGACGAGGTGGGTCGGCTCCGCCGGCATCTCGCGCACGATCTCGGCGCCGATGCCGTGGTAATGCGCCCGCCAGTTGTCGGGATTGGCGTACTGGTTGAGCCAGACCGCCCCCGGGATGGTGCGCGAGAGCTCCGCCACCCGCCGCACCCGGGTGTGGAGGTAGCCGCCGCCCTCGTCCTTCTCCCGCACCATGTCGACCCGGCCGCCGAAGGCCTCGATCAGGCGGCAATTGGTCGGCGCGATGTTCGGGTCGACGACCGCGGTGAACGGGATGCCGACGCGCTGCGCGATCATCGCGAGCGCGATGGCAAGGTTGCCCGACGAGCTCTCGACGAGGTGGCTGTCCGCCGTCACCCGGCCGGCGGCCAGCGCCTGCGTGACCATGTAGTGGGCGGTGCGGTCCTTTACGCTGCCGCCGATGTTCAGCATCTCGAGCTTGGCGAAGACCGGGACGACATCCGGCGGGAACAACCTGTCGAGAGCGACGAGCGGCGTGTCTCCGACACGGATTTCAAGCGCCGGCTTCATGGACAACTCCCCGTCTGGCGTTCGTTCGACATCGGCCATGATCTCGGCAGACGAGACAGGATGTTTGCCCGTCTTCGTGAGGTGCCGGTCCGATGTGCGGCGTAGATAGCCATGACGGCGCAGCATTCAAACGATTTTGTTCGCACTATTCGTAAGCTGTTCTTATTCCAGATCGCGATCGTCGCGAGAGAACGGCCGTATCGGAATTCGACAAATTCGAGGGGGCGGGATTTTTCGAGAGAGAACAGGGGATTGCGATGGGGGGCCGGCTCTCGGCGGGGCCGGCGCGGCCGCCTGGAACACCCGATCGGTCACGATGCCGCAGGAGTCGGATCGATGTCGCGCCGGATCCCGGCAGCATTCATAAGACCGATGTCCTGACTGAGACCGCAGTTTAGAGATATTATATTTTAAGTTTTGTGCCCGAACGGCCACAATCATGCGGATAACCGCAAAGATCGATCGCGAAACCGTTGCAAGCCGCGGGGAGACACCGAATAGAAAAAACGACCCGGCGGCGCGCCGGCGCTCAGACCACTCTCTGCTGGATCGTCATCGCATGCGGCACGCCCGACGCCCCCGTCCCAGGAACCGCCGCCTCGAAGCCGGCCTCGGCCTGGCCACGCTGGTGCTGCCGTGCCTCGTGCAGGGCGCGCTCGCCGAGGGCGAGATCCGCCTCGACGAGATCACCGTGGCGGGCGGCGGCGGCGCCACGCCCGCGGCCCGGCCGGCTCCGCCGACCGGCGTGGTCGGGCCGCCGCCCCCGGCCTATGCGGGCGGTGTCGTCGGCTCCGGCTCGCGCCTCGGCTTCCTCGGCAACCGCAACGTCTTCGACCAGCCGTTCAGCGCGACGAGCTACACCGAGAAGCTGATCCGCGACCAGCAGGCCCGCAGCGTCCAGGACGTGGTCAACAACGACCCGTCGATCCGCACCAACGTGCCGGCCTTCTCGGGGATTCTCGGCTTCTTCATCCGCGGTTTCCCGGTCTTCGCCCAGGACATCGCGTTCAACGGGCTCTACGGCGTCGCCGACGCCTTCAACCCGGCGATCGAGCCGATCGAGCGCGTCGAGGTGCTGCGCGGCCCCTCGACCCTGCTCTCGGGCGTGCCGCCCTTCGGCAATATCGGCGGCGGCATCAACCTGATCCCGAAGCGGGCCCTCGACGAGCCTTTGACCCGCGCGACGATCGGCTACGCCTCCAATGCGACGATCTACAAGGCGATCGACGTCAGCCGCCGCTTCGGCGACGACAAGGAATGGGGCGTCCGCTTCAACGGCGCCTTCAACAACGGCGCGACGCCGATCGACAACCAGAGCGTCCATTTCGGCACCGCCGCGCTCGCCCTCGACTATCGCGGCGAGCGGCTGCGGGCGAGCCTCGACCTCGGCTACCAGGAGCTCGACTTCACCTCGCCGCTGCGCAACCGCAGCGTGGCGGCGGGCGTGCGGATCCCCCGCGCGCCCGACCTGACGCTCAACCAGCATCAGCCCTGGGAATACCGCGACAGCGCCAACCAGCAACTCGCCACCCGGGTCGAGTACGACCTGACCCCGGACCTGACGCTCTACGGCGCCTACGGCGTGTCGAACTTCCGTCAGGAATACTTCGGCGGCGTGCTGACGATCTTCAACGCGCGGGGCGACTACCGCGATCCCATCAGCTACCTACCGTTCCACATCGTCAACCAGACCGCCGAGGCGGGCCTGCGCGGCACGGTCGAGACCGGCCCGGTCAAGCACAGCTTCGGCCTCGCCGCGGTCGGGTTCTGGCAGGACCTCGCCCAGCCCCCGGCCCAGACCGTCGGGTCGACGATCACCTCGAACCTCTACGATCCGACCTACGTCGCCCCGCGCTCGACCTTCGGGCTGTCGAACGCGACGCCGCGCACCTCGAGCCGGATCAACCGCAGCATCGCCGTCGCCGACACGCTGTCGATCCTCGACGACCGGGTGCTCCTCACGCTCGGCGGCCGCTGGCAGAGCCTCGACGTCAATTCCTACAGTGCGACCACCGGGTACCGGACGGGGGCGAGCGAGAGCGGCGCCTTCTCGCCGGGCGTCGGCCTCGTGGTGAAGCCGTGGGAGCGCCTGTCGCTCTACGCCAACTACATCGAGGGCCTGACCTCGCCCGCCGCGCCGGTGAACGCCGTCAACGCCACCGCGGCCTTCCCGGCCTTCGTCTCGCGCCAGACCGAGGTCGGCGCCAAGTACGATTTCGGCACGGTCGGCGTCGGCTTCGCGGCCTTCGAGATCGAGCAGCCTTCCGGCTTCCTCGATTCGCGCACCCTGGTCTTCTCGGTCGACGGCCGCCAGCGCAACAGCGGCGTCGAGCTGACCGTGTTCGGCGAGCCGGTGCCGGGCGTGCGGCTCCTCGGCGGCATCACCCTGCTCGACGGGGTGCAGGTGCGCGCGCAGGATCCTCGCAACGTCGGGCGGACCGCGATCGGCGTGCCGGACGTGCAGCTGAACCTCTACGGCGAGTACGACCTGCCGCCGAGCCTCGTCCCCGGCCTGACCCTGACCGGCCGCGTGATCTACACCTCGGCGCAGTACTACGACCTCGCCAACAGCCAGAAGATCCCCGACTGGGCGACCCTGGACGTGGGGCTGCGCTACGCCACGACGTTCCAGGAGCGGCCGCTGACCCTGCGGGCCACCGTCGCCAACGTCACCGGCACCAACTACTGGGCCTCGACCGGGCGCGGCATCCTGAGCCAGGGCGCGCCGCGGACGTTCCTCCTGTCGGCCTCGGTGGATTTCTGACCGAACACGGTATCTGCCGCGACGCTCCGGCTCCGGGGGCGGGCGCGAGCGGCGGCTGGAGGAGGAGCGTTTCTCACGCGAGCGAGGGTCGATCAGCCCTGCCCGGCGCAGGCGAGGTTCAGGAACTCGCGGAACGCCCGGGCTGCCGGGGTGAGCTCGGTCTCGGCCCGCCAGGCGAGGCCGACATCCATGGTCGGGACCTCGTCGGCGAGCTCGCGCCGCTCCAGGCGCTGGCCCTCCAGCGACCAGGGCCGATAGACGAGGTCCGAGAGGATCGTCACCCCCATCCCGGCCGCCACCATACTGCGCACCGATTCGACCGAGGAGGTCCTGAAGATCACCTCCGGGCGGTGCGGGGTCAGCGCCCAGTAGCGCCCGGCGGTGTGGCCGGCCTCGTCGACGGTGAGCAGGATGTAGGGGTTGCGCGCGACCTCGGCGAGGCCGACCCGGTCCTCGCGCAGGAGCGGGTGCTCGGCGGGCAGCCAGAGCCGGCGCCGCGACCGGATCAGGGTCTCGCAGGCCAGCGCCTCCCGGGCCTGGAGGTTCGAGACCAGCATCACGGCGACGTCGAGGGCGCCGTCGAGGAGCCCCTGCTCGATCACGTCCCGCGGCGCTTCGTGGAGGCTCAGGGTCACGCACGGGAAGCTCGACGCGAAGCGGGCGTGGTGGCGCGGCAGGAAGTAGCCCGCCACCGTGTAGGTCACCCCGACCCGGACAGTGCCGGCGACCGCCGCCCCCGCCGCGCGCGGCTCGCGCACGGCCTCCGCCACCGCCGCCATGATGTTGCGGCCGTGGAGCAGGAAGCGGCTGCCCTCCCGCGTCAGCGCGACGCCGGCGGCGTGGCGCTCGAACAGGCGAACCCCGAGCAGGGCCTCGAGCTGCTGCACCGCCGCGGTCACGGCGGATTGCGACACGTTCAGCTCGACCGCGGCCTGCGAGATGCGGCCCGATTCCGCCGCCGCGATGAAGTAGCGGATCTGCTTGAGGGAGATCGTCATGCCCGGGGCCCCCGACCGCTCGAGGGTATCGGATTTTTCGAATGCCGCCACGCAGATTTCCGATTTTACAATGGACGGGGCGGCTGCAACTCTGCCGGCACGATCCGGTCGGAGGCACCCCCGATGGTCTCGATCAACTGCGACATGGGCGAGAGCTTCGGCATCTGGCGGCTGGGCGACGACGCCGCGCTGATGCCGCACATCCACATCGCCAACGTCGCCTGCGGCTTCCACGCCTCCGACTTCAACCACATGCGGACGACGGTGCGGCTGGCGCGGACCCACGGCGTCGCGGTCGGGGCCCACCCGTCCCTGCCCGACCTACAGGGCTTCGGCCGGCGCGAGATGAAGATCGGCCGCGAGGAGCTGGCGAACTGCCTGATCTACCAGATCGGCGCGCTCAAGGGCTTCCTCGACGCGGAAGGGCTCGCCCTCAACCACATCAAGCCGCACGGATCGCTCTACGGCATGGCGGCGCGCGACCCCGAGATCGCCGCGGCGGTCTGCGACGCCGCCGACGTCTACCGGGTGCCGATCCTCGGCCTGCGCGGCACGCAGCACGAGCGCGTCTACGGGGCCCGCGGCCATGCCCTGGTGGCCGAGTTCTACGCCGATCTCGACTATGCCGACGACGGCGGCCTGATCATCACCCGCGAGCATCCGCCGATCGATCCCGAGGCCGGCACTGCGCGGGCCCTGCGGGCGCTGCGCGAGGGGGTGGTGGCGACGGTGGGCGGGCGCGACGTGCCGGCCGGCGGCGACAGCGTCTGCATCCATTCCGACACGCCGGGCGCGGCCGACCTCGCCCGTGCGCTGCGCCGGGCCCTCGACCGGAACGGGCGCGACGGCGCGGCCTGACCGCGCCGTCGCCGACCGAGGCGGGCAGGACCGATTTTTTCCCCTGCAGGACGACCCCCGAGACCGCGATCAAGGACGACCATGGCCCTCAAGACCATCCAGGCCCCGATTCCCGGCACCTTCTACCGCGCGGCCAATCCGGGCGACCCGCCGTTCAAGGCCGAGGGCGACGCGGTCGCCGTCGGCGACACGGTCGGGCTCATCGAGGTGATGAAGACCTTCACGCCGGTGATCGCCGAGGAGGCCGGCACCCTGCGGGCGTTCCACGTCGGGAACGAGGACGCCGTCATGGCCGGCCAGCCGCTCTACGACATCGAGGCCTGAGCCCCATGGCGCTCCGCCGGATCTTCGTCGCCAACCGGGGCGAAATCGCCCTGCGGATCGGGCGCGCCGCCCGCGAACTCGGGATCGAGACCGTGCAGGCGGTGAGCGCGGCCGACCGGGAGATGCTGCCCGCCCGCCTCGCCGACGCGGTCGTCGAGGTCGGGCCGGCCCATGCCGGAAAATCCTACCTGAACAAGGAGGCGATGCTGCGGGCCGCGGTCGAGAGCGGCTGCGACGCGGTCCATCCCGGCTACGGCTTCCTCGCCGAGAACGCCGATTTCGCCGCCATGGTCGAGGCGGCCGGCCTGATCTTCATCGGGCCGGCGCCGGAGACGATCCGCCGGATGGGCGACAAGGCGACCGCCCGGGCGGTCGCCGCGGGGGCCGGGGTGCCGACCGTGCCGGGCAGCGAGGGCCGGGTCGAGGGGCTGGACGCGGCGAGGGCGGCCGCCGAGGCGATCGGCTTTCCGGTGATGATCAAGGCGGCGGCCGGTGGCGGCGGGCGCGGCATCCGGGTGGCGCAGGGGCCGGACGACCTCGACGTCCTGATCCCGCAGGCCGCGGCCGAGGCCAAGGCCGCCTTCGGCGATGGCGGGCTCTACCTGGAGCGCTTCGTCGCGCGCGCCCGCCACGTCGAGGTGCAGGTGCTCGGCGACGGGCGCGACGCGATCCACCTCTACGAGCGCGAATGCTCGCTCCAGCGCCGCCGCCAGAAGGTGTGGGAGGAGGCGCCCGCCGCCTGCCTGCCGGCGGATGCCCGCGAGGCGCTCTGCACCTCGGCCGTATGGCTCGCCAGGGCCGTCGGCTATCGCGGCGCCGGCACCCTCGAATACCTGTACGATGCCGAGACCGGCGAGTTCTTCTTCATCGAGATGAACACCCGGATCCAGGTCGAGCACCCCGTCACCGAGATGATCACCGGCATCGATCTCGTGCGCGAGATGATCCGGATCGCCGGGGGCGAGCCCTTGCGGCTGTCGCAAGCGGACATCCGCCCGCGCGGCCACGCGATCGAGGTGCGGATCAACGCCGAGGATCCGGCCGACGGCTTCCGGCCGGCGCCCGGCACGATCAAGGCCCTGAGCCTGCCTGGCGGCCCGGGCGTGCGGGTCGATACCGCGCTCTATCCCGGCTACGCCGTGCCGCCGTTCTACGATTCGCTGCTCGCCAAGCTCGTCGTCCACGACGAGACCCGGGAGGCCGCGCTCGCCCGCCTCGGCCGGGCGCTCGGGGAATGCGCCGTCGAGGGCCTGCCGACCACCCTCGCGCTGCACCGGGCGCTCCTCGCCGACCCGGCCGTGCGGGCGGGCGACACCCATACCCGCTGGCTCGAAGCCTGGCTCGACGCCCATCCGCTCGACACCTGACAAAGGGGCCCCGCGATCATGCGCTACACGTTCGGTGGCGACGAGCACGTCTTCGTCGAGGTCGACGAGGCGATGTCCCTCGACGCCTTCTTCCGCAGCCTCTCGATCACCAACGCGGTGCGCGACAGCCGCATCCGCGGCGTCACCGAGATCTGCCCGGCGAACGCCTCGTTCCAGATCCGGTTCGATCCCGACGTCATCGCCCCGGACGACCTTCTCAGGGAGCTGAGGAGCCTCGAGGGCGCCGGCGGCGGCGGGGCCGAGCTGAAGACCCGGATCATCGAGATGCCGGTCTTCTACGACGACCCCTGGACCCGCGAGACCCTGATGCGCTTCCGCGAGCGCCACCAGGACCCGCAGGCCACCGACCTCGAATACGCCGCGCGGATCAACGGCTACCCGGACGTGCCGGCCCTCGTCGCGGCGCATGCCGGCTCGCCGTGGTTCGTCTCGATGGTCGGATTCGTGGCGGGGCTGCCGTTCCTCACCCAGATGGTCCCGCGCGACAAGCAGATCCAGGTGCCGAAATACCTCCGCCCGCGCACCGACACGCCGAAGCTGACGGTCGGCCACGGAGGCTGCTTCGGCGCGATCTACTCGGTGCGGGGGGCGGGCGGCTACCAGATGTTCGGCATCACCCCGATGCCGATCTACGACCCGGCGCAGACCATCAGCTACCTGCGCGAATTCATGATCCTGTTCCGGCCCGGCGACATCGTGAAGTTCCGATCCATCGGGCGCGACGAGTACGACGCGACGGTCGAGGATGTCGCGGCCGGGCGGTTCAGCCCGGTGATCCGACCGGCCGATTTCTCGCTCGCCGCGTTCCAGGCCGATCCGGCGGGCACCAACGCCGCGCTGCTGGAGGGGCTCCATGGCTGAGGCCGCATCCATGATCGAGATCGTCAAGCCCGGCCTGTCGACGACGGTGCAGGACCTCGGCCGGCCCGGCTACTACCATCTCGGCATCCCGCTCTCCGGAGCGATGGACCGGGAGGCCCTGATCGCCGCCAACCTCCTCGTCGGCAACGACGAGGGCGCGGCCGCCCTGGAGGCGGTCTTCCTCGGGCCGGAGATCCGGTTCGCCGCCGACGCCGTGGTGGCGGTGACGGGAGCCGAGATGCCGCCCAAGGTCGACGGGATCGAGCAGCCGGGATGGACCGCCTTTCCGGTCCGGGCCGGCCAGGTCCTGTCCTTCGGCTTCCTGAAGGCGGGCGCGCGGGCCTACATCGCGGTCGCGGGCGGCCTCGACGTGCCGGTGGTGCTGGGCTCGCGGTCGACCTACGCGCTGGGCGCCCTCGGCGGCCACGAGGGACGGCCGCTCAAGGCCGGCGACCGTCTCACCCTCGGGCCCGCGCGCCCGGCGCCGGCGGGCCGCGCCCTGCCGGCGGACCTGCGGCGCATCCCCGAGCCGGTGCTGCGGATGCTGCCCGGCCTCTACGACCACCGGGTCACCCCGGAGGCCGTCGAGCGGTTCCTCGCCGATACCTGGAAGGTCGCCCCGGAGGCCGACCGGATCGGCTACCGCTTCCGCGGCGGGCAGCCCCTCGCTTTCGTGCCGCGCAAGCCGCCGTTCGGCGCCGGCTCCGACCCCTCGAACATCGTCGACAGCGGCTACCCGTACGGCTCGATCCAGGTGCCGGGCGGCACGGAGCCGATCGTGCTGCACCGCGACGCGGTCTCGGGCGGCGGCTACTTCATGATCGGCACGGTGATCTCCGCCGACATGGACGTGATCGGGCAGTTCCAGCCGCACCAGCCGGTGCATTTCGTCCGCACCGATATGGCGGGCGCGCTCGCGGCGCGGAAAGAGGGTGCGGACCGCCTCGCGCGGATTCGCGCGGCGCTCGCGTGACCCGCGCCCGGCCTCACCCCCCGGCACCGGTCCACGCCGCGTGGACCGCGCCGGAGGCGGTATCGGGCTTGGCCTCGCCGATGAAGATCACGACCGGGCCGTGCGCGTCGCGGCGGGGGTCGTAGAAGTCGAGGAGGTGCGGGTCGCGGTGCTGGAGGAAGTCCGGCCGCAGGCCCTGCCGGCACATCAGGTGGTCGATGACGACCTGGTCGCCGTGGACCGCGTTCGGCACCGGGCCGCAGGCGCCGGCGGTCATCCAGCGTTCCGGCTCGGCCGCGAACGCCTCGTACAGGAAGGCGAGTTCGTCGCCCTGCCAGCGCAGCAGCGCGCTCGAGACCCGCCCCTTGTGGAAGTAATCCTCCATGGCGGCGAGGCCGGGCTCGGCCAGCGCGTCGGCCGGCCCGGTGAACACGGTGTCGAGGTCGCAGAGAAGCACCGGGCCCTCGACCGCGAGGTCGGGCCGGAACGCCTCCATCTTCGCCCACCAGGCCGGCCAGTCGTGGCGAAGGCCCACCGCCTCGACGCCCGCCGCCGCCAGGGAGGCGAGGGCGAGCGGCGTATCGGTGAGGCAGAGGATCCGGGTGAAGCCCGGCGCGTGGCGGCGCACGCCGCGGGCGAGGCGCTCGACCCAGGTCGCGTCGTAGCGGCCGCCGCTCTTGAGGACGGTGATCAGGGTCGCCATGCGGGGTCTCACGCGTCGGTCGGGGGAGGGTGCAGGCGCAACCGGCCCGCCGCGGCGGCGCAGGCGCACCAGGCCCGCTCGGCCGCCCAAGGGTGGCCGGGCCAGCCAGCGAAGCCGAAGCCGTGCGCCTCGACCGGGTCCGCCGCGGCGGGGCGCCCGGCGAGGAGGGCGAGCACCGTCAGGAAGCCGGTGCTCGGGTTCGGGCGCTCGCCCGCGAGCGGCCCGAGGTCGGCCCGGGCCGCGTCGTGCAGCGCCTCGGGCAGGATGTGGACCGGCTTGCCGAGGGGACCCAGCATCGCCAGCGCCTCGCGGGTGAAGCAGATCGGCTCGGGGCGGTTATGGGCCTCGGGCAGCATCGGAAAGGGCAGGATGAAGGCTTGGGCCCGGCGCACGACCGGGCGGTCGCAAAACCCCGGATCGTCCAGCCACTCGCGCATCTGCCCGCCGCGATTGACGAGAACGAGATGGGTGATGCGCGAGCCCGCTCGCCCGCCGAAGCCCGCGGCGTTGTTGAAGCGCACGACGCTCGCGCCCGCGTCGATCGCAACTGCAGCGTCGACGCCCGGCGCGTTGCCCACCACCACGACCGGGCCGTGAAGGGACGGACCCGGCCACGCGGCGCGGAGGGGATCGGGGGCGGGCATGGGGCGGTGACGGTCCCGGGGTGGCGAAGTGCGCCGTCGTGCGGCCACGCTTTCGCGGATAGGACGGGGAAGTATGGCGCCCGGCCCGGGGCGACCAGCCCCGACCGTCCCGGAGCCCCCGCGATGACCGCCGAGAGCGGACCTGCCCGCCGCTGCTTCCTCTGCGCCGCCGCCATGCTGGCGCCGAGCACGCGACGCCTCGCCTATCCGAACGGCCGCGAGCGCGCTTTTTCGATCGCCTGCGGCTCCTGCGGCGTGCTGACGGCGCCGGGCGCGGACCCGGCCCGCTGCCGGGACGACCTGGCCCGGCGCCTCCGCGAGGCGGTCTTCGTTCCCGATCCGGACGCCGCCTACGGCCTCGACATCTACACCCTGCGCAGCGCGGCGACCCAGCTCGGCCGCGGCCTGCGCCCGCGCGGTCCCGACGACCGGGCCGCCCTGATGCAGCCCCACGCGGTGCGCGCTGCCGAGGCCGTCCTGTACGACCTCGCCGCGGGACCGGGACGCCCCGTCTCCCTCGGGCTGATTGCCCGGGCGGCCGAGCGCGACGCGGTGCTGGCCGGTCTTGCACCCCACGCCGCCTGGACCGACGACGTCGTCCTGCTCCTCGACGCCGCGGCCTCGCCGCCCCGCCCGGTCGCGGTCCCGGGATTCGCCGACGGCGCCGTGCGGGTCGCGACCCGGCCGCTCTCGGGCGATTTCGCGGCCCAGCGCAACGCCCTTCAAGCTCAGGCGCGCCACCCCTGGATGCTGCAGCTCGACGCCGACGAAACGATCGATCCCGCCCTCGGCCGGGCGTTGCCCGCGCTCGCGGCGCTGGCCGAGGACGGCGACGTCGTCTCGATTGGGCTGCCCCGGCGCAACCGGGTCGACGGGATCTTCTCGGATGTCTACCCGGACGTGCAGTACCGGCTGAACCGGGCCGAGACCCGCTATACCGGCCGCGTCCACGAGCGGCCGGTCCTCCATGGGGGCTGGCCCCGCAGCCTCCTCGCCCTCACCGGGGCGATCGATCACGGCTTAAGCCTCGCCCATGTCCGGGCGCGCTCGCGGACCTACGAGAGCCTCGATCCCGGGCGCGGGCGGCCCGAGGAGGAGGAGGCGCTGCTGCGGCCCTATCGGGGGTGAGGACCACCTCGCGCCGCCGCGATCGCCCTGCGGTACAGGTCGAGCGTCTCGACCCCCAGGCGCGCCCGGTCGAACCGCCCGGCCGCCGCCAGCGCCCGGGCGCGGTAGGCGAGGCGCAGGGCCGGATCGCGCAGGAGCGGCCGCAGGGCGTCGGCGAGTGCCGGGCCGGTCGCCTCCGCGGCGAGCGGTCCCGCCCCGGGCGCGCCCACGAAGGCGCGGGCGCTGGCATCCTGCGCGCAGGCCACCACCGGGCGGCCATACGCCAACGCCTCCTGGTAGACGAGGCCGAAGCTCTCGTAGCGCGAGGGCGCGAGGACGACGTGGGCGTGTCGATAGGCGTCGTCGAGCCCCGCCGCACCGATCCGGCCGCGGGCCTCGACCCGGGCGCGGGCCGGGGCGGCGAGGTCGGTGGGCAGGTCCTCCGGCGGCACCCCGACGAGGTCGAGCCGGAACGGCGGCAGGGCGCCCCGCTCCTGCTCGTCGGCGAGGATCGCGAGAGCGGCCATGAGCGCGTCGAAGCCCTTGCGCGCTTCCGCCCGGCCGACGAAGAGGAGCCGCACCGGGCCTTGCGTCCCCGGGTAGGCGGCGGCCAGGGCGCCTGCCGCGATCTCGGGCGGCAGGCTCAGCCCGATCACCGCGGCCGGTTGGCCGCCCGAGAGCCGGTAGGCGGCGTCGATCACCGCGGCGTGCGCGGCGGTGTTGGCGATGAGGCCGGCGCTGCCCCGTGCCTGGCGCCGTTCGAGGGCGTCGGCGCTCCTCCCATCCAGGTGGTCGCGCAGGTTGGGCGCCGGGCCCCGGGTGAAGGCGGCCGGCGTCGAGGAGCGGGTGACCAGCGGAAGATCCCGGCGCTCGGCGAGCAGCACGGCCGGGGCGTACCAGTTCGTCGCCTCGACGACGTCGAAGGGTGCCTCGCGATGGGCGGCCAGCACCGCGCGGCGAAAGGCGAGGGGTGCCGCGAGATGGCCGAGCGAGCCCCAGCGGCGCAGCCGCGCCAGGGCGCCCCGCGGCGGCAGGGCGAGGCCGACGACCCGGACGCCGCCGGCCTGCGCGGTGCCGGCGCGGTCGAGGGTGAACACCGTCACGTCGGCGCCGGCTTCGGCCAGGCTCTCGGCGATTTCCCGGGCCGCGGTCGAGAGGCCGCTCGGGGCCGGCGGGTAGTCCCAGGTCAGGAGGGCGGTGCGCATCAGCGGCCGAGGAGGCGCCGGTAGAGGGCGAGGTAGTCCCGCGCCATGCGCTCGGCGGTGAACCGCTCCTCGAAGCGGCGGCGCACGCCCGCCCGGTCGATGGTGCCGATCCGGGCGAGCGCCGCGACGGCTTCCTCCTCGGAGGAGACGACGAAGCCCGTCACCCCGTCCTCGACGATCTCCGGCACCGAGCCGCGGTTCCAGGCGATCACCGGCGTGCCGCAGGCCATCGCCTCGATCATCACGAGGCCGAACGGCTCCGGCCAGTCGATCGGGAAGAGGAGGGCGATCGCCTCGCGAAGGAGCGCGCCCTTGCCCGCATCGTCGACCGGCCCGAGATAGACCGCGTCCTCGCCTAGCAGCGGGCGCACCGCCCGGTCGAAGTAACCCGGATTGCCGACGTCGATCGTGCCGCCGAGCCGGATCGGCAGGCCGGCGGCCCGGGCGACCCGGATCGCGGCGTCGGGCCGCTTCTGGTCGGTCAGCCGGCCGACGAAGGCGAGGTGGCGGCCCGGCGCCGGGGAGGCGGCGTAGCGGTCGCGGTCGATGCCGTGATGAATTACCCCGGCACGGTTCGCCACCGGGATGCCGGCGGCCTGCGCGGCCGAGATACCCGCGACCGGCAGATCCGGAAATCCCTGGAAGAACAACGCACGGTCGAGCTCGTCGACCCGCCAGTGGATCGTCGTCAGGCTGTGGCGACGGCGCTCGCCGAGCAGCGCCGCATGGGCGAACTCGCCGTGGCAATGGACGATGTCGAACGCGTCGAGGTGCTGGCGCAGGGCCTCGAGCTGCAGCGCGTCGAGCGCCGCCGGCACCCCGGGCGCGACCGGGCCGTGGCGCCGCTCCAGGGCCGCGAGGCTCGGATAATTACCAATACGGGGTAAGTGTGTCGCACTGTCCGACGGGGCGAACAGCGTTACCTCCACCCCCAAGCTTCGCAGCGCCGTGCTGAGGTCGTGGATGACCCGTTCCGTGCCGCCGTGATGCTCCGGGGGAATGGGAAAGATGTTCGGAGCGACTTGGGCGACACGGATACTTTGGGTGGCTTCGATCACGAAAGATACCTCACGCGAACCGTCCTGTCTTTGCGGCGCCTCTGCTGCGGCAGCGGCGTGATGTTCGTTCTGCACGTCGCCCTGCAGGGCTGCCTGCGCGGTCGGGATGTCGTCTACGGGCTCACCGCCGATACCGGCGGCCATATCCGCTACCTGCTCGATCTCGTCGCCGCCTCGGCCCAGGATCCCGGGATCGACCGGATCGTGGTGGCGACGCGGCGCTTCGACGGTCCGCCCGGCCCCGACTACGCCGTGCCCGAAGAGCGCCTCGGCGACAAGGTCGCGCTCGTGCGGCTGGCGAGCGCGTCCCCGGGCTACCGGACCAAGGAGGAGATGCACGCGGAGGTGGCAAGCCTCGCCGAGAGCCTGATCGCCTGGATCGGCGCGCAGGCGCGCGCGCCCGACCTTCTCCACGCCCATTACGCCGATGCCGCCGCGGTGGCGGCGATCGTCGAGGAGCGCCTCGGCATCCCGTTCGTGTTCACCGCCCACTCCCTCGGCCGGGTCAAGGCGGCGACGCTGGGGGAGGGGGCCGCGAACCGTTCCGACCTCGCCCGCCGGATCGCCACCGAGGAGCGGGCGCTGTCCCGAGCGAGCCTCGTCGTCGCCTCCTCGCGTGACGAGGCCGAGGTGCAGTACGCCGGCTACGATGCCTACGATCCCGGCCGGATCCGGGTGCTGCCGCCGGGCAGCGACCTCGCCCGCTTCGCCGACAGCCGGCCCGACCCGCGGGTCGACGCCACGCTCGCGCGCTTCCTGCACGAGCCCGGGAAGCCGGTGCTGCTGGCGCTCGCCCGCCCGGTGGCGCGCAAGAACCTCGCGGCCCTGGTGCGGGCCTACGGCGAGAGCGCGGAGCTGCAGGCGCGGGCGAACCTCGTCCTGATCGCCGGCACCCGCCAGGACATCGACGCGCTCGACGGCGACATGGCCGCGACGATGCGCGACCTCCTGGTGCTGATCGACCGCTACGACCTCTACGGCCGGGTCGCCTACCCGAAGACCCACCGGCCCGAGGACGTGCCGGCGCTCTACGCCCATGCCCGCGTGCGCGGCGGCCTGTTCGTCAACCCGGCGCTGAACGAGCCGTTCGGGCTGACGCTGCTCGAGGCCTCCGCCGCCGGCCTGCCCCTCGTCGCGACCGACAGCGGCGGGCCCAACGACATCGTCGAGACCTGCGGAAACGGAATCCTGGTCGATCCGCGCCAGCCCGACGCCATCGCGGCGGCGGCCCTGCGCATCCTCGACGATCCGGCCTTCTACGCGGCTTGCGTCGCCGGTGGGGCACGGGCGGCGGCGGCCTACGACTGGGACAGGCACGCCGCGCGCTACCACGCGCTGCTGCGGGCGCTGCACGCCCCCGTGCCGCCGATGCGGGCGCCGCGCCAGCTCCTGATCAGCGACATCGACAACACGCTCGTCGGCTGCCGGGCCGGCTTGAGCACCTTCCGCCGCTGGCGCAGCCGGCAGGCCGCGCTCGCCTTCGGGGTCGCGACCGGGCGCTCGTTCCACAGCGCGATGGCGATCCTGGAGCAGCAGGACAGCCCGCGCCCGCAGGTGATGATCACCTCGGTCGGCTCCGAGATCTACCATCTCGACGCGAACGGCGTGACCTACACGGCCGACGCGGCCTGGCGCGAGACCGTCGCGGCCGGTTGGGAGCGGGAGGCGATGCAGGCCGCGCTCGACGGCCTCGACGGGATTGCGCCCCAGGGCCCCCTGGAGCAGCGCGCGTTCAAGCTGAGCTATTTCGGCGACGCCGCCGCGGCGGCCCGGGTCCGCGCCCGGCTCGCCCTGGCGGGGTTGCGGGCGAGCGTGATCCACAGCCACGGCCGCTACCTCGACGTGCTGCCGGAGCGGGCCTCGAAGGGCACCGCCGTCGATCACGTCCGCGCGCTCTACCGCCTGCCCGAGCGGGCGGTGTTCGTCGCGGGCGATTCGGGCAACGACGTCGAGATGCTGCGCGCCCGCGCGCAAGCCATCATCGTGGCGAACTATTCCGACGACCTCGCCGGCCACGCGGCGCTCCAGCATTCCTACGTTGCCCGCGCTTCGCATGCCCGCGGCATCATCGAGGGCGTGGGCCATTTCCGCCGGGTGCTCGCGTCCCAGGTCCTCGAAGCCCATGCCGGCTGAACCCGGCGCGGTGAGCGTGCTCACCCTGGTGCGCGGCCGGGCCGACCGGCTGCGCCACCTGATGCGCGGGCTCGCCCGCCAGACGGCCCCTCCGCGCGAATTCGTCATCGCCTGGATGCAGCCCGAGGCCGAGCCGGACCTGCCCGATCCCGGCTGCCCGGTCCGCCACCTGCACGTCCCGGGCGAGCCGATGCCGCTCGCCGGTGCCCGCAACCGGGCGGCGGAGGCGGCTTGCGGCGACCTCCTGGTCTTCCTCGACGTCGACTGCATCCCGAGCCGCGACCTCGTCGCCGCCTATGCGGCGGCGGCGGCGCGGACCGACGGGCTGTTCCTCGGTGAGGTCCTGTACCTGCCGCCCGGCGGCCTGCCGGCGGCCTTCGCCGCGCCCGACGACGCGACCCTCGACCGGCTCGGCCGCGTCCACCCGGCCCGGCCCCCGGTGCCGGCGGCGGGGATCCGCCCGGAGCCGGATGCCGGCCAGCTCTGGGGCCTGTCCTTCGCCTTGGCCGCCCGGGCCTGGCACGCGGTCGGCGGCATGGACGAGACGTATGCGGGCTATGGCGGCGAGGAGACCGACCTCGCGGCGCGCCTGGCGGGCAGCGGCCTGCCGACCTTCTGGGTCGGGGGCGCGCGGGCCTATCACCAGCACCACCCGGTCCACGTCCCGCCGCTGCAGCACTTCGAACCGATCCTCGCCAACGCGACGCGCTTCCGGGCCCGGCACGGGCGCTGGTGTATGACCTACTGGCTCGGCCAGTTCCGCGACGCCGGGCTGATCACCTGGGACGAGGAGGCGGAATCGATCCGCCTGCTGCGCGCCCCGACCGAATCCGAGATCGCCGCCGCCTCGCGGCCCGACGCCCTGTTCTCCTGACGACCGAGAGACCATGAAGAAGCCGATCGCATTCTTCGTCCACCACCAGGGACGGGGGCACGCCAACCGCACGATGGCGGTGGCGGCCGAGTTCGCGCGCGACCGCCCGGTCTCGGTGCTGACGGCCGGCCCCCACCTGTTCGACGGGTTCTCCCGCGACATCGAGATCGTCGCCCTGCCGAACATGATCGGCGCCGCGGTGCCGACCCCGCGCCTCTACGCCGAGCCGACGCCGCAGGTGATGCATTGCGTGCCCCTCGGCCTCGCCGAGATGCGCCGGACGATGCGCCAGATCCTCGACCACCTCGACGAACGCGGGATCGGCCTGTTCGTCGTCGACGTCTCGGCGGAGATCGCGCTCTTGTCGCGCATCGCCAGCGTGCCGGCGGTGCAGATCCGGATGCACGGCGATCGCCAGGATATCGGCCATGTCGGGTCCTACGAGGCCTGCGTCGGGATGCTGGCGCCGTTCGATCCTAGGCTGGAGCAGGACGACTACCCGGCGCACTTGCGCGCCAAGACCTTCTACTGCGGCGGGCTGTGCACCAGCGTCGACCGGGTGCCGGACCAGGCCGAGGCGCGGGCGCGGCTCGGGCTCGATCCCGACCGCGAGATCGTCGTGGCGGTGACCGGGGGAGGGGGCAGCGGCACGCCCTACGCGCCCCTCACGGTCGCGGCCCGGGCAGCGCCGGACGCCCTGTGGCTGACCCTCGGGCCGACCCACCGCGAGGGCCACGAGACCGATTTCTCGAACCTGCGCGAGCTCGGCTGGGTGCCGTCCGTCACCGACTACCTGGCGGCGGCCGACATCGTGGTGGCCTCGGCCGGCGACAACACGGTGCACGAGGTCGCCCGGGTCGGCGGACGGCTGATCGTGATGCCGGAATGGCGCTATTTCGGCGAGCAGACCCGCAAGGCGGAAGCCCTGGTGCGCCTCGGCGCCGCCGTCCAGGCGCCTGTCTGGCCCGGCGACCTCCAGGGTTGGCGCGACCTCCTCGCGCGCGCCCGCGCCCTCGACGGGACGGCGCTGCGGAGCCTCTACGCGCCGGACGCCGCCGCGCGCGCTGCCGGCTGGCTCGAGGGGCTGACCGACGCGCTCTGGCAGGGCGCCGCCGAGCCCCAGCAGGCCGCCGCCCCGCTGCGCGTCGTCGCGGCCGGCTAAAACCCGTCCGATCCCCCCTTGCCGGAGCCCGGAGCCCGCATGTCCACCGTTTCCGTCGTGACCCTGGCCAAGGGCCGGCCGGCGCATCTCGCCAATGTCCTGCGCGGCCTGGAGCGCCAGACGCAAGCCCCCGTCGAGTTCATCGTCGCGGTGATGCAGGACGACCTCTACGACCTGCCCGCGTCGTCGGTGCCCGTGCGCCAGATCCGGGTGCCGGGCGAGGCCCTGCCGCTCGCCGCCGCGCGCAACCGCGGCGTCGCGGCCGCGACCGGCGACGCCGTGGTCTTCCTCGACGTCGACTGCATCCCCGCGCCCGACCTCGTCGCCGACTACGCGCAGGGGCTCGCCGCCCTCGACGGCCTGCTGATGGGCGAGGTGCTGCACCTGCCCGAGGCCGCGACCCTCGGCGCCTGGACCTACGAGGGCCTGGCCGGGGTCGCGGAAAAGCACTCCGACCGCCGCGGGCCCCCGGCCGCGGGACTCGAGATCTGCCGCGACTACCGCTGCTTCTGGTCGCTCAACTTCGCGATCCGCCGCGCCACCTTCCTGGCCACCGGGGGCTTCGACGAGCGCTATACCGGCTATGGCGGCGAGGACACCGATTTCGGCAAGGCCCTCGACCAGCGCGGCCTGCCGATCGCCTGGATGAAGGGCGGGCTCGCCTATCACCAGTACCACCCCCACCACATGCCGCCGGTCCACCACCTCGACAGCGTGGTGCGCAACGCCGAATTGTTCGAGGCCAAGTGGGGCTACCGCACCATGGGGCACTGGCTCCACGCCTTCCGGGTGATGGGCCTCATCGACGACACCCCCGACCGGCCGATCCGCATCCTGCGCCGCCCCGACGCCGGCGACCTCGCGCTCACCGGCCAGCAGGGCCACCAGCCCTACACCAATTCCGCTTCCGTCATCCGCGCCATCGAGGCCCGCGAGGCGCCGGTGCAGGACGCGGTGCCTGCGTGAGGATCGCGCTGCTTACCCATCTGCGCCATCCGATCGCGCCGCCCTTCGCGGGCGGACTCGAGGCCTATTGCTGGCACCTCGCCGAGGGGCTGACCGCGCGGGGCCACGACGTGGTGCTGTTCGCCTCCGGCGACAGCGACCCGCGCTTTTCCCTCGACCCGGTGAGCCCGGTCCACCACGAGAAGAGCTTCCCGGGCCTCGAGCACCGGGGCGATGCCGGGCTACGCGCCCATGTCGACGCCGCCTACGCGGCGGCGCTCGACCGGATCGGCGCCGGCGGCTTCGACGTGGTGCACAACAACTCGCTGAGCCGGCTGCCGCTGGAACGGCGGCGCACCGACGCCGTCCCGACGCTCACCTCCCTGCACGCGCCGCCCTACGACGCGCTCCACTGGTTCGTGCACGATAGCCCGTCGCCGCACCACCGCCTGACCGCGACCTCGGCCGCCCACCTCGCCGCCTGGTGGCCGGACGGCGCCCCGCCCGAGGCGTCCGTCCTGCCCAACGGCATCGATCCCGCCGCCTGGCCCTTCGGCGCGAAGGGGGACGGCAGCGCCGCGTGGAGCGGGCGCCTGACGCCGGTGAAGGGCGCCCACCACGCGATCGCGGCGGCGAGGAGCGCCGGCCTGCCCCTGACCCTGTTCGGCCCGATCGAGGAACCGGATTACTGGGAGACGGGGATCCGCCCGCTCCTCGGAGGGGCGATCCGCTACGGCGGCCATCTCGCCGGAGCGGCGCTCGCCGCCGAACTGGCCCGCGCCTCCTTGTTCCTGTTCACCCCGTGCTGGGACGAGCCGTTCGGGCTCGCGGCGATCGAGGCGATGGCCTGCGGCCTGCCGGTGGCGGGCTTTGTCCGCGGCGCGGCCCCGGAGGTCGTCGGCGAGGCCGGGTGCCTGGTCGCGTCCGAGGATGCCGCGGCGCTGGCCGGGGCGATCCCGGCGGCGCTCGCCATCCCGCGAGAGATCCCGCGCGAGCGGGTGCTGCGCCTGTTCACCCGCGAGCGCTGGCTCGACCGCTGCGAGGCGCTCTACGCGGCACTCCGCGCCGGCGACGCGTCTTCCCCGTTTCCCGCATCCCGAGCCGCACCATGACCCGCCAGACGATCATCGACGCGCTGTGGCACGGCCGCGATCCGTTCGCGAACCCGCCCGAGGCCCTGCGCCCCCTCGACCTCCAGGGTTGGCGCAGCATCCACCCCTACCTGGAGGAGGCGGTGCGCGAGTGGCGGCCCGGCACGGTCGTCGAGATCGGCGCCTGGAAGGGGGCGAGCGTGCTCTATCTCGCCAGGACGATGGCCGAGCACGCCGTGTCCGGCACGGTGATCGCGGTCGACACCTGGCTCGGCGCCGTCGACCACTGGGCCGACCCGGCCTTGTTCGCGGAGCTGAGTCCCGAGCACGGCTATCCGAGCCTCTACCGCACCTTCCTGGCCAACGTCCTGCACGAGGGCATGCGCGATCGGGTGGTGCCGCTCCCGCTCGATTCGGTGAACGCCGTCGAGCTGATGCGCCTGCGCGGGCTGTCGGCCGACGTGATCCACCTCGATGCCGGCCACGAGGAATCCTCGGTGGCGGCCGACCTGCGGGCATGGTGGCCGGTCCTGCGCCCCGGCGGCCTGTTCATCGCCGACGATTACGACAGCCAGGGCGGGAAATTTCCCGGCGTCGCCCGGGCGGTCGACGCGTTCTGCGCCGAGCACGGGCTGGCGGGGCCGTGGTCGCTGCGGGGCAAGGCCAAGTTCCTGAAGCCGCTCGCCGCCGCGTGATCCCGGCGGATCGTCCCGCGGGCACCCCGGCGGCGAGGCCTGGCGCGCCTCCGCCGGGGTGCCCGTCCCCGCCTCAGGCGGCGATCTTCCGGCACTCGGCCGCGCAGCGGCGGCAGGAGTCGCGGCAGGCGCGGCACTCGGCGATGTCGGGGAACTTGGCGCATTCCGCCTCGCAGGCGGTGCAGATTTCGGCCACGGCCCGGGCCATCGCCGGGGTGCGGGGCGAATCGACGGCGGCCAGCGTCTGAAGCGCCGCGCAGGCATGGACGAGGTCGTAGGTCGACCGCGTGCACGCCGCCATGCGGGCGTCGTTCATCGCCAGCATGGCGAAGCAGTGCCGCAGGCAGTCGTTGCCGGTGGCGACGCATTCGGCGCTCGATGCGGCGAGGGCGGCGAACCGCGTCGGATGGTCGTGCGGTGCCCCGGCCGGCGCCGATCCGTGATCGTGGTCGTGCGCGTGATCGGCCGCCGCGGCCCTCGTCGCCGCGCCGCCCGCGAGGCCTGCCAGCGCGCCCGCCGCGATGAATTGCCGTCGTTCCATGTCGATCCGTCCTTCTCGGTCCCTGCCCCTGGGGCACGCCCTACTACACGCGCGACATCGCGGCGGCGACCGGTCTCGTCCGCCGCCCGTCGGCGCACCATGCGCCGGTCCCGGCACGCCGATCCCGGGTAGCGAATGGCGCGGGGCTTGCCTCCACGGCGGCACGCCGAGGAGGGGGGACACGCCGCGCGCTGCCGTCGCCTTCGAGGCTTTACGACACTCGCCGAGGGAGAGACCCATGAAGCGCGAAGACCTCACCGAGAAGCTGCTCGACATCAAGCGCGAGAAGGGCTGGACCTGGAAGCACATCCAGGACGAGATCGGCGGCATCTCGCCGATCCTGATCACCGCCGCCTGCATGGGCCAGATGAAGCTGCCCAAGGCCCAGGCCGCCAAAGCCGCCGCCCTGTTCGGCCTGACCCAGGCCGAGGAGCGGATGCTGAACGAGGCGCCGTATCGCGGCTCGATCCCGTCGATGCCCCCGACCGACCCGCTGATCTACCGCTTCTACGAGCTGGTGATGGTCTACGGCACCACCTGGAAGGAGCTGATCCAGGAGGAATTCGGCGACGGCATCATGTCGGCGATCGACTTCAACATGACGATGGAGCGCGAGCCCAACAACAAGGGCGACCGGGTCAAGATGAACCTGTCGGGCAAGTTCCTGCCCTACAAGTACTACGGCAACGAGGAGGGCGTGCCCGAATACGGCTTCAAGGAGAGCTGAGGCGGGAAGCGACCGGCGCCCAGCGGGCGCCGGCCGTCACGAAGCGTCTCGCCGCCGCCCGCCCCGCCGCCGCGGCTCCGGCGCAGCCCCCATCCCGGCGCCCCCTTGCCGCGTCCGTCTTTTGCGGTCCAGGACAGCGTTCAGCGGACCGAATGATAACGCCCGATCCGCTCGCGGCCCGGGACAAGGCCGGACATCGTGGGAGGACCGGGATGGCACGCAGCCGACGGGCTCCGGGGGCGCGTGGCGCCGGAGCGATGGTGTGGACGCGCCGGGACCGCGGTCCTCGCGCCGGTGACGGCCCGCGCCGACGGCGACGTGCTCAGGATCGGCATCATCGCCGACATGAGCGGCCCGTACATCGAGGGCACCGGCGAGGGTTCGGTCGCCGCCGCGCGGCTCGCGGTCGAGGATTTCGGCCCGACGGTTCTGGGCAGGCGGATCGCGATCATCTCGGCCGATCATCAGAACAAGCCCGACATCGCCTCGATCATCGTGCGCAACTGGATCGATACGAAGGGCGTCGACGTGGCGGCGGAGGGCGTGAATTCCGCGGTCGCGCTCGCGGTCCAGGCGGTGACGCGGGAGCGCGGCAAGATCTTCCTGATCTCCGGCGCCGGCTCCTCCGACCTCACCGGCAATTCGTGCTCGCCGACCGGCGTGCACTGGACCCACGACACCTACGCCTCGTCGAACGCCACGGCCAAGACCCTGGTCGCCCGGGGCGAAAAATCCTGGTAGTTCCTCACCGCCGATGACGCCTTCGGTCATGCGCTGGAGCGCGACGCGGCCCGGGCGGTCGAGACGGCGGGCGGGCAGGTCCTCGGCAAGGTCCGCCACCCCTTCAACAATCCCGACTTCTCGTCCTTCCTGCTCCAGGCCCAGGGATCGCCCGCCAAGGTGATCGCGCTCGCCAACGCGGGCAGCGACTTCGCCAACGCGGTCAAGCAGGCGCACGAATTCGGACTGACCCAGTCCGACAAGACCGTCGCGGCCTTGCAGGTGACCTTGACCGACGTCGCGTCCCTCGGCCTCGAAGCGGTTCAGGGCGCGCTGTTCACCGCCAGCTTCTACTGGGACCGCACGCCGGAGACCCGGGCCTATGCCGAGCGGTTCTACGCCCTGCGCAAGGCGATGCCGACCGCCTACCAGGCCGGCGTGACCTCGGCGCTCACCCCTACCTGGAGGCGGTGAAAGCCACCGGCAACACCGAGGCCGCCGCCTTGATGGCGAGGATGCGCGAGACTCCCGTGAACGACTTCTTCGCGCAGGGCGGCAAGGTCCGGGCCGACGGCCGCATGGTCCACGACATGGTCCTGATGCGCTTCAAGACGCCGTCCCAGTCGGGGAGCCGCTGGGACCTCTACGAGTTCGTCGCCACGGTGCCGGGCGACGAGGCGTTCCGGCCGCTCGATGAAGGCGGGTGCCCGTATGTCCGGAACTGAGCCCGCCGCCGATCTCGCCGCTCTGGTCCGGCCCGGCGCGGTCGCGATCGTCGGTGCCTCGCCGACCCGACCCGCATCGGCGGCCGGCCGATCGCCTATATGCTGCGCGCCGGCTTCCGGGGCGCGATCCTACCGGTGAATCCCAACCGGGCCGAGGTGCAGGGACTCGCCTGCTTCCCCTCCGTGGCGGACCTGCCGCAGGCGCCCGACGTGGCGGTGATCGCGGTGCCGGGGGCGGCAGCGCTCCAAGCGGTCGAGGAGCTGGGCGCGCGGGGCACGCGCTTTGCCATCCTGTTCACGGCCGGTGCATTCGTCGCCTTGCGCCGGGAATGACGCAAGAGTCCCGCCGCCGAGCCGATGCACCGGCCATCGCCCGGTCATACAGCGGTTCCATAACCTACCTTATGCGACTCGAGTCTTTGCTCGAACGCGCACCGAGGCCCCCGGAATTGCCGCCCATCGCGAGGCCGCATCATGACAAGAGCCGGAGAGTCTGACATGGTGGCATGCCCTCGGCCAGAGGCGTCGCGCGACCGTTTCCGCGAGCCGTTACGGCCTCGCCGTCCTCCCCGGCGCGATCCTCCGCAGGGCTGGAACCGGGAAGCTCCTTCGTGAACCAGCAGACGACCAGGCTCGACCGGATCGACATGAAGATCCTGATCGAGCTGCAGAGGAACGGTCGCATGACCAACGTGACCCTGGCCGAGGCCGTCGGTCTGTCGGCGAGCCCGTGCCTGCTGCGCGTCAAACGGATGGAGCAGGCCGGCTACATCACCGGCTACGGCGCCCATATCGCCCTGCCGAAGCTCGGCGAGACCGTGACGGTATTCACGGAAATCACGCTAAACGGCCATACGCCGGAATACTTCCAGCGCTTCGAGCAGGCCCTGCGCAAGGTCGACGAGGCGATGGAGGGGCATCTGGTCAGCGGCGGCTACGACTACCTGGTGAAGTTCGTCACCCGCGGCCTGTCGCACTACCAGGACGTGATCGAGGCGCTGCTCGAGCGCAACGTCGGCATCGCCAAGTATTTCAGCTACATCGTGCTGCGCACGCCGATCGTGAAGTCCGAGCTGCCGCTCGCCACCCTGTTCGGCGAGGAACGCTGAGGCCGGCGCGACGTCCTGCGAGAGCCGATATCGCGCTTGATCGCCGTGACCGGGTGCCACCCGCATGGCCCCGTATTTCGTCCGGCGACCCGGGCGAGGTCTTCGGCGGCGCGGCACGGGCGATGCAGGGCAATTCCAATTTGTCGCCCGCCCGTCCCGCCCCGGCGAACGGTCCGCAGGAGCCGCATTTTCCTTCGACGAATCCGACCCCGCTGCGCCGGAAGATGCACTATCCGAGAGCCTGGCTGGTGAGCGCGAACACGCGGGCGGGCCCGGTCGCGGGCGGCGTCCCGCGGGTCATCTGCACGACCCGGTCGACGTTGCCAAGGCCGCAGGCCTCCGCGAAGGCGACGAGGGGACCGTCGCGCTCCGGGGTGTCGAGGCGCAGGAAGCTCCCCGCATGGGCGCGCACGTGCGGGCTCGCCAGCGCCACCGCCTGTGCGGCATCGGGCGCGACGAGCGGACCGACGACGTGGCCGCGGCCGAAGGGCCGGCAGATCGAGAAGCCGGTGATCCGGCCCCCCTCCTCCAGGACGAAGGTCCGCCCGACCCGGCGCAGCGCCGCCAGCATCCGGCTGCGGTCGCCGCCATAGGCCTCGCCGTCGAGGGCCGCGATGGCCGGCCAGTCGGCCTCCTGCGCCTCCCGCACCCGGCCGTCGGCGACCGCCGCGGCCGCGTCGGCGACGCCCTGGTACTGCGCGATCATGCGGGTGGCGCGAAAGCCCTCGGACTCGTAGAGGCGCTGGCCCGCGGCGGTGGCGACGAGGCGTAGGACGCGCGAGCCGGCCGCCGAGAAGATCTCCCGCATCACCCGCCGGCCGGTGCCCCTGGCCTGCATGCGCGGCGAGACGATCACCATGCCGATCGTGGCCAGTCCCTCGCCGAAGGGCCACCACATCGCCGAGCCCATCACCCGACCGGCATCGTCGCAGGCGACGACGCCGTGGCCGAGCTCCAGCACCAGGCGCCAGTCGTCCGCCCGGTGCGGCCAGCCTACCTCGACCGAGAGGCCGTGCACCGCCTCGATGTCGGCCTCGGTCAGCGGGCGGATCGTCGTCAGGGCGATCGTGGCCGAGTTCGTCATCGGGCGGTCTCTCCGTGATGCGGGCCGGTCGAACGGGAAGGACGCCCCGGTTCTGCACCGGCGACCGGGGCGCCGCAAAGGGGCGACGGTCAGAGACCGCCCATGTGCAGCGACTTCAGCTCGAGGTACTCGTCGATGCCGTAAGCCGAGCCCTCGCGGCCGAGCCCCGACTGCTTGACGCCGCCGAAGGGCGCCGCCTCCATCGAGACGGTGCCGGTGTTGAGCCCGACCATGCCGAATTCCAGCGCCTCGCCGACCCGCCAGGCCCGGCGGATGTCGGAGGTGAAGAAATAGGAGGCGAGGCCGAACGGCGTCGCGTTGGCGATGGCGATCGCGTCCTCCTCGCGGGAGAAGCGCATCAGCGGGGCGAGCGGCCCGAAGGTCTCCTCGACGGCGAGCCGCATCCCCGTATCGGCGCCGGTCAGCACCAGTGGCGGCACGAAGCGGCCGCGCACGGCGTCGGGATCGCCGGCGACGAGCCGTGCCCCCCGGGAAAGCGCGTCGTCGAGATGGGCCATGACCTTGGCGCTGGCGGCGTCGTTGATCAGCGGACCGATGGCGACGCCCGCCTCGAAGCCGTTGCCGACCCGAAGCCCGGCGGCGGCCTCGGCGAGGCGGGCGACGAAGCGGTCGTGGATGCCGTCCTGCACCAGGATGCGGTTGGCGCAGACGCAGGTCTGGCCGGCATTGCGGAACTTCGAGGCCATCACGCCGGCGATCGCGAGGTCGAGGTCGGCGTCGTCGAACACGATGAACGGAGCGTTGCCGCCGAGCTCGAGGCTGAGCCGCTTGATGGTCGGGGCCGACTGGGCCATCAGCAGCCGGCCGACACCGGTCGATCCGGTGAAGGACAGCTTGCGGACGGTCTCGCTGCCGGTCATCTCGGCGCCGATCGGCGCGGCCTGCCCGGTGACGACGCTGAACACGCCCTTCGGCACCCCGGCCCGCTCGGCCAGCACCGCGAGCGCGAGCGCCGAGAACGGGGTCAGGTCGGCGGGCTTGACCACGATCGGGCAGCCGGCGGCGAAGGCCGGGGCCACCTTGCGGGTGATCATCGCGATCGGGAAGTTCCACGGCGTGATCGCCGCGCAGACGCCGACCGGCTCCTTGAGCACCAGCACCCGGCGGTCGCCGACCGGCGCGGTGAAGACGTCGCCGGTGATGCGGCGGGCCTCTTCCGCGAACCACTTCACGAAGCTCGCCCCGTAGGCGACCTCGCCGCGGGCCTCCGCCAGCGGCTTGCCCTGCTCGGCGGTCATGATCGCCGCCAGGTCCTCGGCGTTCGCGAGGATCAGGGCGTTCCAGCGCTCGAGGATCGCCGCCCGCTCCGCCGGCGCGGTGCGGCGCCAGGCCGGGAAGGCCGCCTCGGCGGCGGCGATCGCCGCGCGGGTCTCGTCGGCGCCGCAATCCGGCACCGTGCCGAGGGTCTCTCCCGTCGCCGGGTCGGCGACCGGCAGGGTGCCGCCGGATCCGGCGTCGCGCCACTCGCCGGCGACGAAGGCCTGGAAGCGCAGGAGCGCGGGATCGCGCAGGCTGTCCTTGGTGAACATGGCACTCTCCGAAGCGGGTGTCGCGCCAGCGGGGCTGGCCGCGATCCGGGGGCCAGCGGGACGGCGACGATCGAGGCGGGAAGACCCTGGCGACGCCGGGCCGTCCGGGTGGAAGGTCGGGGCTGGCCGGTCGATGGCACGGACCTCGGCGGTCGCGGCGCGGCGCTCCCGCGAACACGCGGTGCCGTCCGTCGTGCGGATGTGCGCCGGGGCGGTCGAAGCCGCGGCGGTCCCGGACGGCGACGTCCCGGCGGCAAGGCGTAGCTGGGACGTCGAGGTTCAGAATCCGGCTCCGGGCGCGCTCGGTGCCGCCGGCAGCCGGGCCGCCGCGGTTACAGGCCGAGCAGCCCCGGCAAGCCGCGAATGTCCTTGATCTCGTGGTAGCCGTAATAGGGATTCGCCGGCTCGTGGCCGCGGTTGACGAAGACCTTGTTGATGATCCGCATGTCGTGCGCGGTCATCAGGTCGTAGCGGAAGCTCGAGGAGCAGTGCAGCACGTCCTCGGGGCCGCAGCCGAGCTGGTCGAGCATGTACTCGAAGGCCTGCATCCGCGGCTTGTAGGCCTGGGCCTCCTCGGCGGTGTAGGCGGCATGGAACGGCGCGCCGAGCTTGGCGACCGAGTGTGGGATCAGGTCCTTCATCGAGTTCGACAGGATCACCAGGGGGAACTCCTTGGCGACCTTCGCCAGTCCCTCGACCGTGTCGGGATGCGGGCCCCAGGTCGGCACGGCGGCGTAGACCGCGTCGGCGTCGCTGTCGCGGTACTCGACGCCGTTGCGCTTGCAGGTGCGGACCAGCGCGTTGGCGACCACGTCCTTGTAGGGCTTCCACGCGCCCAGCACCTCGTCGAGGCGGTAGGCGGAGAAATCCTCCACGAAGGCGTCCATCCGCTCCGCCGGCACCCGGTCGGCGTAGAGACGGCGGGCGACGGGCGCCATCTCGAAATAGATCAGTGTGCCGTAGCAGTCGAAGGTGATGTACTTGGGCGCCAGGCGGGCCATCGGGGATCTCCCTGCGGGGGTTCAGCCGTGATGGAACCCTACGGCGCCCCGACGGCGGCGCGACGCCGTTGTGGAGGTCCCGAAAGCCGCGATCCTGCGCTTTCGCCGCCGCCGCACGGCAGGTCCTGCCGGGGCGGCCACGGCGGGAAACGCCCCCCCCCGATGACGCGGCGTCCGGGACCGGGGTGGAGATCTCGTGCGGCAGCCTGTGCCGCCACGCAGCCGGCCGGCGCGACGATTCTCCCTGCGAACCCGTTCCGTTCGGCCTTCCCTGCGACCCGATGCCGGTATCGTGGCGGGAGGGAGCGCCGTTCCCGGCCGCCACACCCCACGCACCGAGGTCCGCCATGACCACCCTCATCGCCTACAAGTCGGACCCGGTCCGGGGTGCCGTCTGGCACGACATCTTTTCCCGCGAGGCCCCGGACCTGCGCCTCGTCGACTGGGCGCCCGAGGGCGAGACCGCGCAGGCCCGCTTCCTCGTCGCCTGGACGCCGCCCGAGGACCTGCCGCGGGCGATGCCGCGGCTCGAAGCCCTCTTCTGCATCGGCGCCGGCATCGACCACCTCCCCGTCGCGGCCTTGCCGCCCGCCGTGACGGTGGTGCGGATGGTCGACCCGGATCTCACTGCCTCGATGGTCGAATACGTGACGATGGCGGTGCTGGCGCTGCACCGCGACCTGCCGTTCTACCGCACCGAGCAGGCCGCCGGGCGCTGGACGCCCCGGGCCGTGCGGCCGGCGGCGATGCGCCGGGTCGGCATCATGGGGCTCGGCGTCCTCGGCCAGGCCGCGGCGCGGGCGGTGGCGGGTTTCGGCTTCCCGGTCCGCGGCTGGAGCGCGACGCCGAAGGACCTCGCCGGGATCGAGACCTTCGCGGGGGACGCCGCCCTGGGCGATTTCCTCGCCGGCACCGACATCCTGGTCTGCCTGCTGCCGCTCACGCCGGCGACGCGAGGGCTCCTCGATCACCGCCTGTTCGACCGCCTGCCGGACGGCGCCAGCCTGGTGAATACCGGTCGCGGCGGCCACGTCGTCGAGGCCGACCTCCTCGCCGCGCTCGACCGCGGCCGGCTCGGCGGTGCGATCCTCGACGTCCTCGCGGCGGAGCCGGCACCGGCCGATCATCCGCTCCTCTCGCATCCGCGCGTGATGGTGACCCCGCATGTCGCGAGCGCCACCCAGCCCGCCGGCGCCGCCCGGCAGGTGATACAGGGCGTGCGCGCACATCTGCGCGGCGAGCCGATCCCCCATGCGATCGATCGCGGACAGGGCTATTAGCGCAGGCCCTCGAGACGCCCCACGGTGTCGGGCACGCCGTCGGTGCCGTCGATCCCGTTCCCGGGCCGTCGTCGTCTCGGCGATCCCCCCGGCCCCGTGTTGACAGGGGAGCCGGCTACCCTTAGACAGCCGCTCACCGACGGGGCGCCGACGAACTGGCCGCCGCGCCGTACCTCCCCAGAGACGACGAAGCAAGGGCCAGGGCAACCCGGCGCTGCTTTCCGTTTCCGAGAAGGTCGAGATCCGGCTTCGACCGGATCGGCTCTTTGACAAGTTCATACGAGAAAGAGAAGCGTGGACGGCGTCGTCCCTGCGGATCGGATCTTCGGGTCTGGTCGTGAGTAGGATGATGCTGGTCCGACGTTTCGGTGCTCACACGATCAGGTGGAAACGCCGATCGGTCGTGAGCCTCCGTTACTATTGTGATCAGCTATGATCAGCTCTTCAACTTGAGAGTTTGATCCTGGCTCAGAGCGAACGCTGGCGGCAGGCTTAACACATGCAAGTCGAGCGGGCCCTTCGGGGTCAGCGGCAGACGGGTGAGTAACGCGTGGGAACGTGCCCTTCGGTTCGGAAT
>NZ_FOEB01000036.1:0-45550 GCF_900110515.1 Methylobacterium sp. ap11 | reverse complement strand
CTGAAGCGCCGCATGGTTCTGGCCGCCTGATCCACGCAAGGTGAGCAAGAACCACAGAAACCGGGCAATCCCAATCCCAGTCCGAGACGATCATCAGCGGCTTGCCGCGGCCGGCGATGATCCGGTCGAGTTCACATGCGACGCGATGGCCGGACAGCGACGTGTCGACCACCAGCGCCAGGCATTCCCGCGTGCAGTCGTCGACCATGAAGAGGATGCGGAAGCGCCGCCCGTCGTCGAGCGTGTCGGAGACGAAGTCGAGGCTCCAGCGCTGGTTCGGCTCCTGGGGCACGGCGGCCGGTGCCCGCGTGCCAAGGGCTCGTTTGCGCCCACCGCGCCTGCGAACCGACAGCCGCTCCTCCCGGTAGAGACGGAAGAGCTTCTTGTGGTTCAGGGTGAGGCCATCCCGCCGCAGCAGGATCAGCAGACGTCGGTAGCCGAACCGGCGGCGCTCGTCGGCCAGGCTGCGCAGGCGTACCCGCACGGCCGCATCGTCACCTCGCGTCGAGGCATAGCGGTACGTCTTCGGCTCAAGGCCGATCAGCCCGCAGGCGCGACGCTGCGAATAGCCCTTCTCCTCGATGGCCCAGCTCACTGCCGTTCTCCGTGCATCGGGCATCAGAAGTTTTTTCCCAGCGCCTCACGCAGCGTCGCCACGTCGAGCATCGCCTCGGCCAGGAGCTTCTTGAGCTTGCGGTTCTCCTCGTCGAGCGCCTTTAGGTGACACGCGTCGGAGATCTCTATGCCGCCGAAACGCGAGCGCCACGTGTACAACGTCATGTCGCTGATGCCGTGGCGACGGCAGATCTCAGCGACCGGTAGCCCGGCCTGCTGCTCCTTCATGATGCCGATGATCTGCTCTTCGCTTAACCGGCTCTTCTTCATCGTCCGTCTCCTCTTCGACGGACCCTAGCTTCAGATCGAGGGCAAACCAGGGGGCAAGGTCATCGGGATTGAGATTGGCGAGCTTTCTGCGAGCCTTGAGGCTGTGGCGATCGTGGGGTGCGCGCACGAGGTTGATGGTCATATAGCGCACCGCCGCCATGTTCTGCGGGCCTGATCCAGTCCGCAGCCGCACGAGATCGTCATGGAAGACGACGTCGAGCACCCAGTGCAGGCGGTTTTCGATCTGCCAGTGCGCCCGCACGGCGGCCGCGAAGGTCTTGGCGTCGAGCCTCGTTGAAGAGAGATAGTAGCGGCGCTCCTGTTCGATCCGACCGGCGCGTTCGACCTGCGTCTGGATCATGCCGATCATCGCCAGATGAGGCATGCGCGGCTCATTGGGATAGCGGCGATCCGAGGTCAGCCAACTCACGTCGTGGCACACGCTGGCGCGGCGGCGCTCGAGGCGACCATCATCGTTGTCGAGCGTCTCGTGGGTGTTCACGATCACGTCGCCGGGATCGGCAAAGACGCGCACGACGTCGTGGTGGGTGGCAGGGCGGTTGGCCTTGAGCGCGAGCAGATAGTCGCCGCCTCGGGCCACGATGGTCTCGGCGATGGTAGTCTGGGTGCCCATCGCATCGATGGTGACGAGAGCGCCCCGGAGTTCGAGCCGGTCCAGAAGGCACGGGATGGCGGTGATCTCGTTGCTCTTGTCGGCCACCGCCTCCTGGCCGAGCACGAGGCGCTGATGGGCGGCCCAGGCCGAGACGGTGTGCAGGGCGGCCCGGCCCTTGGTCTTGGCGTGGCAGCGCCGGAAGGTCTTGCCGTCGACGGCGATGAGGTCGGGCTCGGCCTCGCGCAGGCTCTCGACCCAGGTGGTGAAGCAGGTCTTGAAGAGGTCGGCGTCGAGCGCGTTGATGACGTCGTTGAGGGTATCGTGGGCGGGCAGGCCCCGTCCGTAGGGGAGAAAACGACGCAGGAAGCTCAGGCGCTGGTCACCCCACAGCCGGATCTCGACGAAATCGTCCATGCCGTAGAGCGTCGCGCACAACACCAGCAGCAGGATCTCGGGCAGCGGGTAGATCACCCGCCAATGCTGGCGCGGGTCTTCCAAGGCTGAGAAATGATCCAGGATCGACAGCGATGATGGCATGGGGGTCTCTCAGAGCGACAAGCCCCTCCTCAACCACGATCCTCATCCCCGCGCAGCTCAAACCCGCTCAAGGGCTGAAGCGATTGCCCTGGATGCCGACGCCCTGCCCGTTGACGATGGCGGTGCCGCTGAACACCATGTTGCGCCGGTTGCCCAGGCTCGCCTCGCCGGCAAGAAGGGCGGCATCCTTCGGGACCGGAACGCTCTCGCCCGTCAGGGTGGCCTCGCCGGCCCGCAGGGCGCTCGCCTCGATCAGCCGCTCATCGGCGGGGATCGCGTCGCCCTCCTCGATGCGGGTCACGTCTCCCGGCACCAACTCCGTCGCCGGAATCTCCCGGCGGATGCCGTCCCGGACGACCCGCGCCCGCGCGGCCGACATCCGCCGAAGGGCCGCGACGGCCCGCTCGGCCCACGCCTCCTGGATGAAGCCCATTGCGACATTGAGAACCACGATGGCCAGAATGGCGAGGGTTTCGAAGGGCGGGCCGGCCCTCCCGTCCGCCACCGCCTCCCGGAGCTACAACCTGACCGAGATGGCCGCCGCGGCGACGAGCAGCAGGACCAGCGGACCGGCGAACCGCGCCAGCAGCCGGCGCCAGGCCGGGACGGGCGGCCGGACGCGCAGCGTGTTCGGGCCTCAGAGCCCGGCCCAGGCGCGCGCCTCGCCTCGCCTCAAGCCGGAGAACGCATCGACGCCGAGGGCCGCCGCCACCGCATCAGGTGGCAGGCTCGATCTCGCGACAAGGCTCGCGCTCCGCCGCGTCCGCACCGTCGGCGGGCGCCAGCTGGACCGACGGTGTCCGGACCATCATCGTCGGCTCGCCCACCGGCCCCTCCCTCGTCCGGCCGCGATCGGTCTCGCCCGATCAAACCCAACGACCGATCGGCCGGAGCGTCGTTGATCCAGCGCAACGTGCCCGTGCGCACCGCTGCCAGAGTCCGCCCGTGTCGGACATGAGCGGGGCGGCCATGATCGAGAACCTGCGTACCATCCTGATCGCCCTGACCGAGCGCCTGGGCGACGAGACCCCGTCGAGCGCGCTCGCCTACGGCCTGTCACTGGCGGAGCGCGCGCAGGCCCGGGTCACCGTCCAGGCGGCCTCGGTCCGGTTGGTCCTGCCGCATGCCTGGATCAGCCGCTTCGTCGGCATGGTCGTCACCGCCGAGAATCGGCGGCTGCGGGACCTTGCCGAAGCCGCGGCCGAACGGGCGCGGAATGATGCGTCCGCCGCCGGCATCCTGTGCACGGCGCAGGCCGAGCACCTGTCCTACGACCGCCTGCTCGCGTGCTTCTCCGCCCAAGCCCGGCTGCACGACCTCGCGGTGATCGACGCCGAGCCGCGGATGCTGACGGGGGACCGCGGCCTGATCGAGACCCAGCTGTTCGAGAGCGGCCGCCCGCTGATCGTCGTCCCGCCGGGTTGCGGGACGGTCGCGACGCGACGCATCTACGTCGCCTGGGATGGTAGCGCCCAGGCGGCCCGCGCCCTGCGCGACGCCCTGCCGTTCCTGCGCCAAGCTGAGAGCGTCGAGGTCGTCGTGGTAACCGGCGAGAAGGATCTCTCGCACGCGGTCCCGGGGGCCGAGGTGGCGCCGGGCCTCGCGCATCACGGCGTCACCGTCACCGTCACCGACCTGCCGACCCAGGATGGAGACGTCGCCGGTGCCCTGCGCCGCCACGCGGCGGAGATGGAGACCGTCATGATCGTGATGGGCGCCTTCGTCCACTCGCTCCTGCGCGAGACGGTGCTCGGCGGGGTCACGCAGGAGATGCTACGCGCTTGCCTGGTCCCGCTGCTGATGGAGCATTGACCCCGCAGGACCCGTCCCACCTTGAGGCGGATCAAAGCGCGGCGCCGGGACCTCTGTACTCTACCCGCGCCGGCCACGGAGGGCCGGGGGGAGCCGGCGATGTCGGACGATCTGCAATCACCACGACGAGAGCAGAAGACTGCGCCGGTCATATCCGAGTGTCGTTCCCACGCAGCGTACTGCCCCTCTTCTTTACGTGAGCACGGGCCGGTGTTCTGGACCATTGCGCCGGAGGTGCTGCGCGCGCGCCTCGCCTGCGGGCCGGACGGCCTGACCGCCTCGGAGGCGGAGCGTCGCCTAGCGCGCCACGGGCCGAACCGCGACGCGAAGACCCGGGTCGACGGCGCCGCGCGGGCGGTCCTGCGCCGGTCGTGCGAGCCCCTATCCCTCATCCTGATCGCGGCCGGCCTCATCACGATCCTCACCGGGGACTGGGCCGGCGGGGCAGTCATCATCGCGATTCTGACGCTCTCGATCGGCCTCGATACAATTCAGGAAGGCCAGGCCCTGCGCGCGGCGGAAGTCCTGCGGCAGAGCGTGGCGCTCAAGGCGGAGGTCCGGCGCGACGGTGCCTTCCGGGTCGTTCCCGTCGAGGATCTCGTCCCCGGCGACGTGATCCGGGTGCGGGCGGGCGACATCGTGCCGGCGGACGCCCTGATTCTCGCGAGCGTCGGCTTTGCTGCGGCAGAGGCCGCGCTCACTGGAGAGCCCTACCCGGTCGAGAAGCGCCCCGGTCTCGTCGCGTCGGCGAGCCCGGCCGAGGCGACGAACGCCCTGTTTCGCGGTGCCGTGGCGCAGAGCGGCGAGGCGATCGCCCTCGTGGCCGCCACTGGCCGCGACACGGTTTTCGGCGTGGCGGCCGCGTCGCTGGCGGAGGAGGCAAGCCCGTCGCCATTCCAGCGCGATTTGCGCGACCTCGGCCTCCTGATCGCCCGCCTGACCTTCGTCCTGGTCCTTGGTGTCCTCGTCGTGCGGGTGGCGTTCGGGCGCCCGGTCGTCGAGTCCCTGCTCTTCGCGGTGGCGCTGGCGGTCGGTCTCACCCCCGAGTTGCTGCCGATGATCACCACCGTGACCCTCGCCCGGGGGGGGCTCAGGATGGCGCGCCGCAAGGTCATCGTGAAGCGCCTCGCCGCCATCCACGATCTCGGGGAGATGACGGTCTTGTGCACCGACAAGACCGGCACCCTGACCTCGGCGGAGATCACCCTCGCGTGGAGCCTCGACCCGGCGGGCGTCGCTACGCCGCGGCCGGCCCGCCTCGGCGCCGTGGCGGCGGCGCTCGGCGGCGACAGAGGACCGCTCGATGCGGCCTTGGCGGAGGCGAGCCCCGAGGCGGCGACGGGCTGGCGGCTCGTCTGGCAGCGCCCCTTCGACTATGCGCAGCGCACCGGCTCGGTCCTGGCGGACGGGCCGGAGGGGCTAACGTTGATCGTCAAGGGCGCGCCCGAGGCTGTCTTGGCCCACTGTACCGCCTTTCGGAACGGGACGGGGGCCTCCAGCCTGGGTGCCTCGAAGCGCGAGGCGGCCCTGGCGCATGTCCGGTCTCTCGCCGGGGAGGGCTTTCGCTGCATCGCGGTTGCGTCGCGGCCAGCCTTGGGACCGGCCGAGGCCGGCGAGGCGAATCTCGTCTTCGAGGGACTCTGCGCCTTCGCCGACCCACCTAAGCCTGGCGCGGCGGCGGCGCTCGCTGCGCTCACGGATGCAGGCGTACGGGTCAAGATCCTGTCGGGCGACGATCCGGTCGTGGTGCGGCGCCTCGCCGGGCTCGTCGGGCTCGACCTCGGCGAGGTCCTAACGGGGCCGCAGGTCGCCGCCATGGACGACGAAGCGCTGGCCGCGCAGGTTCGGCGGGTCGACGCCTATGGGCGGCTCAGCCCCAACCAGAAGGTCCGCGTCGTGAAGGCGCTCCAGGCGGGCGGCGAGGTGGTCGGGTTCCTGGGCGACGGGATCAACGACGCCCCCGGCCTCCGGCACGCCGACGTGAGCTGGTCGGTGGCCGGCGCGAGCGGCGTCGCGCAGGCGGCCGCCGACTTGATCCTGCTCGCCCCGGACCTCGCGGTCGCGGCAGCCGGCGTGTCCGAGGGGCGGCGGACCTCCGCCAACATTCTCAAGTACATCCGCATGGGGGCGAGCTCAAATTTCGGCAACATGCTTTCAATGGCGCTCGCGGCCGCGGTGCTGCCGTTCCTGACGATGCTGCCGATGCAGATCCTGCTCAACAACCTGCTCTACGATCTCTCGGAACTCGGGATCCCGTTCGACCGCGTGCGGCCGGAGGCGATCGCGCATCCTCAGGCCTGGGACCGGCAGGCCCTCCTGCGCTTCGCGGCCGTGATGGGACCGCTCTCCTCGGTGTTCGATCTCCTCACTTTCGGCGTGCTGCTCCTCGGGTTCGGGGCGGGGCCGGAGGTCTTCCGCACCGCCTGGTTCCTGGAATCGATGGCGACGCAGATCCTGGTGATCGTCGTCATTCGCACGGCGGCGCGGCCGTGGCGCGACTGGCCAGGCCCCGCCCTCGCAATCTCCTCGCTGGCGGCCCTGGCGGTGGCGCTGGCGCTGCCGTTCACGCCCCTCGGTGGCTGGCTCGGCTTCGCGGCGCCGGCGCCCGCGATCCTGATCGCCGTCGCAGGGATCACGGTTCTCTACCTCGCGGCGGCCGAAGCGGTGAAGCCTTGGGCCATGAAGACTGGGGCCATGAAGACTGGGGCCATGAAGACTGGGGCTATGGCGTCCCGAGAAGCGGGCGAACGGGACCGGCCGCTCGCGACGCCGCAGGGCCGCCCATTCCGAGCGGATACGGAGGGATGGCGGCGGTGAGCACGCAGACCTGCAACGCGATCGAGCCTCCCGGCGAGGCCAATTCCGAGACCCGTGCCTTCCTGGCGCACCTCCTGGCCGGGGAGGGGCCTATCGAGCAGATCGATACCCATGTCTCCACGATCCTGATGAGCGGCGACCGGGTGCTGAAGCTCAAGCGGGCGGTGCGACTGCCCTATCTCGACTTCTCGACCCCCGAGGGCCGGCTCGCCGCCTGCGCGGCCGAACTCGCCGTCAACCGCCGCACGGCGCCTGGCCTCTATCGCGGGGTGCACCGGATCACCCGCACGCCGGAGGGCGGCCTCGTCCTCGACGGGAACGGTCCCCTCGTCGATGCCGTGGTGGCGATGCGGCGCTTCCCCGCCGAGAACCTGTTCGACTACATGGTCCGCGACGGGCGCCTCACACCAGCGCAGGTGACTGATCTAGCCCGGCGTCTCGCGGCATTCCACGCCAGGGCGCCGGTGAGCCGCCGGGAGGGCGGAGCGGCGGCGATGGCCGACCTCGTCGCCCTTAACGACCGCAGCCTGCGGGTATGCGGTCTCGTTCGCAACCAGGAGGTGGACGCGCTGACGGCCACGTTCCGGGCGCGGCTCGCACGCCACGCCGAGCGGCTCGACGCGCGGCGCCGGGAAGGCAGGGTCCGGCGCTGCCACGGCGATCTGACGCTTCGCAACATCTGCCTGTTCGGGGGTGTGCCGACGCCGTTCGACGCCCTCGAATTCGACGAGCGCTTGGCGACGATCGACGTTCTCTACGACCTTGCCTTCGTGCTGATGGATTTGTGGCACCGCGGCCGACCCGATCTCGCGAACTTGCTGTTCAACCGCTACCTCGACGAGACCGGCGAGGCGCCCGATGCATGGCTTATGCCGTTCGTGATGGCTCTGCGGGCCGTGATCCGCGCCCATGTGACGGCCAGCCAATCGACGGCGTGCCGGTCCACCGGCAAGGCCGGGCCTGCTTTCCGCACCGAGGCACAGGCCTACCTCGCCCTCGCGGGCGACCTGCTCGTCGAGCGGCCTGCCTGCCTGGTGGCGATCGGCGGCCTGAGCGGGTCCGGCAAGTCGACGCTGGCAGCCGCCCTGGCGCACCGGATCGGCGCGAGCCCGGGCGCCCGGATCGTCGGCAGCGACCGCACCCGCAAGCGCCTGCACGGGGTTTTTCCCCTGACGCGCCTGCCGCCGGGCGCCTACGCGGCCGCAATCTCGGAACAGGTCTATGCGGCGATGCGGGACGAGGCCGCTCAGGTCCTGGCGGGCGGGGCGTCGGTAGTGCTCGACGCGGTGTTCGCCCGCCCGGCCGAGCGGGAGGCCGTCGAGCGCCTCGCGGCCGCGTGCGGCGCGACCTTCGAGGGATTCTGGCTGGAGGCACCGCTCGCCACCCTGACCGAGCGCGTGGTCGCCCGGCGGGGCGACCCGTCCGACGCCACGCCCGCCATCCTAGCCGCCCAGGCGCGGCGGGATTGTGGGGTGATCACGTGGCACCGGCTTGATGCGGGGCTCGTTCCCAAGACTTTGGCCGATGCGGCGTATCGGATCGTGCTCTCAGCCATGGATGGTGAAGGAGCACTCGCCGTGGGCGTCGTCCGCGAGCACGTATCAGCGTAATGCGGCGGCGCCATCGCGATGGCGCCCGGGGTCCCGGGGACGATCGAGGCGGGGCCGGGTGCTCCAGCTACCCCCGGCTGGCGGCTTCGGCGAGGCAACGCACCACGGCTCGGGCGATTGGAAGCTCCTCGTTCGCCGGTACGACGTAGACCGCGACCTGCGATCCGGCCCTGCCGATGCACCGCTCGCCGCCCGCGTTGCGGACCGGATCGAGCGCAACGCCGAACGCCGCGAGACCGGACGCGATCGCCGCCCGCATCCGTGGCGCATGCTCGCCGATGCCCGCCGTGAACACCAGGGCGTCGAGCCCGCCGAGCGCCGCCACGAGGGAGCCGGCCTCCCGGACCGCCCGGTAGGCGAAGAGGTCGAGGGCCTCCGCCGCCCGCGGATCGTCGGAATCCTGCAGCACCCGCACGTCGTCGCTGATGCCCGAGACCCCGAGTAGCCCTGATCGCGTGTTGAGGAGGTCCGCCACGGCGCTGGGCGACAGGTCCCGCTCGCGGATCAGGTGGAGCACGAGGCCGGGATCGACCGAGCCTGAGCGGGTGCCCATCATCAACCCGTCGAGGGCCGTCAGGCCCATCGTCGAGGCGATGCTGCGCCGGTTGCGTAGGGCGCAGAGGCTGGCGCCGTGGCCGAGATGCGCGACGATCACCCGGCCCTCCGCCCTCAGCCCGGCCACCTCCGGCAGGACCGTGGCGATATGCTCGTAGGAGAGGCCGTGGAAGCCGTAGCGCAGAAGCCCCTCATCCGAGAGCGCCCGCGGGATCGGGAAAAGCTGGGCGAGGCGCGGCTGGCTGCGGTGGAAGGCGGTGTCGAAGCAAGCGATCTGTGGCAGGCCGGGCCAGACCTCCGCCACCGCCCGGAGTCCCGCGAGATTGAGGGGCTGGTGCGCGGGGGCGAGCGGCACCAGCCGGTCGAGGCGGGCGAGAACCGCGTCGTCGATCCGCACCGGCGCCGCATAGTCCCGCCCGCCATGCACGACCCGGTGCCCCGCCGCCAGCACGGCGAGGCCCTGCACGCGCCGGAGCGCGTCGAGGAGCCAGGCGACGGCGCCAGCATGGTCGCAGGCCGGCGGCGGTGCGCCTTTGAGATGCAGGGGGCCTGAGATTTCGAGCCGGACGGCGGCGTTGAGACCCGACACCCCGCCGCGGCACAGGAGAGCGAGTGACTCCGCTTCGTAGAGGGCGAATTTCAGGCTTGAGGAGCCGGCGTTGATCGCCAGGATCGCGTCGGTCATGCGAGGGCCCCCGTCTGCTGGGCGCCCGCACACGGTGACGCTGCCGGCGCAACGGAACCGCCCCGGTGCACGAAGAGCTGGGCGAGGGCGCAGGAGGCGGCGCGCATCTCGGCGCTGTCGGCCCGGCTCGTCAGAACGATCGGGACGCGCCCCCCGAGGATGAGCCCGGCGGCTTCCGCGCCGGCGAGATGGATCAGCTGCTTGGCCAGCATGTTGCCGGAGACGAGGTCCGGTGTGACCAGAATGTCGGCGTCCCCCGCCACCGCCCTGCCGAGCCCCTTATCGAGTCCCTTGGCTCGCGCGGCCTCCCGCGAGACCGCGGTGTCGAAGGCGAGCGGGCCGTCGACGCAGCCGCAGGTGATCTGGCCGCGCTCGGCCATCTTGCACAGGGCCGCCGCGTCGAGGGTGGAGCCGAGCTTCGTTGCCACCGTCTCGACCGCCGAGAGGATCGCCGCCCTCGGCTCGGCGATCCCGAGCGTCCGGCAGAGGTCGATGGCGTTCTGGACGATTTCGCGCTTCTCCTCCAGCGTCGGCGCGATGTTCACCGCCGCGTCGGTGAGGAACAGATGCTTGCGGTAATGTGGCACGTCAAAGGCGTAGACGTGGCTCATCCGCCGCTCCGTGCGCAGGCCCGTCGCCTTGACAAGCGCGGGCGACAGGATCTCGTCGGTATGGAGTGCGCCCTTCATCAGGGCCGCCACCGCACCCGCTCGGGCAAGAGCCACGGCCTGCTCGGCCGCGGCGTGACTGTGGGGGGCATCGACGATGGCGACGCCGTCCAGGGACTCGCCTGCAGCCCTCGCCGCCGCGACGATCTTCGCCTGCGGCCCGACCAGCACCGGCACGATCAGGCCAGCGCGGGCGGCGGCGAGCGCGCCGGCGAGGGAGAGCGCGTTGCAGGGGTGGACCACCGCCGTGCGGATCGGCGGCAAGGCCCGGGCCGCCTCGACCAGCTTTCGCCAAACGGCGCCGCGCTCGTGAAGATAGATCTCCGGCAGGAGAACCCGGGGGCGTCGTATCTTCTCGGTCGGGGCCAGCACCTCGGCTTGCCCGGTGATGACTAGCTCCCCGGTGGCGTCGAGACAAGCGCAGTCGAGAACGAGGCGCGCGCGATCCTCGTGCTTCTCGCGTACCGTGACCCGCGCGGTAATCGCGTCGCCGATCCGCACCGGGCTCAGGAAGCGCAGCGACTGAGCGACGTAGACCGTGCCCGGCCCCGGCAGCTCGGTGCCGAGCACCGCCGAGATCAGTGAGCCGCCCCAGAACCCGTGCGCGATCACCCCGTGGAACCGGTCGGTGGCGGCGTAGTCGCGATCGAGATGGGCCGGGTTCACGTCGCCGGAGGCCGCCGCGAACAGGCGGATGTCCTGCGCCCGCAGAGTGCGGGTGAGGCTCGCCGTGTCGCCGACCCGGATCTCGGCGAAGGTGCGGTTCTCGAAGAAGGCGGGGGCCTCGGCCATCCTCACGCCTCCAGGACATAGGTGCCGGGGGCCGGGCCGAGATCGGCCGGGATCAGGGCTGTCGGGCCCGGCAGGGGAGGGGCGGTCGGTTCGCCGGACCGAGCGGCGAGCCAGGTGGTCCATTCCAGCCACCACGAGCCGTCCGTGGCCCGGGCAAGGGCGGTCCAGGTGTCGGGGTCGAGATAACGGTCCCGCGCGGTCCGGGTGTGCACCCGGCAGCGCCGGCCCGACTCTTCTGGCGCTGCGACGATGCCGGCATTGTGCCCGCCGCTCGCCAGCACGAAGGTGACCTCAACCTTGGTCAGCAGCGTGAGCTTGAAAACCGAGCGCCAGGGCGCGATGTGGTCGCGCTCCGTGCCGTCCGCGAAGACCGGCACCCGAATGTCGCCGAGCGCCACCGGCCGCCCGCCCACCCGAAATCGGCCCTTCGCGAGGTCGTTGTCGAGGAAGAGGCGGCGCAGGTACTCCGACTGCATCCGGACCGGCATCCGGGTCGCATCGGCGTTCCAGGCGGCGAGAGCGGGCGTCTCCTCGCGCCGCCCGAGCAGGTAGCTGTTCACCATCCGCGACCAGATCAGGTCGTTCGAGCGCAGGAGCCGGAAGGCCCCGGCCATCTGCTGGGCGTCGAGGGTGCCCGTGCTGCGCATAAGGCTCTCCAGGAAGGTGACCTGGCTCTCGTTGACGAACAGGGTGAGGGAGGACAGCCGTCCGTCGCCATCCCGGGCGATGGCGGCGGCCGCGATGGCGGCGAGCGTGCCGCCGAGGCAGTAGCCGGCGAGATGGACCACACGTCCCGGGAGGACCCCGCCGATGGAATCGAGGGCGTCTATCACGCCAAGCTGACAGTAATCGTCGAACGATAGGTCGCGGTCGTCGAAGCCGGGATTGCGCCAGGAGATCATGAACACCGTGAAGCCCTGGCCGACGAGGTAGCGGACCAGGGAGTTCTCCGGCGAGAGATCGAGGATGTAGTATTTTTCGATCCAGGCCGGCACGATCAGGATCGGCTCGGGCCGGACCGCCTCGGTGGCAGGGTCGTAGCGGATCAGCTCGATCAGGCGCTTGCGATGGATGACCCGTCCGGGCGTGACGGCGACGTCGCGCCCGACCTTGAAGCCCTCGGGGCCGGCGGGCATCGGCTCGTCCGCGAGCAGTTGGAGCGCATCCTCGATCAGGTTGAAGCTGCCCTGGTTCAAGTTCTCACCGCCAGTGCACAGGGTCTCGGCGAGCACGACCGGATTGGTGAGGGGCGTGTTCGACGGGGCGACCGCATCGAGCATCTGGCGCACCATGAACGCCACCATCGCCTCGTGGGCATGGGACACACCGCGCACGCCGGTGGTCGCGGTTTGCCACCACTGCTGGGCGAGCAGGAAACTCTGCATGATCAGGCTGAACGGCCAGACCTGCCAAGCCGGGTCGTCGAAGCGGTGATCCTGAGTCCGTAGCCGGATGCAGGGTTCGGCGCGGCCCCCTTGCAGCAGGCTGCGCAGCACGAATCCGGCGAGGCGTTCGCCCTTGCGGGCTGCCTTAACGACGAGTTCGGCCTGCTTGCCGGGCGAGAAGGCGAGATGGACGGCCCAGTCACCCCAGGCATCGGCGAGCGCGGCCGGGGAGAGGCCGCCGGTCGCGCTCGCCACGGCCGCGTGCACGGCTTCGTCGATGGCCTCGCTGGTCGCGCTCACGTCACGGTCGTCGCCGGGAGGCGAGGATTGTCCGGGGGCGGCGGCCTCCGGGTGCGCGCGCACCAGCCGGGGAGTGGGGGGGCTGTGCGGACGGCGCGGCCGGGATCGGCAGGGCTGACGAGGCGGGCATGTCGGGTCTCCAGCGCCGATCCGTTGTAACCGGGCTCCGGCCCGCGGCCCTTGATCCAGATCACGCCTGTCCCGCGACCGGACCCGACGTTGCCCGCACGATCAGGTCGTACTTCGTGCGCGTCACGCTCACGTCCCGGAACCAGCTGACGAGGTCACCCCAGGGGTCGTTCATGTGGGCGAGCCCGACACGAAGGCGACCACGGTACCGATCTCCGCCTCGCCCGCCGCGACGGCGTAGCCACCGACCGCCAGGATTCCGGCGACGCCGAGGTGGTAGGACAGGTTCATCAGGAAATTCATCCAGAATTTGAAGCCGAATATGCCCATGTTCAGGCGGAAGACGCCGCCCAGGCGGTCAAGCTCCGCCGGCGTCGGCCCTGGCACCGCCGCCGGCGCTCCACCAGCCCGCCGCTGATCCGGCGCAGGAGGCCGACCCGGGCGGCGACCCGACGGTTGATCGCCCGCTGCATCAGCGGCACGAAGACGAATTGGGGCGAGAACACCGCGAGCGTCACCAGCGCCATCGGCGGATGGAGGAACGCCAGGTAGGCGAGGGTGGAGACGAGCACGCCGGCCTGCAGCAGCGGCTCCGACAGGCACACCCCGACGAAGCTGCCGACCGGCTCGGCCTCGTCCAGCACTATCGCGATCTCGATCCCCCGCTCCGGGCCGGAGGCGGCGTGGACATCGGCCATGATGGCGGCGCGCAGGCGCCGGACGGCGCGCTCGCCGACGAAGCTGCGGCCGAGGTTGAGCGCGATCTTGAGCCCGCCGAGGCCGGCGTCCGCCAGCACGTAGAGCAGGGCGAGCTCGAGGAGTGGGTGCGGATCGCCGCCGCGCACGGCCAGGCCCACGGCGCGGCGCTGCAGCTCGATCGGCGCGAGACCGGCCAGAACACCGCGACCGCCAGCAGCGCCAGCCCGACCTGCGCCAGCGCGCTCTCGCGCCAGATGAAGGCGAGCATGCCTGGAGCCGTGCGGCGCGGGGCCGAGCCGGCGGCCTCGGGCGGGTTCTGCCGCCGGGTTCGGGCGAGGTCGGCCGTGTCCGTGCGCAGGCCTGTCGGCATGCCGTCGCCCCTGGAGAGGGGGGGCGAACCCTCGGCGAGAGGCCCCCCACGAGCGCTCGCTAGCCCGCCCGGCCCATCGTCGCCTTGAGGCGGATCAAGTCCCACGGCGCCTGCTTGCGCTGGATCAAGGTGGCACCTCCCCGCCGGGCGGATCCTCCCCGGGTTCCAGCAGCGGGAGACCAGCCGTGATCAAGGATCTGACGATTGTCGTTGACGGGGTGGGCCGGCGCGCAGCGCCTTACGGGGTCAAGCTCGCGGCGATGCTCGACGCGACCGTCTCCGCCGTGAGCGTCCTGCCGCTCGTGCCGTTCCAGACCTTCGCGCAATCCGAGATCCGCTACGATCTGGTCGTGGCCGCCGAGCAGGATGCGCGCGAGCAGGCCGCCGCGGCGGTCGAGACCGTGGCCGCTGCCGCCCGGGAGGCGAGGCTCCCCTGCGAGACGAGCGCGATCTGCACCTCGGCGCCGCTCGCCCCGTTACGCCTCGCCGGCTTCGTGCACTTGAGCGACCTCGCGGTCATCGAGCAGGCCGACGAGACCGCGCCCAAGCCGGCCGATGCCTATCTCGACACCCTGCTGTTCCAGGGCGCGCGACCGGTGCTGATGGTGCCCTACATCCAGGAGACGCCGCCCGGGCTCGCCTGCGCGGTCGTCGCCTGGGACGGCAGCGCGCCCGCGGCGCGGGCCTTGGGCGACGCGCTGCCGCTCCTGCGCCGCATGGCGTGCGTCGAGCTTGTCAGCGTGACCAACGAGCCGGTGCCGGAGGTGACGCGCTGGCGCGCGATCCGTCATCTCGCCCGGCACGGGATCGAGGCGACGGTCCAGGTCATCCCCGGCGGGGTCCCAGTGGGCGAGGCGCTGCTCTCGCATGTCGCCGATCACGGCGCCGATCTCCTGGTGATGGGCGCCTACGGCCATTCGCGCTTGCGCGAGGCGATCCTCGGTGGGACGAGCCGGACTATTCTTGCCTCGATGACCGTCCCGGTGCTTATGTCGCGTTGACGCGATGCCGTTGATGCACCTCAACGCGGGCGCATCAAGGGGGTGGCCTCCTGTCGATCCTGCCGGCTCCTTCGGGCCGGCCTCGAACAGGGAGACCGCCATGAACCTCAAATCCCTCCTCGCCTTCGGCGACCGCAGCGGCGACGGGTCCGAGCGGGCGCTGCCGGTGGCGTTTCCGTTCCAGCGCGAGATCGACCGGATGCTGGGCGAGGTCTGGTCGGGCAATATCCTGTCGGGAATCCCTGGATTCCTCCAGGCCGGACCGTTCCCGCGGATGGACGTGATCGAGCGGGGCGACCACGTCGAGGTGACGGCCGAGCTGCCGGGCCTCGAGCGCAGCGACGTCCACATCGAACTCGCCGACGACCTGCTCCTGATCCGCGGCGAGAAGCGCCAGGAGAAGGAGGAGACCAACGGTGCCCGCAAGGTGACGGAGCGCAGCTACGGCGCCTTCTCGCGCACGATCGAGCTACCGCCCGGCACGAAGCCGGACGAGATCGATGCCCGGATGGACAAGGGCGTCCTGACCCTGAAGCTGCCGAAGCCCAAGACCGCCGCCGTCACCCCGAAGGCGATCGAGATCAAGGCGGCGTGAGGCCGATGCTTCGCGGCGGCGCTCACGGCACGAGCACCGCCGCTCCCTCGATCCCGGACCGGTGCGCGGCGATGGCCGCCTCGGCCTCGGCGAGGCGGAAGACACGGGTCCGGGTGACGATTCCGGCTTGGGGGACCAGGGCGAAGAAGCTCCGCGCATCCTCCCGCGTGAGGTTTGCCACCGACAGGACCCGCCGCTCGCCCCAGAGCAGCGCGTAAGCGAAGGCCGGGATGTCGCTCATGTGGATCCCGCCGCAGACCACGCTGCCGCCCTTGCACACCGCGCGAAGCGCCGCCGGGACGAGGGTGCCGTCAGGCGCGAAGATCAGGGCGGCGTCGAGCAGGGCCGGTGGCGGGGTGCCGGAATCTCCGACCCAGGCGGCACCGAGGTCGCGGGCGAGGTCTTGCGCCTTGAGGTCGCCCGGCCGGGTGAAGGCGTAGACCGCACGCCCCTGGTGGCGGCAGATCTGGGCGACGATATGTGCCGCCGCGCCGAAGCCGTAGAGCCCGATTCCGGCCGCATCTCCGGCCATCCGCAGGGTCCGCCAGCCGATCAGGCCGGCGCAGAGGAGCGGGGCTGTCGCCACAGGGTCGGCCGCCTCGCTCAAGGGGATCGTGAAGGCGGCCTCGGCGAGCACGTGGGTGGCAAAGCCCCCGTCGCGGGTATAGCCGGTGAAGCCTGGGGTGTCGCAGAGGTTCTCGCGGCCTGACGCGCAGTAGACGCAGCGTCCGCAGGTGTGGCCGAGCCAGGGCACGCCGACCCGTGCGCCGATCGCGGGCCCGGCCACGCCGGCGCCCAAGGCCTCGATCCGGCCGACGATCTCGTGGCCGGGTACGATCGGCAGGTGGAGGTCCGGCAACTCGCCGTCGATGACGTGCAGGTCGGTGCGGCACACCGCACAGGCCTCAACCCGGATGCGGATCTCGCCAGAGCCCGGCACCGGGTCGGGTCGGGTCTCCCGGACCAGGGGACCACCAATCCGGTGCAGGACCATCGCGTCCATCGCCTCGGCCTCCGGCGTCTCAGGTCGACCCGGATCGGCTCCTTTTGCCGTTTCCGGGCATCGCGACGTCGACGACATCGCGCGAGAGCGTATCCCCCTCGCGCTGGTAGTCGGTGAAGGTCTTCATCAGGAAGTCCGTCTGGAGGTTGATTGTCTCGGCGGGTGAACCGCAGCGGCCGAGCGCCGCGACGTGCTCGGCCTGGGCCTGCAGGCGACGACTGCCGAAGGTCAGGATCTCGGCGGTGCGCCGCAACGGCAGGTCGACGCCGAAGCTGCGCTAGAGCTTGGATTCGGTGGTCAGCAGCGCGGACATGTCGCCGAAATGGGAGACCCGCGGTGTCTCGGAGCCCGTGGTCCTGGAAGTCATGATCGTCTCCTGTTTGCGTCCGATGTGGCCGTGACGGCCGGGCGATCTCCGAAAATGGCCGTCACGCCGGGCGGGGTGGACGCATCGCCGCCGCACGGGAATCGTCAGGCGCTGACGCCGCCGCCCGGACCTTCATCGGTCGGCGGAAGCGGCGTGGTCCGCAGGAGGGTCGACGCAGGCGAGCCCGTCGCAGACCATCCGCACCCCGGGCACCGCCTCGGCCGCCGCCCGGAGAGCGGCACGCTGGCGCTCGCCGGTCAGGGTGCCGTGCAGGGTGACATCGCCGCCCGCAACCGCGACGGTGACCCGGCCTGCGGGAAAGAGGCCCGTCTCGGCGATGGACACCTCGACGGCGGCGCGGATCTCGGCATCGCTTCGGGACGGCGTTGTGCGGAATCTCGTCAGGGCCGCGTGCAGGGCACGCAGGAGATCCGCCCGGGCGACGATCCCGGCGAGCCGTCCGTGCACGATGACCGGTACGCACCGGATACGGTTCCGCGCCATCAATTCGGCGGCCTCGGCGAGCGTCGCGTCGGGCGAGATGGTTACGAGCCTGCGGGTCATCACGTTGGAGACGCGACGCCCGTGCTCCCTCGCATAGGTCTCCGCCAGGCGGTCCGGATCGACGACGAACTGGATCCAGCCGGGCTTCGGCGGGGCCGTGCCGAGTTCGGGGCGCCTGAGGAGATCGCCCTCGGTAACGATGCCGACGAGGGCGCCCTCCCGGTCGAGGACAGGCAGGCCGCTGATCCGCCGCTCCAGCATCAGGGCGATGCCCGCCTCGATCGAGGCGTCGGCCTGCACGCAAGCGACCTCGCGGGTCATCACGTCGCGCACGATCATCGCGGTCTCCGATGATAGGTATCCAATGACTGGGCCGGCCCTCGCCAGCGGGCTTCAGAGCATGATCGGGTCGGCGCCCCAGTAGGCGACGAAGGTGTGATCGCGCACCGCGACGACGCCCGGGATGCCCTCCGCCGCGGTCACCAGCGCCCTCGCCTCGGCCTCGTTCGTCACGGCACCCCAGAGATGCACCACGCCGTCGAGTACCGTGACGTTGCCCTGGGCCTTGTCGGTCCAGGGCTGGCGGGCGAGCTCGGCCAGCAGCATGTCGCGGATGCGCCGGTCGGTGAGGGCCCGGTCGGTGGTCGGGGCGTGGGAGGCCGGGGCCAGGGTCGCGAGCGCCCGCACGAGGTCGCCGCGGGTCACGATCCCGACAAGTCGCTCGCTCCCGTCGGGCCTCGCCTCGACGATCGGGACCCGGCGGATGCGCCGGCGCTCCATCAGCTCGACGATCTCGCTGAGTGAGGCGTCGGGGCTCGCGGTCACGACGGTGCGGGCCATCACGTCGCGCGCCAGCAGGCCGTGGGCGCTCCGATAGGCGTTCGCCAGCGTCTCGATCGACGCGAAGGCATCGATCCAGCGGTTGCGCCGCCGCTCGGTGCCGAGCTCCTCGCGGTGGAGCAGGTCGGCCTCGCTCACGATCCCCACCAGGGCGCCGGTCTCGTCCGTGACCGGCACGGCGCCGAACCGCCTCTCGACCAGCAGCCGGGCGATCGCACCCAGCGGCGTCTCGGGCGTCACCGTGACGACGTCGCTGTGCATGATGTCGCGTGCGAGCATGGAATCCCCCTCCGTCTGGTGATGCGGGGATCCTCTGTCCGATGTCGTCGCCCGACATTGATCCTGCTCAAAGGTCGACCGCCTCCGCAGGGCCGGCCCGCGCTTGATCCAGCGCAAGGCCCCGCTCCCGTCTTCGGTGCGTGTCTGGTCAGGCAGATCCAGGGAGGCGAGGACGGCCATGACGAGGTCACCCGCGGAGCAAGGTATGGTCGGCAGTGCTGCGACCGGCGACGCTCCTGCCAGCAGGCCCACGCTCGAATGGGCGGCGGCCTTGCGCGCCGGGCTCGTGGCGCTGCCGCTCCTCGGGCTGAGCGCCGGTCTCGTGGCCCAAACCCTCGGCCATGCCAATGCCGCCGCCCTTGCTTGGAGCCTCGCGACTCTGGCGGTCCTCGCCGTCCTGCTAATCCAGGTGGCGACGAGCCTGGCGCGGGGCGATGTCGGGCTCGACCTCGTCGCCGTCCTGTCGATGGGAGGGGCGCTCGCCTTGTCCCAACCCCTGGCCGGTGCCGTCATCGCGCTGATGTTCGCCAGCGGCCAGTCGCTGGAGGCCTACGCCGACGGGCGGGCGAGCCGGGCGATGACGGCCCTGATCGCGCGCCAGCCGCGCACCGCCCTTCGTGAAGAGGGGAACGGTGCGAAAGCGCCTCGGATGCGCGAGGTTCCCCTGGCGGATCTCGCCCCGGGCGACCGCATCCTGGTGCGCGCCGGCGACGTCCTGCCGGTCGACGGACGCGTCGCCGCGGGCCGCGCCGTCCTCGACCTGTCGAGCCTCACCGGCGAGTCGCTGCCCGCCGCCTTCGCGGGGAACGCCGCCGTGCTCAGCGGCAGCCTCAATGTCGGCCAGGCCTTCACGCTCGTGGCCGAGCGGCGGGCGGACGAGAGCACCTATGCGGGCATCGTGCGCCTCGTCGAGGCGGCGCGCGCCGCCAAGGCCCCGATGGCGCGGCTCGCCGACCGCTACGCGCTCGTCTTCCTCCTCGTCACGCTCGTCCTCGCCGGCGGGGCCTGGGCCGCGTCGGGCGATGCCTTGCGGGCGCTGGCCGTGCTGGTGGTGGCGACACCCTGCCCGCTGATCCTGGCGGTGCCGGTCGCCCTGGTCTCCGGCCTGTCGCGGGCGGCGCGATGCGGCGTGCTCGTCAAGGGCGGGGGTGCCCTGGAAGCCCTGGCCAAGGCGGAGATTCTGGTGATCGACAAGACCGGCACCCTGACCCATGGCCGGGCGCACCTGAGGGCGGTCACGGCGCTGCCGCCCTTCGGCGAGGGGGAAGCCCTGCGGTTGGCGGCCTCCCTCGATCAGGCCTCGGCCCACCCGATCGCCCGGGCCCTGGTCGAGGAGGCGAAGTTGCAGGGATTGAGCCTCGCCACGCCGTCGGCGGTGACCGAGGTTCCGGGCGACGGCGTGATCGGGCTGGTGGAGGGCCGGCGCGTCGGCGCGGGCGGCCCGCGCCTGATGCGCTCGCAAGGGATCGCCTTTCCGTCCACGGGTTCCAATGCCGACGGGCCGCTCGCGTCGGCGACGGTCCTGGTGGCGGTCGACGGACGGCCGGCCGCGATCCTGTCCTTCGCCGATCCGCTGCGCCGCGACGGCGCCGCCATCCTGGCCTCCTTACGGGACAGCGGCATCGCCCGGGTGGTGCTCGCGACGGGGGACCGACGCACCATCGCCGAGGCGCTCACGGCGGGGCTCCCGATCGACGCGATCGCGGCAGACCTCGATCCGGCGGACAAGACGAAGGTCGTCCTCGGGGAACGGCTGCGCGGGCCGGTGATGATGGTCGGCGACGGGATCAACGACGCGCCGGCACTCGCGGCGGCGGATCTCGGCGTGGCCTTGGGCGCCCGGGGCGCCGCAGCTGCCGCGGAGGCGGCCGATGTGGTCCTCCTCGTCGATAGCCTGGCGCCGCTGCCGGAGGCCATCCGCATCGCGAAGCACTCCCGTGCCATCGCGCTCCAGAGCGTGCTCGTCGGGCTCGGGCTCTCGCTCGCCGGGATGGTCGCGGCGGCCTTCGGCGCGCTCACGCCGGTGCAGGGCGCGCTGCTGCAGGAGGCGATCGACGTCGCCGTGATCCTGAACGCCATGCGGGCCCTCTCGGGGCCGGATCGTGGATCCCACCCCGGATTGCCGGCGACCTGATGCCGATCCCGGGGCGCGCGACGTCGGCTCTACTGACCGATCCCGGTGACGGCGCTGGAGACCTGATCGTGCGTCACTCGACGAAGTGCCAGCCGGATCTCAGCGCGCGCAGGTCGTTCTCGTCGAACGGCTCGAGGTCGTCCGGCGTGACCGGCGGAATCGGGACCTCGTCCTCGGGGGGCGACCGCGTCGGTACGACGGCAGGCCTGAGCGTGTGCCGGATGGCCTTGCGCCTGCGCGCCGTCCGGACCGATGCCGTATGGGTCGGGTGCTTCCGGATCATGACGAACCTCCTTGTTCAATGCGAGAGGAACAGCGGGACCGGCGCGTCCAAGAGGAGCGAGCGAGTCACGCCACCGAAGACAAATTCCCGCGTGCGGGAATGGCGGTCGGCTCCCATCACCATCAGGTCGGCCCGCACCAGGCCGGCATGGCTGCGGAGCGTATCGGCGATGCTGCCGTCCTGCGGCAGGTCGCTGACCGTGACGGCGACGTCGTGCCGCGCGAGGTGGCGGGCGAACTTGGCCCCCGGCACCGAGGTCAGCAGGTCGTCCGCGTCGCCGACCGAGACGATCTCGACCGCATCCGCGGCGAGCAGGAGCGGCATGGTGTCGTTGGCGGCGCGGGCCGCCTGCAGGCTGCCGTCCCAGGCCCCGAGGATCCGCCGCCCGGCGAAGGCCGGGTGCGAGCGCGGCACGGCAAGGACCGGCCAGCCGCTGCCGATCAGCGCCGCCTCGACCGTCTCGCGCGAGAGGATCTCGCTGTGCGAATCGAGGTCGAGGGCCGTCAGGTCGTGCAGTCGCGCCTCGGCCGCCTGCCGGTGCACCACCTCGGGATAGGGCAGGCGCGGCGCCTCCCAGGTGCAGACGAGACCCGCCTGTGCCGTCGCGCCGGCCGCGTTCTCGGCATAGGCGCGGTCGACGATCCCGATGCCCGGATCAGCACTCCCCTGGACCCAGGCGTCGGTTTTGACGAGGCACCACGAGGACGACTGGATCGTCACGTGAGCGCTCGCCGCCTCCGTTAGCGAGAGCTCGTACCCGATGGCCGGCGAGACCGCGTCGCGCTCGTCCTCCACGATGATGCCGACGAGGATGTCGCGGAAGGCGGCGAGCGGGGAGGGAGCGGGCATCGACATGGATCGTCTCCGGGCTGAGCTCGACGCCATGGTTCGTCCTGCCTGGAACGGGCGGCCTTGATCCAGCTCAAGCGAGCTCACACACTGTCGAGCAGCTGGTCGAGATCGAACGTCGAGCGTTGGCCCAGATCCGCCCCGTGGTTGGTCAGAAAGGCCTCGGTGCAGCGGCGGCACTCGTTCCATAGCATTTCCAGGAGTACTCATTCGGCATCGAGCTTTGAGGAGGCGCCGAACTCCACCACGACGTCTCTCGCAATGCGATGCATCCGCATCGCGGCCCAGCTGCTTCCTTGATCTCGTCGGCCGGCACGATCGCCGCAAGTCATACTCGGCGTTGGTATTTGGCGCCTTAGAAGAACGGACCATTGCCGGCGCAGCGGCTGTCGGCCTACCAAACGGTTATAGGGTGGAAGAGACGTTTCCAAAGCCAGCTCTTTCATCAAATGATGGACTCAAACCGGACACGCGAAGCAACAATGTTCGATGGAATGGGCTTGGCTACCTGCTTCCGGATTGTGCGATGATCGATCAGGTCGCCCCAATGCCTGCGGATCCAGGCGGCGCCGACCTTCTCAGCAGCGACGAGCTCCTCCACACTCTGGACGAAATCGGCGTCTGCATCTGATCGCTGCACCCACTCACACACCGGATCACCGTGTCCTCGGCGTGCTCCCGTCTCTGTGGCGTTCTCCCCGAGCGGCTAACGTCCTTTGCCGCGGCGCAGGACTCGGTGCATTTCGACGATCGCCGCGCCCGGGCGGACGCCATCGGGCGCACGCTGCGGGAGGGCGGCGCTTTTGAGATCGACTATCGCGCCGTCCGTCCCGGCGGTGAGGCGTGCTGGCTACGCTCGCGCGGGCGCGTCCTCTGCTCGATGCGGATCGCCGGTCCTGCCGGCACCGCGGCATCGTCGTCAAAATCGACGGGCAGAAGCGGGTCGAGGAGGATCTGCGCGCCTGCGAGGCGCATCTGCGCTCGATCCTCCACACCGTGCCGGACGCGACGGTGGTCATCGACGAGGCCGGCCTGATCCATTCCTCCAGCGCCGCCGCCGAACGCCTGTTCGGCTGTGCGCCCGACGAGGCGATCAGGAAGAACGTCCGGATTCTGGTGCCGGAGCCGATGAGAGCCGAGCATGACGGCTACCTCGCCCGCTACCACCGTACGGGGGGAGCGGCGCATCATCGGCCCGGCCCGGGTGGCGACGGGGCGCCGGCGCGACGGATCGACCTTCCTGATAGAACTCGCCATCGGGGAAATGCACTCGGGTTGGCAGGTCTTCTTCACCGGCTTCATCAACGACCTCACCGAGCACCGGCGGATCCAGGCCCAGCTACAGGAATTCCAGGCGGAGCTGGTCCACATCTCGCGCCTGAGCGCGATGGGCGAGATGGCCTCGACGCTCGCGTATGAGCTGAACCAGCCGCTCGGCGCCATCGCCAACGACACCAAGGGCTGCCGCCGCCTCCTCGCCCATCCCGATCCCGCCACCGTCGCCACGGCGGCGGACGTCCTCGACAAGGTCGCCGAGCAGGCGCTGCGGGCCGGCCAGATCATTAGCCGGCTGCAGGATTTCCTGGCGAGGGGCGAGACCGTGCGACGCGCCGAGCCGGTCGCGAGGCTGATCAAGGATTCCTGTGCGCTCGCCATGGTCGGCGCCCGCGAGCAGGGCGTCGTCCTGCGCCTCGCGCTCGACCGCCGAGTCGGCTCGGTCCTCGCCGACCGGGTGCAGATCCAGCAGGTTCTGATCAACCTGATCCGCAATGCCCGCGAGGCCATGGCGCAGGGCCCGTGCCGCGAACTCGGCGTCGCTACGCGGCCCCTCACCGCCGACAGGGTCGAGATCGCCGTCTCGGCTACGGGGCCCGGCATCGCCGATGACGTGGCTGCGCGCCTGTTCCAGCCCTTCGTCACAACCAAGCCGGGCGGCATGGGCGTCGGTCTCTCGATCTGCCGCACCATCAGCCAGGCACATGGCGGGCGCCTGGAGGTCGAGCGCAACGGGGCCGGCGGCGCCACCTTCCAGTTGACCTTGCCGCCGGCGCGACAAGACAAGCCGCGCCGAGAGGAGCCGGGCCATTGCGCTTGAACTGGTGCACGTGGTGGACGACGACCCCGCCATGCGGGACTCGCTCGCTTTCCTGCTTGAGACCGCCGGCTTCGCCGTGCGCTCCTATGAGAGCGGGACCGCACTGCTCGAGCGCCTCGCGACCCTGGTCTCGGGTTACGTCCTGACCGACATCCGCATGCCCGGCCTCGACGGACTCAACCTCATCCGCCACCTGCGCGAGACCGGGAACACCCTGCCGGTGGTCGTGATGACCGGCCACGGCGACGTTCCGCTCGCCGTGGAGGCGATGAAGCGTGGGACCTGCGACTTCATTGAGAAGCCGTTCGACGGCGAGGTGCTCCTGCGGGCCCTGCGCAATGCCCTGTCGCCGGGCCGCGCCGCCACGGCGGCCGATCCGACCGTGTAGCACTTCCTGCAGCGCATCGAGACGCTCAGCGAGCGGTAGCGTCAGGTCTTCGACCGCCTGGTTGCCGGTGCGACCAGTAAGGAGATCGGCCGCGCCCTCGATATCAGCCCGCGCACCGTGGAGATCTATCGGGCAAAGCTGATGGCCAAGACGCAGGCCGCCAGCCTCCGGGACCTGGTGCCCCGGGCGGTGCTGGCCGGCCTCGCCTGACCCGCTTGAGGCAAGTCAAGGCGGGCTGCCCCCGGGCTGTCGATGGTCGGAACTCGCATCCGCGCCTCGAGCCACACGGCCGGTCCCATCCATGGTGAGCGCTCTCCCCATCTACGTCGTCGACGACGACCCGGCGGTCCTGCACTCGGCCCGCTTTCTGTTCGAAAGTGAAGGGCACCGCGTGGAGACGTTCGCCAGCGGTTTCGAGCTCCTGTCGGCCTTCCCTGGCCCCTGTCCGCTCTGCGTGCTCTTCGACCACGTGATGCCGGAGATGGACGGGCTTGAGGTCTGCCAGCGCCTGCGCAACATCGATGCCAGTGTTCTGGTCATCCTGATTACTGGTCATCCCAACCCGCGCATTCGCATCCGCGCGCGCGAGGCCGGCGTGCCCCTCATCGCCAAGCCGCTCGCCTTCGAGACGCTCGTCGACTTCCTCGCGGCCGGTCGTACCGCACCTGCCTTCCGAGGATCGCCGTGACGGCGAGTGGCGTGGCATGATCCCGGTTCACGAACGGCCCTCGTTCCCGGCCTGCTCCGGCCAGGCAGCCCGCCGCGGGATTTCGCGGGCGCGGCGGCTTCTCGCGGAGCGGCCCAGGGCGGGCCCGGGAGGGTGAGACCCGCTTTCCCCGCTCCGGCTGGAAGCCGAGCCTGACGGGGCCTGCGCTTGGCGCCTTGATCCAGCGTAAGCGATCGCCGCTGCTGGACCGTCCCGACCGATATCGTCTAGCAGAGATAAGCCAAGGAGCATAAATTGTTTTAGATCACAGCGTGGATACGTTTAGAGCATTTTACGACGAAGTGGAAACCGGTTCGTCTGAGAAAATGCGACAAAACAAAGACTTATAGAGCTTCGCGATTGCAACGCGATCGTGTAGCGCTCTAGTCACAGCGCGCTCGCCGTGACGCACAGCCAGCATCAGCACCTGATGCCGTTCCGACAGCTTCGACTGGTCAAGGATCAACACGATCCCGTCCGGTTCACATGCCGCGCGCTCCAGAACTTCGGCGGCGAAGGGGGCCATCACGGCATCGAGATCGATCAGGGTGTTGCTCAGAACACGCGCGATCCATTGATAGCGCATGTCGGTCCGATCCGCCTCGCGCGGCAGAGAGGCCGCCAAATCCATCAGGCTGGCGCTGCGCACCTTCAGAATCGTGGCGACGAGCAGGGCGAGATTGTCAAGCTGGGTCTTGCGCTGCTGCGGCAGACGGCGTTTCGACTCACCAAATAGCCCGTTCGCGACTGCCCTGATCCCACTCACGACTCCGAAAACCTCCCCGCCAACAGGGAGATCCTGAATCGCACCCCGCTTGCAGCCGTCAACCACAAAGTGTCAAACTGATGGGTGGCAAGGCTGCTGATGTGCCTCGTTCGCGACGTCGTATGGTTCCGCGCCGATTAGGACATTCTCGACGAGGGAGCCACGCTCCGACAATTCGGCGTGGTCTTGGAGGGGTAGGCCTGCTGCTACAAGCAGACGGAGGATGGCCGCCGGCAGAGCATCACATACTTGATTCAGGGTGACATGTGTAATGCGCCGCTCGTCTTTCCGAGTATCAACAATTACTCTGTTTGCGCACTGACGTCAGTCCGTATCGCCCGGATCGATGGGAAGGACATCCTGTCGGTGATGGAAAGGTCTCCGTCCATTGTGCGCGCCTTCTGGCTCGACATGCTCACCACCGCCGCCATCCGGCGGGAGTAAACAGCGAACATTGGCCTGCGCACGACCCGGGAGCGCATTGCCCATCTGCTCTGAGAGATTGTCCTCTGCATGCGTGCGGTCGGTCTATTCCAACATGGCAACTGTGTTTTGCCTTAGACGAAATATAACTTCGACGAAAAAGTTGATATTTTGACTGTGAAAGTGAACCGAAAAAATTTCCAAGATCTGCTGACTTCTGGCCTGATGGCATGGAAACGCCAGAAACTAATAATTCCCGATTTTGCGGCCCTCCGCAACGTCGCACATTCCGACAGCAGCTATCTGTACCGCGCCGGGATGATTGCGGATGCGTACCGGGCACCTGCCGTTCAACACCTGGCTATCGAGATCGCCAACTCTCGCGTTATAGGATGATCAATTTTACCACATATAAATCTTGATTTGCTAATAACTTGCGAGGCTGGGCTGAATTTGCCTTGTGCGTCGGGCATGTCCCAACCAGCCTGGACACTCATTGCTCATATCGAGCAAGAAATTTGTGATATTGAAGGTCGTATCGCGACGCTGTGCCTGCTGATTGAGCTGCTGGAGGATAGCGGCGATGTTCGCCTACCAGCTGTATTGGTTGAGGCGCTGGCCGAAGAACTGAAGCTGCATCACCGGCTACGTAGGGCGATTTTCCGGCACGGCCTGCCCGGTCGCTGAGGCGATCCGCACGCTGTTGCTTCGGCACAAGGTTCGGATGCGACTGCTCCGCCTGTCGCGTCCAGTGGTCTCACGCCGTTCTGCGAACCGTTTGGGCATGGAGGTCAGGCTTACGTACTTGTCCTTAAGCAGACCCGCTTAAGCGCCCGACCGGAATGTCTTCAGGACAATATTCCGGCCACTCTCACCTTCATCAAACGCGATGAGGAGCGGAAGATGTCGCGAGAGACGGTTCTGTCCTCTGCTTCACGTCCGTTCGTGGGCTCCCGCGCGCCGGTGACGGCCGGCGACGGCCCTGGCCTCTTCGCCGCATGCCCCGACCTCATCGGCACTCCTGCCGCCTACGACCGCGAGAAGGAGATCTTTGGCGGGGGCGAGGAGGCGGAGAGCGTCTACCGGGTGATGCAGGGCGCGGTTCGCACCAACAAGGTCCTGAGCGACGGCCGGCGCCAGATCACCGGTTTCCACCTGCCCGGCGACCTGTTTGGATTCGAGCCGGGCGAGGCCCATCGGCACAGCGCCGAGGCTTTGTCCGGGACCAGGGGCCTGATCTTCAAGTGGCGGCAGGTCGAGCGGATCGCTACCCATCGCGCGGAGATCGCCTGCCAGCTCTGGAACCTGGCCACCCGCTCCTTACGCCAAGCCCGGGACCACATGCTGCTGCTCGGGCGGCGCTCGGCGCTGGAGCGCGCCGCCGCCTTCCTGCTCGATGTCGACCTGCGGCTGGGTGGGACCGGCACCTTCGACCTTCCGATGACCCGCCGCGACATCGCCGATTACCTCGGGCTGACCATCGAGACCATGTCGCGCACGATCACCCAACTGGAAGCCGAGGGGGCACTCCTGCGCACCGGTGGGCGCAAGGTCAGCCTGCGCCGTGGCCTGATGCACCGGCTCGTCGAGGATTGAGCGGTCCGGCCCGCATACGCCAGAGCCGAGAGGGAGGTCGTCATGACGACGTTCGACGAACGAGAGCAGGCCTTCGAGCGTCAGTTCGTGCATGAGGAAGACATACGCTTCCAGGAGCGCACCCGGCGCAACCGGCTCCTGGCGCGCTGGGCCTGCGAGCGGATGGCGCTCGGCCCCGACGCAGCCTCGTACTTCACTGATACCTTCGTTGCCCAGACCGTGCCCCTCGACGACGAGGCGCTCCTGGCGCGCCTGGCCATGGAACTCGCGGCGGCGGGGACCGACGAGCCGGTCTCCGTGCTGCGCCGGGAGATGCAGCGTTGCGCTGGGCTCGCTCGGGCGGAGAGCCGCGTCGGCCTTGCGCTGGATCAAGGCTCGTCCCCGTAGCTCGTCCAAGATCTCGAAGAAACTCTTGCGGACACAGCCGCGCCACCAGGAGCCATGCCAACGGAGCTTTGCCATGACCGACAAGGATCTGCGCCACGACGTCCTCGACGAACTCGACTTCGACCCCAGCCTCGACGCAGCCTAGATCGGCGTCGCCGTCTCGGAGGGCGTCGTCACCCTGACCGGCCACGTCGGCAGCGACACCGAGCAGGTCGCGGCCGAGCGCGCGGTACGCTGGGTGAGGGGTGTGCGCGCGATCGCCCAGCAGATCGCGGTCCGCTTCCCGCAGGCTAAGAAGGTGATGGACGACCAGATCGCTGCACGCGCCCTCGCGATCATCGACTGGTCGGTGCACCTGCCGAAGGATGCCATCCAGGCCCGCGTCGCCAAAGGCTGGATCACCCTGACAGGTGCCGTGCCCTGGCAGTATCAGATGGTGGAGGCGGAAGCTGCGGTCCGCAAGCTGTCCGGCGTTGTCGGGGCGTCGAACCTCATCGAGGCTCGGCCGGAGGTACGGCCGAGCGCGGTCCGGAGCAAGATCCTGGAGGCTTTCCGGCGCCACGCCCTGCTCGACGTGGATGCAATCACGATCAGGGTCGAGGGAGACTGCGTCACCCTGGAGGAGGCCGTCTCGTCGCTTGCCGAGCGCGACGCAGCCGGGCGGGCGGCTTGGTCGGTCCCAGGCGTCCGCGCCGTCGACGACCGGACCGTCGCTCCGACCTGAGGAGGCGATCATGGCTCATGGAACGCACGCACCCGGACAGCGGGCGCAGGAACCCGGCGCCAACGCTGCCGTCCAGGCCGCGTCGGCCGAGCTGCACCGCGTGACCCTGACCCTGGCGCGCTGCCCCGAGCATCCAGACGGCAGCGCCGGGCGCGGCTACGACTTCGTCGCCCCGCTTGGGCCGGACGGCCGTCTCGACGCCGCCCTCTGGCGCGAGACCTGCGACCAGTGCCGCGTCCGCCGCTTCTGGACCGGCGAGCCGGACCGCCACGGCCGGCTCGTCCATCGGGCGGGCGGGGAGGGCGGTGCGACCTGGCTCATCGACTATGACGACCGCACGACGGACGACGACGAGCCCGGCTACCGCCTCGGGACGCACGCCTTCGTCGTGGGCGAGTACGTCTCGATCCGCGACACCGGCAGCGGGGATTTTTGCACCTTCATGGTCGCATATGTGAGCGCGCCGATGCCGGACCGGGAACCGTGACCGTCCGGCGTTCCGCGTCGCCGGACCTGCGACCCTTCACGTCTCGTCGTGCCCTGCCGGCATGGTGAGCGGCAGCATCCTATCATTGATGATCGAGATTGCATGCGACGGTCTGGCTGCATTGTCCAGTCATACTGGCGCGTTTTCGATCATTTTGGGCCTCGCGGTCGCGGATCCGGAATGACGCGGTGCGCGCGAGAGCCTTTTTGAATCTTGATATCGGCATGGCAATCGAGTTCTATTTCCCACCTGCGACCTCATCCTGAGGTCGCGGGTGGCATTGCATGCTTGATTCTAACAGACTGGCTTAAATGTCGTCGGAATCACATGCCCGCCTCCGCAACAGGCCGGACAGATCCGGCCTCGACCAGCGAAACCGGGATGCAGTACCTCAGCGTCGCGCCTCAGGCACGATGGTCCACCCGTCGACGGTCTCACACGAGGCGGATCAGCCCGACGCCCCCATTCCGGAATGCCGGTCCCCGATCTCTCCTTCCCCCTGCATGATGTCGCCCTCGACCCGGCGCGGATCGGGCTGCGCCGAACCATGCTGCTCGGCCCAGACCCAGTTGCGGATCTCCGGCAGATCCTCGCCGGTCCGGCAGACATGGGCATGGTGGGCGGCGAGCGCGTCCCGCAGGGCCTGCTCGGCATGGTCGCCCCGGGTCCCGAGGCGGCGCGGGACGGTGCGCAGGGCCGCTTGCGCGAGGTGGTAGCGGTCGAGCCGGTTCAGTACGCACATGTCGAAGGGCGTCGTCGTGGTGCCCTCTTCGATGAAGCCGTGCACGTGGAAACTGTCGTGGTTCCGGCGCCGATAGGTCAGCCGATGGATGAGCCAGGGATAGCCGTGATAGGCGAAGATCACCGGCCGGTCGCGGGTGAACAGGCTGTCGAAGGTGGCGTCGTCCAGCCCGTGCGGATGCATCTCGGGCGAGGCCAGCGTCATCAGGTCGACGACGTTGACGAGGCGCAGGCGCAGGTCCGGCACGTGGCGGCGCAGCCACTCGACCGCCGCCAGGGTCTCCTGGGTCGGCACGTCGCCGGCGCAGGCCATCACCACGTCGGGCTCGACCTCGCCTTCGTTCGAGGCCCAGGCCCAGATCCCGGCGCCCGCCGCGCAGTGGGCGGCTGCCGCGTCGAGGTCGAGCCATTGTAGGGCCGGCTGCTTGCCGGCCACCACCACGTTGATCCGGTCGTGGGTGCGCAGGCAGTGGTCCATGACGCAGAGCAGGGTGTTGGCGTCCGGCGGCAGGTAGATGCGGGCAGTATCGCCGCGCTTGTTGGCGAGGAAGTCGATGAAGCCCGGATCCTGGTGGCTGAAGCCGTTGTGATCCTGGCGCCAGACGTGGGACGACAACAGGATGTTGAGCGAGGGCACCGGCCGGCGCCAGGGCAGGGCGCGGGAACTCTTGAGCCATTTGGCGTGCTGGTTCACCATCGAATCGACGACGTGCACGAAGGCCTCGTAGGTCGCGAACAAGCCGTGGCGGCCGGTCAGCACGTAGCCCTCGAGCCAGCCCTCGCAGAGATGCTCGCTCAACACTTCCATCACGCGGCCGTCCCGGCTCAGGTGATCGTCGTCCGGCAGGATCGGGCCCTGCCAGGCGCGGCCCGTGACGGAAAACACCGCGTCGAGGCGGTTCGAAGCGGTCTCGTCAGGTCCCATGATGCGGAAGTTCCGGGCCTCCCGGTTCAGCACCAGGATGTCGCGCAGGTAGCCGCCGAGCGCGCGCGTCGCCTCCGCCGTCACGCGGCCCGGCGCCGGCACCTCGACCGCGAGGGGTGCCAGTTCCGGCAGGCGCAGGGGCCGCGACCCGTGCCCGTTGGCGTGGGGGTTGGCCGAGAGGCGCCGCGGCCCCGTCGGCGGCAGAACCGCAAGATCCGCAGCAAGCGCTCCGTCAGCCGTGAACAGCTCCTGCGGGCGGTAGGAGCGCATCCAGCTCTCCAGGATCGCGAGGTGCTCCGGGTTCTCACGCACGGACGCGACCGGGACCTGATGCGACCGCCACGTCCCCTCGACCGGCTTGCCGTCGACCGTCCGCGGCCCGGTCCAGCCCTTCGGGCTTCGCAGCACGATCATCGGCCAGCGCGGGCGCCCGGTCGCGCCGCGCCGCGCCCGCTCGCGGATCGCCGCGATGGCGTCGAGGGCCGCGTCGAGGGCGGCCGCCATCGCCTGATGCATCGGCCCGGGCTCGTGACCCTCGACGAAGACCGGGGCATAGCCGTAGCCGATGAACAGGCTCTCCAGTTCGTCCCGCTCCAGGCGGGCGAGGAGCGTCGGGTTGGCGATCTTGTAGCCGTTGAGGTGCAGGATCGGCAGGACCGTGCCGTCGCGCAAGGGATCGAGGAACTTGTTCGAGTGCCAGGAGGCGGCGAGGGGGCCCGTCTCCGCCTCGCCGTCGCCAACCACGCAGGCGACGGTCAGGCCCGGATTGTCGAGGGCGGCGCCAAAGGCGTGGGCCAGCGCGTAGCCGAGCTCCCCGCCCTCGTGGATCGAGCCCGGCAGCTCCGGCGAGGCATGGCTCGGAATCCCGCCCGGGAATGAGAACTGCCGGAACAGCCGCGCCATCCCGTCTGCGTCGCGCGGGACGTCCGGGTAGATCTCGCCGTAGGTTCCTTCGAGCCAGGCATTCGCGACGAGGCCGGGGGCGCCGTGGCCGGGCCCCCAGACCGCCATCATATCGAGGTCGCGCTGGCCGATGACCCGGTTCAGGTGCGCATAGATGAAGTTGAGCCCCGGCGTGGTGCCCCAATGCCCGAGGAGCCTCGGCTTGACGTGCTGAGGCGCCAGTTTCTGGCGCATGAGTGGGTTGTCCATCAGGTAGATCTGCCCGACCGACAGGTAGTTGGCCGCGCGCCAGTAGGCGTCGATCTCGCGCAGGCCCTGCGGTCCGAGAGGACCGGGCACGAAGGCGAGGCCGGGTTCGTGGTTCCGTTTGCTGCCGGGCCGCGCCGCGCCCGCTGTCGTGCTGGTTTCCCACATGTCGGTCTCCCAATGCCGCGGATCTCGGCGTGAGCCTGTCGGCGGGACGGCATGCCGGCCTTGAGGTGTATCAAAGCGCCGGACGATACCGCGCGGGAGACTGATCTCGGCGGGGCGTCGAGCCCCGGCACGGGAGACGGTCATGAAGCTCTGCTCCATCCTGGTGTCCGTCGATCTCGGGCCTGCAGGCGCGGATCGCGTCCAGCTCGCGGCCGGGCTCGCCGCGACTCACGCGGCACGGCTCGTCGGCGTCGCTGCCTGCCCGGTTCCCGCCACCGTGCCGGCGGGCGACGGAATCGTAGTCGAGCGCGTCTACGACGCCGAGGACGAACGGGCTCGCGAGCGGCTGGCGGCCGCCGAGGCGCTGTTCGAGCGCGAAGCCGGGTCCGTGGCCAAGCGCATCTGGCGCGGCAGCCTGAGCCTGCCCGTGGCCACCACCGCCGAACAGGCCCGCACCGCCGATCTCGTGATCGTCGGGCGGCACGGGCCTGCCGATGGGGATCCGGGACCGATGGCCGTCCCGCCCGGTGCCTTGCTGATGGAGGCCGGCCGTCCCGTCCTCGTGGCGCCACCGGGCCTGGAGCGCCTCGCTGCCAAACGGGTGGTGGTCGCCTGGAAGGACACCCGCGAGACCCGCCGCGCCGTCCACGATGCCCTGCCGCTCATTGCCGGCGCCGAGCGGGTCTGCGTCGTCGCCGCAGGGCCGGACGCTCATCATGAGGGCGCGGAGGCGACGGCCCAGTACCTGTCGTGGCACGGCCTCGCCACCACCACTCATCTGCTGAGGAACCCGGCCCTGTCGGTGGCCGACGAGGTGCTGCGCTTCTGTGAGCGCGAAGGCGCGGACCTGCTGGTGATGGGGGCCTACGGCCATTCGCGAATGCGCGAATGGGTGTTCGGCGGCGTCACCCGCGACGTCCTGCGCACGACCCCCCTCTGCTGCCTGATGAGCCACTGATGCGCACCCGCTTCCTCGTCGCGATGGGCACCGTCGTGTTCCTGTCCCCGTCCACGCCCGTCCGTGCCTGGGACCGGCAGGTCGAGCAGGGTCGGACGCTGGCGCGCGCGCATTGCGCCCGCTGCCACGCCGTCGGGCGCTCCGACCTCAGCCCGCTCCCCGCCGCACCGCCGTTCCGCGATCTGCATGCCCGCTATCCCGTCGAGGATCTGGCGGAGTCCCTGGCCGAAGGCATCCGCACCGGCCATCCGAGCATGCCCGAGTTCCGGTTCGACCCGGACCAGGCGCAATCCCTTATCGCCTTCCTCAAGTCCCTCGAACGTTGAGCGGAGCTGCCCGGTGCAGCTCCGCTCAGTCTTTGCCCTTGCATCATTTTATCGCCGAACTGGTGACAACTTCGGCGAATGATGCCGATCCGGAGGATCCTCCGATGTTCCTGCGCTGCCTCCTCGTCCCGACCGCGCCCGGCCTCGACCCGACCCGCCGGCTCGACGCCGCCTTGCGCCTCAGCCGGCGCCTCCACGCCCATATCGGCGTCGGCTTCATCGCGCCGGGACCGGAGAACGTGCTGGCGGCTCTGGCCGGCACGGCGCCGGTGAGCAGCGCCACCATCGCCGCCATCAAGGAGGGCATGCGCGCCGCCGCCGCCGAGGGCAAGGCGGCGCTCCAGGCCTGGTGCGCGCGCGAGGGTGTGCCGTTCAGCCCTGAGGTTGAGCGCCTGGACGCCACCTTCGCCACCTGGACCGAGTGGTCCGGTGAGGTCGAGCGCGTGCTGACGCTGGCCGGCCGGGTCGCCGACCTCATGATCGTCGACCGGCCCGATCCCGCACAACCCTTCACCGGCCGGGCTCTCGACACCGCGCTGTTCTCGGTCGGGCGGCCCGCCCTGATGGTGGGCGAGGTCGTTCCCCACGACCTCCTGGAGCACGTGGTGATCGCCTGGAACGGCAGCCTGGAGGGAACGCGCCTCGTCGGACAGTCGATCGCGCTGCTGCACGCGGCGAGCCGGGTCACGGTGGTGCAGGCGCGCACGGATCGCGCCGAGGAGGCGAGAGCCGCGGACCTGTGCGCCTATCTGCGCTGGCACGGCATCGTGGCTCATGCGAGCAATCTGACGGTTGCGGAAGGGACATCGGTGGGCGCCGCCATCCTCGATGCCGCCGGGAGGATGGACGCCACCCTGCTGGCTCTCGGCGCCTATACCCACAGCCGGGTGCGCGAGTTCCTGCTCGGCGGCGTCACCCGCCAGGTGATCGAGACCGCGCGCATGCCGGTGCTGATGGCCCATTAGCGCTGGCTGCGCTGGTGTCCTGCATCGGCTTGCCGAGATCGATCTTACCAAGATCGAAGGACCGAGGATTATCGACCGCAGAGACGCCGCTGGATCTCGCTCACCGTGGTCTTCGTCAGATCCTGATCGATCTCCGCCACGACGACGCAACGGAGCCGCTCGGGTAGGGCGAGGCGCAGGGCGGCGAGGATGCGCGGCGGGGCAACGACAACAAGGGCCGAGACCGGGCCGGAGACGCGATTGACCCCGGCCGCAACCTCGGCCGCGAAACGCTGCTCGCCCTGCTCATGTCGATCGGCCTGCGCGACGCCGCTGCGGCGCTCGTCGACCCGGACGCGGGGCGGGCGGTCGGTGCCCTGCTCGCGGGCCGGCGGGTTGGGCGGTGCTTCAAAGGCGTGCTGGATCTGGAGGTCCGGGTTAAGCGGATATCCTTCGTTGCGCAGTACCAGCGCCTTTCGGCCGTCGGCGACGAGGACGCATCCGCGATGCGGGATCCGGAGGGGAGGTTTCGCGATCATCCAAGTCGCTCCCGCGCGTCTCGACCGCCGTCGGACTCAATGGCTCATCAGGCAGCAGACCGGGCTCCCGGCCATGAGGTCCCGGGTGACCCCGCCGAAGGCCCATTCCCGCAGGCGCGAATGGCCGTAGGCCCCCGCGACGACGAGGTCAGCGCCGTACTCCGCGGCAGCGTCCGTGAGCGCCCCGGCGACCGTGGTGCCGGTCGCGTCCGGGGTCACGGCCCGCGTCGCGATACCGTGAGCTTGCAGCAGGGCGACGAGGTCCCGGGGGTCGGCCGGCCCGAACCCGTCATCGACCGAGGCGACCACGACCTGGGAGGCCCTCTCGAGGAAGGGTATTGCGTCCCTCACGGCCCTGCGGGCCTCACGGGTGTTCTTCCAGCCGACCAGGACGCGCTTGGCGTCGAGGTGGTCGATGCCCGGTGGCACGACCAGCACCGGTCCTCCGAGCTGCATCGCGAGATCGGCCGGGTCGATCGCGAAGAGAGCTAGCGCTTCCCTCCGGCCGACCACGACGAGATCGGCCGCAGCAGCCTGTGCGATCAGGAAGGGAAGCGAGGGGCTAAGCTTCGACCGCCACGCCCTGCGTCGGTCCCGTCCGATCTCCGCTTCGAAGACCGCATGCGCCCGCGTGAGATCATTCATCACCATCTCGCTCGCCGCCGCCAGGGCGTAGGTGCTGCCGAGAGTCGGGCCGACCGGGGGAACCCCGTAGGGTGGCTCGTCCGCCGCCACGCCGATCAGGCCGGACCCGAACGCGTCGACGAGATGACCGGCGAGGCGCAGGCGTTCGCGCGCCGAGGGCTCGAGGTCGACAGCCACCAGGATGCTGGCGATGGTCATGCGGGCGCTCCGATCGGTCATGCGGGGTTCCCGGGCCGGGGCGCAGCACGAACAGGATGCCCGTCGGGGCAGCCCGATCGTCCACACTGGGACGCCCGCCCTTCGGGCGAGGCGGGTGCGGCGGCAGAAGGGGGGCGATCGCACCCCAGAGATCGTCGGGAAGAAGCGGGCGAGCCATACCGACCCAACGCCCGACCGGACCCGATCGTGCCGTTCTGTTAGACGCTCTTAGTCGCCTTCTGAACGGCCATCCCGCGCCGTTCGTCTAGCTCGATCGGGCGGTGCGTCATCTGAACAACCTTCCCGTTCTGCTTGAGCGCATGATAAGGTTTTTTTGTTGATAATATTTTTCAGGGACACAGGCCTGATTTAAAAAATCGCTGTCACCTCGGGTGCACCGCGTGTAGCGCCTGACTGACGAGTAAAGATTATTTGATCAGAAATTACTGAAAAGTAGGATTCGAGCCACGGGGATGTCTCGTCCCCAAGACGTATGGAACTCATAGCTCGGCGGGGGCTCTAGCTGCCAGCACGGGCAACACAGAGGTCTTATTTTCGGTAATGCGCGTGCCGATACCCCCGACCAAGCGCTCGATGTCTGCTGTGGACGCTCGAATCTGAAGAATGGCACCCTGGAGCGCCTCGATATCGAGATCTCCAGGCTCATCGGCACTCCACCATCGGCCATTGTCGATGGCTTGAAGCAGACGGCCGAGCCGCCCGTGATCCCGCGTAAGCTGCTCGATGATGTCTCTGCCGCGTTCCACCGTCATCTCCCTGAATAATATGAGAATGAAATACGACTCCAAAGGAAAAGCGTTCGGTCATAGGAGATTTTTCCTATCAGGTATGACCGCTCATAATTCCGTCGATTTCCCTGCAAGCGCGCCTTCTTCATGCGGCCAGCAACTCGGTCGATACGTCGCTCCTCGCGCGCGATCTTCAACACGTTATCGCGGACGCGATCACAGAAGATACTTCTATCGCGGCCTGTATTCGGAGGTATTTCTCCGTCCAGTTGTTCTGATGTGCGCTGGTGCAGGTAGGCCCAGGCATTCAAACGCCTCAAGAGCTTGACGTGATCGCGATCTTCGAGGGCGTTTTCGATGCCCCAGCGCAGGAAGCGTAACCTCAGGCCGGCGATTGCCACATGCAGGGTCGAGATCGCATGAGTTCGCGGGGGATTTCGTCGTGAAGGAAGGTCGGTGGGCATCGCGCCCTCCGTTCGATCCCGACCCATCGCCAGGATTCAAATCTGGATGTGGTATCTAGCCAGTAGATAGCAATATGCCGAAGAAAATAAATATCTCAATGCGACGCGTTTCCCGTGTGCAAGATTGCTGATTTTTGTCAGAGTCCGCAAATTTCTGTAAGCGCACGGAATAAATGGGCAAAACTCAGTCGCTGCCACGGGAAAAATACGCATCTGTGTTTGACACAAAACGGCGAGCGACGCAGCGCCAGCTCTCACCTCTGGGGTGGGCGCATGGTAAGCGCTCGGTGACGCTTCCTTTTACCCACATCCATGGTCAAGCTTGGAGCGTTGCGGGATCGGCCTCATTGGTGATTGCTTGAGAGGCACCTGAATCCTTGAAAGACGAGGTGCTCCATGCCCGTTGCCACACGGTGCTGTTGGGAAGAGGAACTCGCCGAAAGCACCTTCGCCGATGTCCGCCTCGAGCAGCGGCTGCACCGGCTCGTCGGACAGATTGATCGCAGCCTCGGCGCCAGCCTGCCGTTTGCCTGCCAGGACTGGGCCAGCACTAAAGCCGCATACCGCTTCTTTTCCAACGAACGGGTCAGCGAGGCGCAGATCCTGTCGGGGCACTTCGCAGCGACACGCGAGCGTGTGCGGGCCAGTGAGGGCCCCGTGCTGGTCCTCCAGGATACGACCGAGTTCACGTTCCAGCGCGAGAGCCATGAGGCCGTCGGGATCACCCATACCGTCACCTCTGGGCGCGATAAGGCGGGTCAGGTCCGCATGCACACGCTGTGTGGCCTGCTCATGCATGCCTCGCTCGCGGTGACCACCGACGGCCTGCCGCTCGGGCTTGCGGCGGTGAAGTTCTGGTCGCGGCAGAAATTCAAGGGCCCGAATGCGCTCAAGCGCAAGATCAATCCAACCCGTGTCCCGATCGAGCAGAAAGAGAGCTTCCGCTGGCTGGAGAACCTTCGCCAGTCCACATCGCTATTTACCGCGCTGGACCGTTGCGTGCATGTCGGTGACCGCGAGAGCGACATCTACGAATTGTTCTCTCTGGCCCGAGACCTCAGCACACAATTCATCGTGCCAGCTGCGTGGATCGGCTGGCCGGTAACGGCCAGCACACGATCGCCGACGAGATGGATGAGGTCGCCGTCCAAGGGCTTCATCGGGTTGAGGTTCGCGACCAGCGAGGGCGGCTCGTCACCGCCTCGGTCGAACTCCACTATCGCCGCATCACGATCTTGCCGCCGATCGGCAAGCAAAAGCGTTATCCCCCGCTGTCGCTCACCGTCCTGCACGCACGTGAGCTGGAAACGCCGAAGGATCGTCCGTCGATCGATTGGCGGCTGATCACCGACTTGCTTGTAGACGGCCCCGAGCAGGCCGTCGAAAAATTGGACTGGTATGCCAGGCGCTGGAAAATCGAGGTGTTTCACCACATCCTGAAGACAGGCTGCCGCGCCAAGCACGCGCGGCTGCGGACGGCGGAGCGCTTGGTCAAGCTCATCGCGGTGTACTGCATCCTGGCGTGGCGGGTGTTCTGGACGACCATGATCAGCCGCTCGGCGCCGCGAGCGGATCCGCACCTGGCCGTGACTGATCATGAGATCGCGCTGCTCGACCGCCTCGTACCCGACTTGCCGGCCGGTGAACGATCCCTCTTTGCCTATGTGGTGAAAGGTCGCGCGCCTCGGCGGTTACCTCGCCCGCTCACGCGATCCGCCGCCCGGCAACCTCGTCATGTGGCGCGGCTTTGCACGCCTCACCGATATTGCGCTCGGAGCCGCCCTCGCCCAGACATCGCCAGGATGTGGGTAAAAGGAAGCTTCACCGAGCGCTTACCCTTTGCCGCCGTCCTGCACCATTGCTGTGGCGTGGCGCACGCTATCGTGGCCCTGCCGCCGCCCTCCACGCTCGCCGGTCTCGGCGCCCTGGCGCTGGCGCTATCCGTCCGTGCGGAAGAAACGATCGGCCGGCCGCAGGACGACGGGATGGACGACCAGCGCTATCCCGAGGAACGGCGCCTTGTGGTTGCGATCCGGGCGATGATGGCGGCTTCGGGCGTCGAACCCTTGCCGGAATGGGCCGGGTTCGAGGTCGGCCCGGACAGCGACGCGAAGTGGGAGGCGCTGAACGCGCGAGCCGGCAAGGGCTCGGCCCCCGCCTGGGCGTTCGAGGGCAAGGCCGGCCCCGACGCCATGAAGGAGGTCTAGCCGATGTCCAATGTCGTGACCTTCCGTCCCCGTCTTCGTCCGACCAAGCCCCGAAACGCCCAAGCCGCCTTCCGGGAGTAGATCGAGGTTGCGGCGCAAGCCGCTCGCGACACCGCCGATAAGCTGATTGCGATCCTCGACCAGATGGACGGCGACCCCGACGCCGAGGACGGCGGGGACGACGAACCCTCGATAGGCGCCCCCGAGGGGCATGCCTCGCAGCTCGTCTGGCTTCGCGGCGGAGACCGCGACCTTGAAACCATGGCCTCGGAGAACCGCCCGTGAAGCTCGCCGCTACCGCCCGCCTGTCCCTCGCGCTCGGACAGCCCCGAGGCGTCGCCTTCGGCCTGATGCGCCTCCGGGCCATACAGCGCCAGGTGCTCGCCCAGGCCGGCCACGAGGCCGGGAAGGGCAACGTGCTCATCGCCGCCGGCCTCCTCGTCCTCTGGCTCGTAGGGCTTTGATGATGATCGCTCTGTCGATCGTCTAGATGCTACCCAGGCCGGTGGTCGGAATGATCGGCAGTCCTGATGATATCGACGGCCGGCCTGGTTTCGTTAAGATGTTCGGCCATGAAGCGATCGAAGGTAGCGCGATCCTCGGCGCGCTTCAGCTTGTCAACGAAGCTCTCAAAATCCTGGAGACGGGTTTCGAGAGCGTGGCGTTGCGCCTCGATATGGCTGATCTCACCATCGCGCCACGCGTCGAAGGCAGTGTTGCCGCTGGTACGCACGGGAGTGAAACGAGCCTGTTCGCGAGGTGCAGCGCCCAGCCCGAAAGGCCGGCGCAGACGTTCGAAACCGGGGAGCCCGGACGGCCTGAGATCGTACCGCCCAAGCGCCTGCCATGCCACGGCGGCAAGGCCGGCAAGACCACCGATATAGAGGGCATCATGGATGAAGGGCATGATGGGCATATGAAAACTCCTTGCGCTCGTACCGGCGCCGTTAACGATGGCTGGAGCATGCCATCGTGTCCCCGATGCGGCCTGAACCGGTCGGTTCAGTTTGAGTTAAGCTTTTCAGCATGAACGCATGGCCTATCCCGTGCTGCGGACGGGATGCCGGGGCGGCCAGGACGGCATGGCTGGCCGATTACGAGCTGCGCGACATGAATTCGACGCCTCAGGGTTGATGGCCGGGTAAACAGTTCCCATCATTGCGTGTCAGGGCCGCGTAGCGTATCGGCCCCGCGCCCCGTCAGGCCATCCGGCCGGCGGGGCTCGCCATGTTGGGGGCGCCTTGGTCATCCTGCCGCGCGAAGTAGGAGAAGACCGACATGGCCCGCCGCCCAGCGAACGTGACCCAATCCGAGATTTCCAGGGCGATCCGCGCGGTACTCGATGCTGGCCTTCCGGTAATCCCTGTCCGCGTCCGGCCAGATGGTGAGGTCATCGTTGAAACGGTCGAAGTGAAAAACCCGAACGCTGATCAGGCAGAGCCGTGGGATGATAAGAAAATTATCTTTATGTAAACCCTAGTTCGATGCATCCATCCGGGCGGCTGTTTGCGTAGAATTACCCCTGACTGTCAGCCTCAAGTTGCTGGATACGTCCCCTGGAACAGGTCGCCCATGGCCTTGCGCCGGACCAGGGTCCGCCAGCGGCGGCGCTGATGCTCGTAGCGGTCGTGCAGCATGTGGCAGCGCTGGCAGAACGCCGCCAGGTTGGCGTCGTCGTTGTTGGCAGTGTCGTTGTCGCGGTGAGCGGCGGTCAGCACTACCTTCGAATCCGGACCCGGGCGAGCAGATCCTCGTTGCGCAACCGCTGCCGGAGCCGACGGCCCTGGCCGTCACGCCAACCGAGATATCGGCATCCCACCACCGGCCGTCGCCAAGGTGGAAGACCCGCTGGAGGTGCGGACGGGCGCATTCCTGGCAGCGACCCTGCGCTCAGCGGAAGCGGATCGCGTCGGAAAGTTGTGGCCAGTCGATGGGGTAGAAGAAGCGGTGCTCCGGCCGGATCGGCATCCCTGCTCCCCCGAGTCGGCGGCGTGCTGTCCGGATGTACGCTAACCGATCTTGTAGTTAAGCCTAGCCTACCGGATCATCAATCCGCTTTGGCGTAGCCGCATAAGACGAAAGCTTAGCTTATAACGGGAGAACTCGGGGGGCTGATGGCGGCGATGGATGCTAGCAACAGCCGGTTCAGACGCGGTGCCGTGGTGCCGGCACGGGTCGGGCTGGTGAAGAAGCGCACCTGGTCGACGAGGTTCGAGATGCGCTCGCCGCGGTTCACGATGCGGTTGAGCGAGGTGCCGAGCGTGTCGGCAGTACAGTAAGCCCCGCATCGGATGAGGCGACTCACTTCACGTTTCCACAGCACATAGCGATGAGATCGGCACTAGCGCCAGAGGAGCATAGCTCAGCGGAACAGCGAGAGGATGTTCTGGCTCGATGAATTAGCTATGGAAAGCGCTTGCATTGCCAGCTGCTGCTGCGTCTGAAGGGCTTTTAGTTTCGTCGACTCTTCTTCGATATCAGCATCAACTAGGATACCGATTATTCGATCATTGGATTTTATCAGCGTCGATATAAATATTTTCTGGCCGTCGATCTGTGTTTTGCTGGCTCCTAGCTTCGTGCCTGCGTCAGACACATAAGCGATTGCCGCTTCAACGTCTTGACTTATGATCTGAAGCTGAGCATCCCCAGATGCGCCATTGAGTGTTGAGATGTCAAGCGTTGCGGTCGCGTAGCCCGAAGATCCTACGGTGTCGAGGAGTCCACGGACGGGGGTAGTTGCGCTTCCGTCTCGGCCAGTACTAGTCTTTGGAGCGCCAGGCCGCACAACCTCACTTCCGACTGCGGATTGGCCTGGGGTAAAACCGAAGGCAGCAGCATCCGGACCATTTACTATTATTGTAGAAGACGGTCCAGCAGCTCTTGCTACGGCAACAAATCTGGGTAAACCACCTAAGCTTCCGATGTTCATGAAAAAATCGGCACTTACCCGTTGCCTCTCACGCAAAAACATATCTGATAGTTCATCAAATGTTACAGATGATAGATTTGCGGGTGGCGGTTGGGTGTTTGAGTCAAACGTATAAGTAAGCGAAGATGTCCCGTCACCAAGTGTTATTGTTTTTGTATTAGTTCCTGACAGATCTATGTTATTATAAGCGCTTGTTGCAAATGCAGCAGGTTCATACAATTCGCGACTTGCAGCTGGGCTGACAGCGAGTTCTACGCTGGTACGCCCAACCGAAGGCGGAACGCTTTGCAAGGTAAGCGAGGCCGTGCTGCCTACCGCCGTGGTAGTGAAACTCAGGCGTCCGTCTGTGGTCAGGGACGCGGTGAGCTTGCCTGCTAGCGCTGATGATCTAGAGATCTCGGCGTTTATGGCTTGCGTCAAATCTTCTGGAGATACTGCAGATATATTGGATGCGTATGATGTCATGACAATACTATTTAGTCTAATCGTATCCGTTGCACCACTCGAAGTAATCTGAAGACTGACTTCCTGACCTGCTGTAAAATCCGCGCTGCTCCGCCCTGCAAATGCCGTCGTAGCCATAATAGGGACATCACTGAACAGAGAAGCGGGCGCTGCGTCTGTACGAACGACCGTGGAGCTGAGATCGTAGAGCTTTATATTGCTAATATCGACAGGGAAGGTCGCAAAAGTGAGCGTACCTGAGGACGCACGGGTGAACCCAGCTACAATGTTTTGCTTGGAGCGGTACGTGGCAGACGACGAGTCGACAGAAAGCCAGTTCTGGCCATTGGAGTTCGAAGATTCGGCGGTAGCCTTCATTTTAGACTGAATCGCCGCAATCTCGATCTGCACCTTCGAGCGGTCGACGCCCGGGGTCATCGCGGTCTGCAGCTTGGCGCGTATATTGTGGAGGTCGGTGATGATCGAGTTCAGGCCGTTATAGGCGGTGTTGACGGCCGACGAGCCGAGGCCGAGCGAGTCCTTGACGGCGCTGAGCGAGGCGTTGTCGGTACGCACGGCGGTGGCGATGGACCAGTAGGCGGCGTTGTCGGAGGCGCCGGAGACGCGCTGGCCGGTCGAGATCCGGTTACTGGTGATATCAAGGTGGTGACTGATGCCCTTGAGGGTCGTCAGGGCTGTCATTGCAGAAATATTTAGAAGAAAGCTAGTCATCGTGTTGACAAGAGCCTCTTTTTCTCACGAATATTTTAAGTCTACAGGATGCAATTTCATTTTGATAGGACACGAATGTTTAAAAATCGATTAACAGAAGCCTAAACATGAAGGCTTTCAAATGCACGACTTTCGATAGAGGCAGAGCTGATCCGCCCCCATGGGGGTGGTCCGTCCTGAGGTATGGCCTTCGGGCCAGGACGAGGACGGACAGATGGGCACGAAGCGGAACAAGCCGGAGGATGTGGTCGCCAAGCTGCGGCAGGCGGACGTGTTGATCGCGCAGGGACAGAGCGTGGCCAACGTGATCCGCGCCCTCGGTGTGACCGAGGTGACATACTACCGCTGGCGCAAGGAGCTCGGCAGCTTGAAGACTGTGGGTCGACTTCGAAGTGGGACCCCGGGCCAGGTGTGTAGCCGCCGATGTGAAACTGGCTCTCCCGCGTTTGTGGTGCAGCCGGGCGGCGAGTCACGGGGCCGCACGGATCGTGAACATCAGGACCGGCCTACACATCTGATCTGGTGCCCAAACGCCTGCTGCCCCTCATCCCCGCCGGTCTCGTCGTCGATCAGGTCGACCTCGAGCCTGACCAAATCATCATCCGTACCCATCCCCGCGCGACGGCTGCCGGCTGCCCAGGATGTGGAGAGACCTCGGCCCGTCCCCACTCGCGCTACACCCGCACCCTGGCCGACCTTCCATGGCAAGGCCGGCGCGTCGTCATCGCGGTCCAAACGCGGCGATGGCGGTGCCCGCAGCCACACTGCCCCCGCCGTGTCTTCGCCGAGCGGCTCGCCGGCGTTGCTCAGGCCGGCGCACGCCGCACTCACCGCCTCGGGGACCTGCAGCATCACCTCAGTCTCGCACTCGGTGGTGAAGCCGGCGCACGCCTGGCGGGGCGCCTCGGCCTGCCGGCCAGCCCCGACACGCTGCTGCGCCTCGTGCGAGGTCGTGCGCCCGCACAGGTCGAGCGCACACCGCGGGTGCTCGGCATCGATGATTGGGCCTGGCGGCGTGGTCAGCGCTACGGCACGATCCTGTGCGATCTGGAACGAGGCCAGGTCATCGACCTGCTGCCCGATCGCGAGGCCGCCACCGTAGCAGACTGGCTGCAGCAGCATCCCGGCGTCGAGGTCGTAGCTCGTGACCGCGCCGGTGCCTACGCCGATGGCGTGCGTCGTGGCGCCCCCGGGGCGGTCCAGGTCGCCGATCGATGGCATCTGCTCTGCAACGGCTCGCAAGCGCTGGTGCAGGTGCTCGGCCGGCACCGCGGCGAGTTCTCCCGGGTCGCGCGAACCATCGTGAGCCGAGCCGAAGCGGAAGCGCCGCCGGTCGAACCCCGTCCGGCCACCAAGGCCCAGCGGCGACAGCAGCAGGGTCGGGCTGACCGGGAGGCCCGCTTCCAGCATGTTGCAGCCCTGGCTCGGGACGGGCAGGGCATCCGCGCCATCGTGCGCGAGACCGGGCTGTCGCGTAACACGGTGCGGCACTGGCTGCGGGCCGGCACGGCGCCGACCTGGCACAAAGGCGAACGAACGCGGATCACTGATCCCTTCGTGCCCTACCTCGTGCGGCGGCTCGATGAAGGCGAGTGCAACGCGACGCGGTTGTGGCGCGAGCTGCAGGCCTCGGGCTTCCGGGGTGGCGTGATGAGCGTCCGGCTCTGCGTTGCAGCTCTCAGGGGCGGCCCGCCGCGGATGCGACCTGCCCCTGGTCCAGTCTGGCGCCGCCCGTCGCCGCGGCGGGCGGCGCGGCTTCTCCTGACCGACGGTGAGCATGGCGAGATGGACGGGCGCTTCCTCGATGCTCTGGTGGCCGCCGTCCCGGAGATCGAGCGTGCGCTCGCGGAGGTGAAAGCCTTCACGGTGATCGTGCGGGAGCAGGATCAGGCCGGGTTCGGTGCGTGGCTGGATCGCTGTCGCGATGGCCCGCTGAGCGGCCTGGCGGAGGGGTTGAGGCGGGATCGAGCCGCCGTGGAAGCAGCGCTTGCGCTGTCCTGGAGCACGAGCCCGGTCGAGGGACAGATCAACCGCGTGAAGACGCTGAAGCGGACGATGTATGGGCGTGCCAAGCTCGACCTGCTGCGCGCCCGGGTGCTGGCGGCGTGACCGCTACGCCTGCACCACAAATGCGGGAGAGCC
>NZ_FOEB01000035.1:0-46028 GCF_900110515.1 Methylobacterium sp. ap11 | reverse complement strand
AGGTCTCGGACCGGTGCGGCTGCAGGCCGAACGCCCGCCAGACTCGCCCGACCGTCGCGCCCGACACCCCGCTGGCCTTGGCCATGCTGCGCTGGCTCCAGTGCGTGGCCCCCTGGGGCCGCTCGCCGAGCGTGCGGTCGATCAACGCGGCGACCTGCTCGTCGCCGATCCGGCGCGGGGCTCCCGAGCGAGGTTCATCCAGCAGGCCATCCGTGCGTTCGCGGGCAAACCGTTCGCGCCACTTGCCGACCGTGTGCTTGCCGGTGCTCAGTTCCGCCGCGATGGCCGTATTGCTTCGTCCGTCGGAGGCTAAAAGCACGATGCGGGCACGCAGGGCGAGCCCCTGGGCTGTCTTGCGGCGGCGGGCCCAACTCTCAAGCTCAGCGCGTTCCTCGGCGCTCAGGTCAAGAGATGTGGGTACACGGTAGGCCATCGGCGCCCCCCAACAGACCCACACTTTGCCACGAACTTCAGACGCGGGACACTAGCGTCTGCGCAGCAGGATGCTCATCGAACGCGCTGTATGCCGCTCCCAGCGCATCAGCGATGGGGGCTCTCCCCCACGCGGAGCGCGGGAGCGAACTGCCTGCGGGGGCGTCTGCCAGGGACCCCTCGACCTCTCGGTACGACCGCAGCCTACTCAGCAGCGAAGCCCCAGACGGCTTCGCTCCTGGCATCCGCTTCCATCAGCGCAGCAGCTCTGAAGGATGCCCTGGCTAGCCTGGCTCGCCAGCAACAGCGAGGAACACGGCCAGGGACTGCCGGGTCGACAAGGCCTGCGAGTTCGCCGTCTCCTAGCTCAAGTCGGAGCTCGTGTGCTTGGCGACGCGTCGGCGGTGAGCTCGCGGAGCGGGCTGCTCAATTTGATCGATCAGAGGGTTGAGGTCAAGCGGTATCGCGTTGGCGAACAGGACCGGCGCGGCCGACGTGCCGCGAGCCGATACTAAGACGTGATCAAAGGCGTCAACATAACCAGATCAAGCTCAGAAGTCCGAATTTTGGAAAAACATACATCATTTACAATCGTTTGCTTATCACATTGAGTTTATATTCATGCTTGCATACATTAATCGATATTTTTTCAACTAAAGTTTGTATCGCGCCCATGCGAAGACGAATTTTTGTGCTGAAATCGCTGTATCGTTATAAATCATTGTTCGACCTCGCGGGTCTTAGCGTTAATAAGCATCTTTTCAATCACAACATCGAGTATTTCTTTCTCCTGGTCGTCAAGACCCGTTCGCAGCCGAGCATCGTAGCCATGCGCGAGCGGCACGATCTCACGATAGTTACGTTGGCCTTCCAACGTCAACGCAAGGAAAGCTTCCCGCATATCATTCGGATTCTGCTTTCGCTCTATCCATCCTCGCGCCTCAAGATCCGTCACCGCACGACTGACCTTCACCTTTCCCATATGCGCGTGCTGCCCGATCGACTTGGCAGTGATTGTCTTGAACTCTCCAACCGTTGCAAGGACCCGCCAGCTTGGGATGTCTAGGGAGAAGCGCTCTGCGTAGAGCTGAGCCAAGCCTTCGCTGATGACCGTCGCGAGGACGTTGAGCCGGTAAGGCAGGAACGTCGCCAATCGCAGCGCGGGACTCGGCATAGGGGTCACCGCCTGCGCGTCCATATCCTCCGTCACGGTTGACAATGGTTTCATGAGAAACTATCACGTCCTTAGTTGGTTTCGAATGAAACTATATGCGGGCGTGCAGGGAGGCAACCCCATGAACGTGCAAGCGTCACTAGGGAGCGGGGTCAAGCACCAAGTCGGGATCAATCCAGGCTACATGTCGGGCTTCGGCAACGGCTTCGAGACCGAGGCGCTGCCCGGCGCCCTGCCGGTCGGCCGCAACTCGCCCCAAAAATGCCCCTACGGCCTCTACGCCGAGCAGCTCTCCGGCTCGCCCTTCACCGCGCCGCGCACCGCCAACGAGCGCTCCTGGCTCTACCGCATCCGCCCGACGGTCGCCCATTGGGGCGCGTTCCGGCCGGTCGATGCCCGGCTCTGGCTCACCGCCCCGGGCGAGACCGTCGACCTGCCGCCGGCGCCGCTGCGCTGGGATCCGGTGCCGATCCCGGCCGAGCCGCTGTCCTTCGTCGAGGGCATCCGCACCATGACGCTCGCCGGCGATGCGGGGGCGCAGGCCGGCATGGGCGCGCACCTCTACCTCGCCACCCGGTCGATGCGGGACGAGTACTTCTATAACGCCGACGGCGAGATGCTGGTGGTGCCGCAGGAGGGCGGCTTGCGCGTCCGCACCGAGTTCGGGGTGATCGAGGCCGGCCCCGGCGAGATCGCGGTGATCCCCCGCGGCGTGAAGATCGCCGTGGAGCTGCTCGACGGCCCGGCCCGGGGCTACCTGTGCGAGAATTACGGCGGCGCCTTCACGCTGCCGGAGCGCGGCCCGATCGGCGCCAACTGCCTGGCCAACCAGCGCGACTTCCTGACGCCGGTCGCGGCCTACGAGGACCGCGACGCCCCCGGCACGATGCTGGTGAAGTGGGGCGGCCGGCTCTGGGCGGCGGAGATCGCGCACTCGCCCCTCGACGTGGTCGCCTGGCACGGCAACTACGCGCCCTACAAGTACGACCTGCGCAAGTTCGCGCCGGTTGGCCCGATCCTGTTCGACCACGCCGACCCGTCGATCTTCACGGTGCTGACCTCGCCCTCCGAGACGCCCGGCACGGCCAACATCGATTTCGTGATCTTCTCCGACCGCTGGCTGGTGGCGGAAAACACCTTCCGGCCGCCCTGGTACCACCTCAACGTGATGAGCGAGTTCATGGGGCTGGTCTACGGCGTCTACGACGCCAAGACCGGCGGCGGCTTCCGTCCGGGCGGCGCCTCGCTGCACAACACGCTCCTGCCGCACGGGCCGGACGTCGACGCCTTCGAGAAGGCCTCGACCGTCGAGTTGAAGCCCCACAAGCTTGAGGGCACGCTGGCCTTCATGTTCGAGACGCGGTTTCCCCAGAAGGTCAGCCGCTTCGCCGCCGAGACCCCGGCGCTCCAGGCGGAGTACGGCGCCTACGGCCGCAAGCTGGAAAAGCACTTCGACCCGATTGCCAGCGCGCAGATAAATCGGATTGTCGACGTAGATCCTGCGTGATGCGATGCCATCACAAAGATCTTAATTTATAGTATTTACCCAGGATATCTACCTACTAAATACGCATCGTTGCGGCCAAGAATCATGCGGCCAACGCTTGATCAAACTCGAAATCTGGGAGGAGTATCCATGAATTTTCACCCTGCAGGCGCACCAAGTGTGCGATCCAGTCAGGCAGCGCGCGTGCGCCTCCTGATTGCCAGCAGTATCGGGACGATTGTTGAATGGTACGATTTCGCGATCTTCGCCGTTTGCGCCGCTCTGGTGTTCAACACTGCATTCTTCCCAGTGTCAGATCCACTGGCAGGTCTGCTTGCAGCCCTGGCGACCCAGGCGGTGGGATTTGTCGCGCGGCCGCTGGGTGGTTGGTTTTTCGGGGCTCTTGGCGATCGGATCGGCCGCAAGCGCAGCCTTGTCGCGAGTCTCCTGCTCATGGGCGGTTCGACCGTGGCCATGGGCTTGCTTCCCACCTATGCCCAGGTGGGTGCGCTCGCACCCATTCTCCTCGTAGCGTTACGCCTTCTTCAGGGTTTCGCAGTCGGCGGTGAATCAACCGGCGCCCTCGTCATCGTCGCCGAGAGCCTCCCGGCCCGACAGCGCGGCCTCTGGACGGGCTTCCCAATGGTCGGCGGGCCAGCCGGCAACGTACTCGCAACGGCCGCGATCGGCGCAGCGCTCGGGACTTTCGGTCAGGCTGCTTTCGCGGACTGGGCTTGGCGCCTGCCGTTCCTCGCCTCGGCGGTTCTGATCCTGTTCGGGTTTTGGGTACGCCGCCGTGTCGAGGAGTCGCCGGCCTTCATCGAAGTGCAGAAGAACCAGCATGATGTTCCACGCGCCCCCTTGCGCGAGGCCCTCACCCGGCATCCGTCGGATATGGTTCGCGTCTTTTTCGTAAAGGCGGCCGAAAGCGCCCTGTTTTATCTTTTTTCATCGTTCTTCATTGTTCTTTCCACAATATATCTGGCAGCATCGCGATCGGATGCCTTGAATGCTTTATTCTGGGGATCTCTCCTCGAAGTAGCCGCCATCCTGGCTGCCGGTGCTGCGGCCGACCGGTTCGGGCGTCGGCCCGTGACGCTGGTGGGTCTCGTCACTGGCGTGATGGCTGCCTTCTACCTCTTCACGCTCGGCAAGGGTGCGTCCGCCGCAGAACTCACCGCAGCGACGCTCCTCACGCTCTCCTGCCACGGTGTGATTGTGGGCGGGATGTCAGCCTACTTCACTGAATTGTTCCCGGCTCGCGTTCGTTACACGGCCATGTCCACAGCCTACTCCGCCGCGGCCGTGCTCGGCGGAGCGCTGGCCCCGGTCATCGGCACATGGCTGCTGGAGGTCTTCCATACGCCGTTGGCGGTCGGGATCTATGCGGCGGCGATGGTCGTGCCCGGGATCTGGGCGATGGCGACGACCCGCGAAACCCGGGGCACGGACCTCCTGCTGTGAGAGCGACGACGATGACCCACGGCCACGAGCCTCTGGATGCCCTTGACCATACCCACGATCCTGCCTTGCGGTCCTGGGTTCCTGGTACCGCCTGCCATGTGGACTTCCCTATCCAGAACTTGCCGCTCGGCATCTTCTCGCCGGCGCAAGGCACGCCGCGGGCCGGCGTCGCGATCGGCGATAGCATCCTGGATCTGCCGGCTTTGCTCTCCGCGAACCTGCTCTCGGGCGAGGCTGGGATAGCGGCCGAGGCCGCGGCAGGCACATGCCTCAACGCGATGCTCGCCCTTGGGCCCGCGCCGCGCCGCGCCCTCCGCGAGGCCCTCTCCGAACTGCTCACCGAGGGCTGTACCGACCGCGACAGGATTGCTCCGCTCCTACACGAGGCGGCCTTGTGCACGCTACATCTTCCAGCGCAAATTGGTGACTACACCGACTTCTACGTTGGCATCCACCATGCCGAAAACATCGGCAAACAGTTCCGGCCGGACAACCCACTTCTGCCGAACTACAAGCACGTGCCGATCGGCTATCACGGTCGCGCCTCCTCGATCCGGCCGTCAGGCATTCCAGTGCGCCGGCCGCGCGGACAGTCCAGGGCGCCAGACGCGGCAGAGCCGTCCTTCGGACCGTCGCGTCGGCTCGACCTTGAGCTTGAGCTCGGAGTCTGGATCGGGCCCGGCAACGATCTCGGCACGCCGATACCGATCGGAGAGGCGCAGGATCATATCGCGGGATACTGCCTGCTCAACGACTGGTCGGCCCGCGATATCCAGGCTTGGGAATACCAGCCCCTCGGCCCCTTCCTCGCCAAGAACTTCGCCTCGACGATCTCGCCATGGATCGTCACCCCGGAGGCGCTAGCCCCGTTCCGCGTGCCGCAGGCGGCTCGGCCTGCGGGTGATCCAACACCTCTGCCTTACCTCCTTGACGACGCCGACCAGCGCTGTGGCGCCTTCGACATCACTCTCGACGTGTTCCTGGTGACGCCGGGCCTGCGCGCGGCCGGCCTCGCCCCACACCGGGTGTCGAGTTCGAATACACGGCACATGTACTGGACCATGGCACAGATGGTGGCCCATCACGCCAGCGGTGGCTGCAACCTCCAGCCGGGCGACTTTCTCGGCACCGGGACGATCTCCGGGCCAGGCCGCGACGCCTGCGGCAGCCTCGTCGAGGCGACGCTGGGCGGCAAGGAGCCGATCCGGCTCGCCTCGGGGGAGGAGCGCCGGTTCCTGGAGGATGGCGATGAGATCATCCTGCGGGCTCGCGGCGTGCGTGAGGGCTTCGCGACGATCGGGTTCGGCGAGTGTCGGGCCGTCATCCTCGGAGCGGTCGCATGAGGCTTTACAGCTACTGGCGTTCGACCTCGTCCTATCGCCTGCGCATCGCGCTGGCGTTGAAGGGCCTGACGCCCGACCAGGTGCCGATCCATCTCGTGCGCAACGGCGGCGAGCAACGCGGCGAGGCTTACCGGCGGATCAACCCGCAGGGACGCGTGCCGAGCCTCGTCCTCGCCGATGGCAGCGTGCTGATCCAGTCCCCGGCGATCATCGAGTACCTGGAAGAGGTCTACCCGGACCCGCCGCTCCTGCCGGCGGATCCGGTTGCGCGGGCCCGGGTACGGACCGTGGCGGCGATCATCGGCTGCGACATCCATCCGCTTCACAATGTCGGGCCGCTCAATCACTTGCGCAGAGACCTCGGTCGCTCCGAGGACGAGGCGGCGGTCTGGATCAGGCGCTGGATCTCCGAGGGCTTTGCGGCGATCGAGGCGCTGATCGGCGACGACCGCTTCTGCTTTGGACGTGAGCCCGGACTTGCCGACGTGTACCTGGTCCCACAGGTCTACGCCGCCCGGCGCTTTGCGGTTCCGCTAGATGCGTTCCCGAGGATCGTGCGGGCGGTCGCGCTCGGCGAGGCGCATCCCGCCTTTCAAGCAGCGCATCCTTCGCGGCAGCCGGACGCTGAATAAGAGCCGGTGCACCCGGTTTGCAATGTTGCCGATCTGGAAGCAAGGCGGGGTACGAGGGATTTGCGGGGTGATCGTGAGGTTGATCGAACACCGCCAGCAGCTTCAGGATCTCAGTCGAGCCGTCGATCCCGTGCTTGCCGTTGGCAACGTCCTCCGCACGCCGACTGGCCTGCTTGGAAGCCAGCCCATCGGCGCGCGCCCGGCACACCTGTATTGAGAGGGCAACCCACCACTTTCAACTGTGAGCGATCGGTATTATGATCAGAATTTGTGTTTATTCGATATTTCTACCGTAGATATATCCATTATGCTTGTAAAATATTGTCAAATCTATAATGATAAATTAATATACTTTTATGACGACATTTTCATCAAGGTGCATATCTCTATCCTCAACCGAACACTGGTCCTGCGACAGGATTGTTCACCCGCCCCGGCCGCGTGAGGAATTTCGACGACAGGAAATCCGGCAAGGCCGGTACGAAGCTCTCGCACTTCAAACCCCCTGCCTGCATCCGGCCGACACGCGGTGACCTCGAAACCAGCAGCCTCGACCGCTCCCTGGTAGGGACAATGCGCACGATCGACGGCGCCAGGTCAACCAGACGGGCAATGCCGCGGCTCGCCCGAGCAGCTCGACGTCGGCACCGGCCGAACGAGGCCTCGGCACTGGGTACCGCACCGCCCTTGTCGTCTCTGGTGACGGGCCCGAAGGCGAAACTTCCGGGAGCAGCCCCCCGACGAGGCACTCGCGCGCTGCGACCGCTTGGGCCACAGCCTGATGGCCGATACCTTCGTGCCGATTGACCTTGCCCCCTGTTTGCCCCCGTTCATAACCAGAGTCCGTTCTGGTTCTGGTCCTGTTTGGACCGGGTTGCAAACGCGTTCGGGGTGAGCCCGCCGAGGCTCGTGTGCGGGCGGCAGGTGTTGTAGTCGACCCGCCACGCCTCGATGATGGTCCGGGCCGCCGGCAGGCTCCGGAACAGATGCTCGTTCAGGCACTCGTCGCGCAAGCGCCCGTTCAAGCTTTCAACGAAGCCGTTCTGCTGCGGCTTGCCGGGCGCGATGTAATGCTATTCGACCGCACGCTCTTCCTGCCAGCGCAAGATGGCATGCGAGGTCAACTCGGTGCCGTTGTCCGAGACGATCATCAGCGGCTTGCCCCGGCCCGCGATGATCCGGTCGAGTTCGCGCGCGACGCGCTGGCCGGACAGCGACGTGTCGACCACCAGCGCGAGACACTCCCGCGTGCAGTCGTCGACCACGACGAGGATGCGGAAGCGCCGCCCGTCGTTGAGCGTGTCGGAGACGAAGTCGAGGCTCCAGCGCTGGTTGGGCTCCTGGGGCACGGCGGCCGGTGCCCGCGTGCCAAGGGCTCGTTTGCGCCCACCCCGCCTGCGCACCGACAGCCGCTCCTCCCGATAGAGGCGGAACAGCTTCTTGTGGTTCAACGTGACGCCCTCCCGCCGCAACAGGATGAGCAGGCGCCGGTAGCCGAAGCGACGGCGCTCGCCGGCCAGGCCGCGCAGGCGTACCCGCACGGCCGCATCGTCACCACGGGTCGAGGCGTAGCGGTACGTCTTCGGCTCCAGGCCGATCAGCCCGCAGGCGCGACGCTGCGAGTAGCCCTTCTCCTCGATGACCCAGCTCACGGCTGTTCTCCGTGCGCCGGGCGTCAGAAGTTTTTTCCCAGTGCCTCACGCAGCGTGGCCACGTCGAGCATCGCCTCGGCCAGGAGTTTCTTGAGCTTGCGGTTCTCCTCGTCGAGCGCCTTCAGGCGGCGCGCGTCCGAGACCTCCATGCCGCCGAAGCGCGAGCGCCACGTGTACAACGTCATGTCGCTGATGCCGTGCCGGCGGCAGATCTCAGCCACCGGCAGCCCAGCCTGCTGCTCCTTCAGGATGCCGATGATCTGCTCTTCGCTGAACCGGCTCTTCTTCATCGTCCGTCTCCTCATCGACGGACCCTAGCTTCAGAATGAGGGCAGGACAGGGGGCAAGGTCACGATCATCCGGCACCAGCGATCGCGCATCCCCGCCATGGGCCATGCCGCAGCCCGGGGGTCGAACCGAAAGGCTGGTCCGACCACCCGCGTCGTCGAAGGACGGCTGAGCGGTCATGTGCCGACGCTTTCAGCCCGTCGGCGCGGTCGCCATCATCGAGGGTCGTTGCGCGAAGTCGGCGTACCATGACGCTAAACGCGGGCGACCGGTGCGCCAATCCAGCTCGGGGAAGCGGAAATCCAGGTAGCCGAGGCCGCAACCGAAGGTGACCGTGCCGATGTCGAGACGCGCGCCGAGGTTCATCCCCTCCATGTGATCGACCGCGTCCGTCACCTTCTCGATCTGCCCGCGGCTCCAGTCAGCCCAGCGCAGGCTCTCGGGCCGGAGCACCGCTTCGTAGCGGGCGAGCAGGGCAGCGCCGAGCAGGCCGTCGCCCAGGGCCGCGTCGATCAGGTTGCGCCAGCGCTCAGTGCCGGTCCCGAAGAAGTGGCCACCGCCGAGATCGTCGAGGTATTCGCAGATCACCCGGCTGTCGTACAGGACAGTGGCGTCGTCGGTGAAGAAGGTCGGGACCTGCCCGATCGGGTTGTACCGCCGGATCGTCGCATCACGCTGGACCGGACCCGCGGCGCTCGGCAAACGCTCGATCCGGTCGGCAAGACCGAGCTCGTGGGCAACCACCATGACCTTCCGGACGTAGGGCGAGGCGGGGGAGTAGTAAATCTTCATAAGGGACGTCTCTCCGATGTCTCAAGTCATGCCAGGCCTTCGCCGGTCTTGGGTTGAACGCGATCGAAGTTGTCGCGCAGGAACAGGCCGGCAAAGTAGACGTGCTCGCGCATGAGATCTTCGGCCCGGGCCGGGTCGCGGGCAAGGAGCGCCGCCAAGATCCGGTGATGATCGTCGTGCGAGCGCCGGATCACACCGTAATCGTGCCAGAGGATCACCCGGCCGGACACGAACGGGATCGAATGGGTCTGGCGCACGAAGCGCTCGACCCAGGGATTGCGCGAGAGCGAGATGATCGCGTCGTGGAAGCGCTCGTTCATCGCCTGGTAGGGCTGCAGGTCGCCGGGCGTCAGCGCACTGCCCGCGAGGATGCGGTCGCCCTCCTCCAGGCACGCGCGCAGGATTTCGGCGACGGCGTCCGGAACGCCGTTCGCCGCGGCCAAGCGGCAGGCCAGCCCCTCGATCGAGGCACGGACCTCATAGGCGGCGAACACGTCCTCGGCCCCGAACCGCCGCACGACGTAGCCGCGCTTGGGCTGGTAATCGAGCAGGCGCTCGGTCGCCAGCAGGGTCAGAGCCCCCCGCAGGGGCGTGCGCGAGACGCCCAGGCGCTCGGCCAGGGGCACCTCTTCCAGCCGCTCGCCCGCCGGAAGGGTCCCGTCAAGGATCCAGCCGCGCAGGGTCTCCGTCACGTCCTGAGATCGCGTTCGCATCATGGATACATAGACCGGAGCAGACACCCGATAAAGCGGTTTAACGCCTTGACACGGCAATTTCATGTATCCAAGGTGGCGCCCAACAAGAACGGCAGAGGAAACGGTCGTGAACCGCATCGCGCTCGTGACGGGAGGAGGCCGCGGTATAGGGCAGGAGGTGTGCCGCGTCCTCGCGGAGGCCGGCCTGACAATTGCCGCCGCGGATATCGATGCGGCCTCGGCCCACCGTAGCGTGGCCGAGCTACCCGGATCGGGGCATGCCGGCTACGCGGTGGACGTGGCAGACGAGGGCGCGGTCGAGACCTTGTTCGAGGCGGTCGAGCGCGAACTCGGCCCGGTCGCGGTGCTGGTCTGCAACGCCGGGAGGCTTCTCCTACACGAGGGCCGCCGGCCCTTGATCGCCGAGACCTCGCTCGCCAACTGGCAGGACATGCTGGGCGTCAACGCCACCGGGACCTTCCTGTCCGCCCGCGCCTTCCTGCGGCGGCGTCAGGAGCATCCGGTGCCGCATGGGCGCGTCGTCACCGTCTCCTCGGTGGCAGCCCAGCTCGGCGGCTACAACGCCAGCGCCGCCTACATCGCCGCCAAGGCGGCGGTCCTTGGGCTCACGAAAGCGATCGCCCGCGAGGGCGCGCCGCTCGGCATCACCGCCAACGCGGTCGCCCCGGGCCTGATCGACACCGACATGATGCGGCTCGCCGCCGGCGGCGCCGGCACGACGCCGGCCTCCACAGTCAACGTCCCGCTCGGCCGCCTCGGCCAGCCCCGCGACGTCGCCGAAGCCGTCGCCTTCCTGGCCTCTCCGGCCTCGGCTTATCTCACCGGGATTACGCTCGACGTAAACGGCGGCTATCGGATGCAGTAGGTCCGCAGCTGGCAATAAGATCCGTCAAGCAAGACGAACAACGACATAACCATACAACACACCGGGAGGAAGCGATGTCCATGCACGGCCTTTGCCGGATTGCGCTCGCCGTGGCGGCACTCGCGGGCCTTGCGGCCCCGGCCCGGGCGGACGAGCCCGGGCTCACGCCGACGGCGATCAGGATCGGAATGTTCGGCCCGCTCTCCGGCGCTTCGATGGCCTACGGATTCGACGTGATGAACGCCGCCCGGATGTACTACGACAAGATCAACAAGGAAGGCGGGATCCACGGTCGCAAGATCGAGATCGTCCTGGAGGACGACCGCTGCAACCCCAACGACGTGGTCGCGGCGGTCAAGAAGCTGGTCGAGCAAGACGGCGTGTTCCTTTTGAACGGCGGGTCGTGCTCCGCGCCGGTCGTCGCCGCCAAGGACTATGTCGTGCGCTCCGGGGTGCCGTGGGTGATGCTCAATGCCTCCGGCGACGGCGCGCTCTACCCGCCGCAGCCGAACATCTATGGTGCCTTCTCGATCTCGCAGCGCGCCATGGGCGGCTCGGTGATCGAGTTCGCCAGCAAGGAGCTGAAGGCGAAGAAGATCGCCTACATCAATCACGACGACGCTTACGGCGCCTGGAATCTGGAGGGTGCCCGTTTCCAGGCCAAGGACAACGGCGTCGCGCTCGTCCCGGAGGCGGTGAGCCCGGCGATCACCGACGTCACGGCCCCGGTCCTGAAGATGCGCGCCTCGGGCGCCGACGTCCTGGTGATTGCCACCTATGCCCGTCCGGCCCAGCTCATCCTCAAGAAGGCGCAAGAGCTCGGTTTCAACAAGCCGATCGTCATCGCGGTGAACGCGATCGCCAACCTCAAGCAGCTGTCCGAGAATGTCGGCTCGAAGGAGGCGTTCCGCAACGTCTACATCGAGGAGGTGTTGGCGGCAAAGCCCGGCTCGGAGAAGCTCGCCTGGATCTACGATCTCTACAAGGCGAACTACCCCGATCTTGCGGGCAAGCCCGACCACCCGCAGGTCTACATGCCCTACGGCATCCCCTCGGCGATGACCGTGGTGCGGGCGCTGCAGGCCTCCGGGCCGAACCCGACCCGCGCCAAGGTGATCGAAGCCCTCGACCGCACCGACTTCGACAGCGGCGTGATGGCTGGACCGATCGTGCTGACGAAGGCCGAGCACGCCGCCCAGAAGTCGTCGACCTACTTCAAGTTCGACGGCGAGGGGCTGACCGCCGTACCAGGCAGCTTCGCCAGTCGCTGGACCTATCAAGGCCAGTGATTGCTCCGATCCTGTCTGATCCTCGGCGCGGTGTTTCGATCGTTCCTCGTCGTTCCGGGGCCGCGAGGGCGGAGCCCGGACCGACGCGGGACGATGGCGAGACCGCCAGCGCAGGACAGGCCGCCACCTCCCCGTCACGCTGCTGAAGGCCATGGATTCCGAGATCGTCTTCCTGTTCCTCCAGCAGGGCATCGCCTCCGGCCTCGTGACCGGTTCGGTCTACGCCCTGCTGGCGCTCGCTCTGGTGATCGTGTTCCGCACGACCGATGTGGCGAACTTCGCCGAGGGCGAATTCTACATGGCTGCGGCCTATCTGGCGTTCTTCCTGATCGCCCTTGTCGGGTTGCCGATCTGGGTCGCGGCCCCCGCGATGGTCGTCGCGATCGCGGCTGCGGCCGGGCTGTTCCAGCGGATCGTGCTCCGCCGGGTCGCCGCGGCTCGGGGCGTCTCGGTCAACCTCGTCATCGCGACCCTCGGGCTGTCCTACGTGCTCAAGGGCTTCGTGCGCGCCACCGGCTTCGGCGACACCCCGCGCTCGTTTCCCTCCGTGGTGCCCGAGGGCTCGGTCACGCTGGGCCAGGCCTCGTTGAGCTACCTCGACCTCGCGATCCTCGGCGCCGCGCTCACGGTGATGGCGGCGTTCTTCGCGATCTTCAACCTGACCCGCACCGGGCGGGCGATGCGAGCCGTCGGCATGAACCGCCGCGCCGCTCAGCTCGTCGGCATCCATCTCGGCCGCACCGAGCGGCTGGTCTGGATCTTCGCCGGCGGCATCTCGGCGATCGCCGCGATCCTGATCGCGCCGAAGCTCCTGATGACCGCCGAGATGGGGGGCGTCGTTACCCTCGCCTTCGCGGCGGCGATCGTCGGCGGCTTCGCCAGTCTGCCGGGGGCGGTGGTCGGCGGCTTCATCATCGGCATCGCAGAGAACCTCGTCGGCCTCTTCGTCTCGACCCGGGCGATCACCGTCGCCCCGTTCGTCATCATCATGATGGTCCTGATCTTCAAGCCGCAGGGCCTGTTCGGCGGCCGACTCCGCGTGAGGAAGGTATGAGCGCGCGCACCCTGACCGCCGTCGCGGTCCTTCTGATCGGGCTCAGCTTCGCGCTGCCGGCGCTCGCCACGGGCTATGTCGTCTATATCGGCAACCTGCTCCTGGTCTTCGTGGTCCTGTCCCTCGGCCTGCACATCGTCATCGGCGAAGCCGGCCAGTTCTCGCTCGCGCACGCAGCCTTCTACGGCATCGGGATCTACACGGCGGCCCTGAGCGCGAAGGTGCTGGGCCTGCCGTTCTGGCTCGCGCTGCCGGCCGGCGGCCTGCTGGCTGCCCTGTGCGGACTCGCGATCGGGGTCCTATCCTTGCGCATGCGGGACATCTACCTGGCGCTATCGACCTTCGCTTTCGGCGAGGCGATGCAGTGGGTGTTCCTTAACTGGACACCGGTGACGGGCGGGCCGAACGGTCTCGCCATCCCGCCGGCCGAGGTGTTCGGTCATCCGATCCTGACCGACAAGGCCGCCTTCCCACTCGTCGCCGGGGTGACACTGGTGATCGTGGTGCTCGTCGCCGGCCTGCACGCCTCGGGCCTGGGCCGCGCTTTCCGGGCGGTGCGGGAATCCGAGGTGGCGGCTGCGGCGGTCGGCATCGACGTGCGGCGCACCAAGCTCCTCGCCTTCACCCTCTCCGCCTTCCTGGCCGGGGCGGCGGGCGGCCTGTTCACCACCTTCTCGACGTTCATCCACCCTGACAGCCTCGGCTTCCAGACCACCATCCTGGTCCTGACGATGATCGTGGTTGGGGGCGTCGGCTCGGTGACGGGGGCGCTCGGCGGCGCAGTCGCGTTCGGGCTGGTCTCTGAACTGTTGCGCCAAGTACCGTCCTACCAGGAGATGATCTATGGCGGCATCCTGATCCTCGTGATGATGTACGCGCCGCGCGGCGTCTTCACGCTCGTCGGCCGGCGGTGAGGCGCGCGATGGACGATCTCCTCACCCTCGACGCCGTCACGATGCGCTTCGGCGGCCTCACGGCGGTGAATGGCCTGTCGATGAGCGTGGCGCGCGGGACGATCCACGCCTTGATCGGCCCGAACGGCGCCGGCAAGTCGACCGTGTTCAACTGCGTCTCACGAATCTACCGGCCGACGGAGGGGCGCATCCGCTTCGACGGGCGCGACGTCACCGGGCTGCCCGCCCACGCCATGGCGGGGCTCGGCATCGCCCGCACCTTTCAGAACCTCGAACTCTTCAATGAGCTGACCGTGCTCGAGAACGTGATGCTCGGTGCCTATTCGCGCCACGAGACCCGGCTGGTCGACCGTCTCCGGCCGGGCTCGCCCAGGACCCGGGCCTGGGCGGAGGAGATCCTGGAGGGCACGGGCCTGAGGGATTGCCGGGACACGAAAGCGAACGGTCTCGACTTCGGGCGCCAGAAGCTCCTCGAGGTCGCCAGGGCGCTGGCCCTGTCGCCGACGCTGCTGCTCCTCGACGAGCCGGCCGCAGGCCTGCGTTCGCGCGAGATCGAGCGCCTGGACGCGATCCTGACCGGGCTGAACCAGGACCGCGGCATCACCGTCCTGCTGGTGGAGCACGTGATGCAGCTCGTCATGTCGATCTCCGATCGGATCACCGTCCTGAGCTTTGGCGAGAAGATCGCCGAGGGTACGCCAGAGGCGGTGCGCGGCGATCCTCGGGTGATCGAGGCCTACCTCGGCACCAAGCAGCCGGGCGAGTCCAACCACAGGGAGGCGGCGCATGGCTGATCTCCTCGAACTCGACGCCGTCTCCGCCGGTTACGGCCGCATCGAGGCCCTGTCGGGCATGAGCCTGCGGGTGCCGGAGGGTGGGGTCGTTGCGCTTCTCGGCGCCAACGGGGCGGGCAAGACCACGACGCTCAACGTCATCTCGGGCATCGTCGCGCCGACCCGCGGCGATGTCCGCCTCGGCGGCCGGTCCCTGCGCGGTCTCGGCTCGGACACAATCGTCGCCGCCGGGATCTCGCAGGTGCCGGAGGGGCGCGAGATCTTCCGCGACATGACCGTCTACGAGAACTTGGTCATCGGGGCTCACGGCCGGCGCGACAAGGCCGGCATCGCCCGCGACATCGAGGTGATGACCGGGTATTTTCCAATCCTCGCCACGCGCTTCCGGCAGATGGCCGGCACAATGTCAGGCGGCGAGCAGCAGATGCTGCTGATCGCCCGCGCCCTGATGGCGCGCCCCAAGCTCCTGCTCCTTGATGAGCCGTCGCTCGGCCTGTCGCCGCTGCTGGTCCAGCAGATCTTCGACATCATCGTGCGACTGCACCGCGACGAGCGGCTCACCCTGCTGATCGTCGAGCAGAACGCCGCCGTGGCGCTCGCCGTCTCGGATTATGCCTACATCCTGGAGAACGGCGAGGTGGCAGCGCAAGGCCCCTCGGCCACTCTCGCCGCCGACGACAGCCTGCGCGCGGCCTATCTCGGCACCTGAGCAGCCGGAACAGCCTTCCGCAAGGAGACCCTCCATGAGCGAAAGATCCTACGCCCTGGTCAGCGGGGCCGGCAGCGGCATCGGACGGGCGATCGCCGAGCGCCTCGCCGAGGATGGCTTTCATGTCGTCGTGGCCGACCTCGACGCCGCACGCGCCGAAGCGGTGGCCGACGCGCTGCGCGCGCGGGACCTCGGGGCCGAGGCGCGCCAGCTCGACGTCACCGACGAGGCGGCGGTGACGGCCCTCGTCGACGACCTCCCGCCGCTGCGGGCGCTCGTCAACAATGCGGGCTTCTTCCGCGACAAGCCCATCGCGGCGACGACGTCCGAGGATTTCCGCCGCGCCTACGAGGTCAACGCCATCGCGCCGTTCCTCCTCGCGAAGGCTGCCCTCGCCCGGATGGAACCCGGCGCCCGGATCGTCAACATCGCCTCGCGGGCCTATCTTGGAGCGCTCAACCAAGTCGACTACGTCGCCTCGAAGGGCGCCGTCGTCAGCCTGACCCGGGCGCTCGCCATGGAGGTCATCCGGCGCGGGATCCTGGTCAACGCCGTGGCGCCCGGCCTCATCGAGACACCGCTCCTGCAGCAGATGACGCCCGAGCGGATCGCCGCGCAGCTCGCCCTGCAACCGACCGGCCGGGCCGGCCGACCCGAGGACGTGGCCAATGCCGTGTCCTTCCTGGTCTCGCCCCGCACCGACTTCATCACCGGCCAGGTCCTGTTCGTCGACGGCGGCAAGTCGCTCGGCGGAACGGCCGTCTGATCGTCCCGGGAGCCCGCGCCATGACCGAACCCTTCGTCGCCCTCGTCACCGGTGCCGGCTCAGGCATCGGTCGCGCCACCACCCTGCGCTTCGTGCGTGCCGGTGCGCGAGTGCTCGCCGTCGATCTCAACGAGGCGGGACTAAAGGAGACCCGCCGCCTGGCGGGCGACGCCGAGGCTGTCGCGCTCCTCGTTGAGGATGTCACCGCCGACGACGCACCGAGCGCCGCCATCGCGGCAGCGCTTCGGCACTTCGGCCGTCTCGACTGGCTCGTGAACAACGCCGGCATCGGCAACGCCAAGGCGGCGGACCAGACGAGCGATGCGGAGTGGGACCGCTACGTCGACATCAATCTGCGCGCGCTGTTCCGCTTTTCGCGCGAGGCTCTGCCGCACCTGACGCCGGGCCGGGGGGTGATCGTCAACCTCGCCTCGGTGTTCGGGCTGTTCGGCCATCCGCGGGTCGCGCCCTACGCCGCCACCAAGGCCGCGGTCGTCGGGCTGACCCACCAGATGGCGGCCGATTACGGCCCGAAGGGAATCCGTGTGAACGCCGTCGCACCCGGGGTGATCGAGACCGCGCTCACGCGCGAGCGCATCGACACGGATGCGCGCTTCCAGGCCCTCAACATCGACCCGATCCCCTTCCCGCGGCTCGGCCGGCCGGAGGACGTCGCGAACGCGATCCACTTCCTGTGCTCGGAGGACGCCGCCTATATCAGCGGCCACGTGCTGGCGGTCGATGGCGGCTGGAGCGTCACCAACTACTCGCGCCGGGGCGACGCGCTGTGAGCGGGCCGGCAGCCGACGCCCCCCCGGCGACCTTCGATCTCGAGACGGACGTGATCTGCGTCGGCGCCGGTGCCGGCGGCATGAGCGCCGCGCTCACTGCCTCGATCGAGGGGCTCGCGGCAATCATCGTCGAGAAATCCGACAAGGTCGGCGGGTCGACCGCCGTCTCGGGCGGGGCGGTCTGGATCCCGAATACCGATCGCGGCACGGCAGCCGGCCATCCCGACAATGTGGAGCGGGCGAAACTCTACCTCGACCGCATCGTCGGCAACTGGTCGAGCGACGCGATGAAGCTCGCCTATCTCGAGGCCGGGCCGAGGATGCTCGACTATCTCGAGCGGAACACCGAACTGCGGCTCGCGGCGCGGGCCTACTCGCCGGACTACTACCCCGACGCCGAGGGCGCCTCGCTCGGCGGACGCGCAATGGACCCGGTGGCCTTCGACGGCCGGCGCCTGGGCCGGCATTTCGGGACCCTGCGCGACCCGCTGCCCGAGTTCACGGTGCTCGGCGGTATGATGGTGACGATGACCGACGTCTACCACCTCCTAGGCGTGACGCGCTCTCTCGCATCGTGGAGGCACGGGATGAGACTCGTCGCGCGCTACGCCGCCGACCGCCTGCGCCATCATCGCGGCACCCGCCTCGTCCTCGGCAACGCGCTAGCGGCTCGGCTCTACCAGAGCGTCCTCGACCGTGAGGTCCCGGTCTGGCTCGACAGTCCCGCCCGGCGCCTCCTCGTCGAAGGCGGACGGGTCGTCGGCCTCGTGGTCGCACGTGAGGGGCGCGAGGTCGCGATCCGCGCACGGCGCGGTGTCGTGCTCGCCACCGGCGGCTTCCCGCACGATCCGGAGCGCCGCGCCGCTCTGCTGCCGCATCCGGTCGGTCCGTGGTCGATGGCGCCGGCTGACAACACCGGCGACGGCCTGCGGCTCGGCGAGGCGGCCGGCGCCGTCGTGCGCAGCGAGAACGCCGCGAACGTCTTCCACGCGCCAGTCTCGCTCCTTGAGAAGCCCGATGGCACGGTCCTGCGCTACCCCCACCTCGTCTGGGAGCGGGCGAAACCGGGCCTGATCGCAGTCAACGGCGCGGCCCGGCGCTTCGTTAACGAGTCGACCTCGTACCACGAGTTCGGCCTCGCCATGCACGAGAGCCACCGGAGCGTGCCGAGCATCCCGGCCTTCCTGATCTGCGACGCGGATTTTCTCCGGCGCTGGGGACTTGGTCTCGCGCTGCCCGGCGGGCGCCCGTTCCGAAAGCTCGTGAAGGCCGGCTACCTGGTCGAGGGCCGCACCCTCGACGATCTCGCGCGCCAGCTCGGCCTCGACGGCGGCGTCCTCGGCGAGACCGTCGCGGCGTTCAATCGCGATGCACGGGAGGGACGGGACGCGGCGTTCGGCAAGGGCGGCGACGCTTACAACCGCTACCTCGGCGACCCGACGATCAAGGACGGCAATCCCTGCCTCGGTACGGTCGAGACGGCGCCGTTCTACGCCGTGCGGGTCTATCCCGGCGACATCGGCACCGCCGGCGGGATCGTGACCGACGAGAACGCCCGCGTGCTCGACCGCAACGGCGAACCGATCCCCGGCCTCTACGCCGCCGGCAACGACATGAACTCGGTCATGGGCGGGACGTATCCGGGTCCCGGCATCACGCTGGGACCTGCCCTCACCTTCGGCTGGCTCGCCGGCCGCCACCTGGCCGGGGCGTGACGTCGGAGGCGTGATACGCTGCCGAGCGGGAGGACGGTTTCCGGCCGGGATCCCGACCCAATGGCAGTGTCCGACATCGCCGCAAGGGCTTCGTCCTGATCGCATGCAAACCGTCGTGTCCTCGTTGATCGCCCTTGGACCCGAACCTGCCGATGTCGGAACGGCTGCGGCAGCGAGGTTCTCCAGGGGTTCGACGCTCAAGCACAACCCCAGGGGCATCATTTCCGGCGGCCCCTGCCCGATCCCAGGACATGCGGCGTGTTCGGGGCTCGAGTACGCCTTGGCTGCCGGTCGTCTCCAGCGACGCCTTCGTGGTCGATCCAGCGCTCGGGGCGATCCGGATCTCGCTTGGGGCCGCCCGGTATTCGGAGGGTTTGCACCGGCCTTGGCGTACTGGAGACGCTGTTGGCGCAACCGCCCGGCGCGATCTCGACGGTTGCCGAACATGTTTCGCGCAGCGTGCGTGTCCGTCCTCCGGGCTTCCGCCGGACCAGAGCCCCGGTTTGCCCACCATGTTCGGGCCCGGATCGCGATGCACCTCTTGGCCGCCGCCCTCGCGCTCCTGGTCGCGGGCTGCTCGGATGATGGCGAGGAACGCCGGCGGTCGCTGGGGCGCTCTCCGAGTTTTCCCGATCTCATGCAGGTGGCGGATCCGGCGCGGGGTGGCCGGCTGTTCGGGACGTGCGCTGCCTGCCACATGGCCGGCCCGGGCGCCGGCGACCGCAACGGCCCGAACCTCTACGGCGTGGTGGGTCAGCCACCCGGCGAAACCAGCCAGCGGTTCGGCTACACGGCGGCCTTGCGGTCCCTGGGCGGCGTCTGGTCCCCGGAGCGGCTGGACACATGGCTCACCGCCCCTGCGGCGATGGTGCCCGGCACGAGCATGCGCTTTCGCGGCATCTCCGACCCGCTCGACCGGGCGGATCTCATCGCTTATCTGCAAACGCGCTCGACGCGGGGAAGCGAGAGGCGACCGATGCCGGCCCCGCCTTCTGCCGTCCGGTAGCCCGCGGCGGCGCGCCGGAGTCGACGAGGATCGTGCCGTCCTCGAGAGGACGCGCCGGGATCTCGCCCAGCGGATTGTCCACCATGACGTTCCGATTCGGCCGGCCGGCGGCCACGAGGGTACTGCGACGATCGATCAAGTCGACGGTGTTCCGGCGCCGATATGGGTCCTCATCGGCGAAATTGAGCCGACGCACCGATGCTGATTTCGAAATTGGGTTCCGAGTGGGGTCCCGATCGGCACCGATCGGATCCCATCTCTAAGGCAGACTACAAATCTGTGCCGGACATTCGCAACCGATGCAGCCCGAGGCCCCAGTTCTGCTTCGATACACAGCCAGCTCTGATTTCGCTCTGCACTTGGACGCGCAAGGGCTGTGAACGGAGTCCTGCCTCTTGGTAGCAGGGGGAGCACTCAGAACTGCACACCCCGGGTCAGCGCACCGTCGACGACGAGGTTGGTGCCGGTGACGAAGCTCGCAGCCGGGCTCGCGAGAAAGACGGCGGCACGAGCGATCTCATCCGGGTGGGCCATCCGGCCGGTTGGATTGAGGCGCAGAGCCTCGGCGAACAGGGTCGGGTTGCCCTCCTCGATCCGGTGCCACACTCCGCCCTCGAAATAGGTGTTGCCCGGCGACACCGTGTTGGCGCGGATGGCCTTGCCGGCGAGTCGGAAGGCGAGCCCCTGCGCGTAGTGGATCAGAGCCGCCTTGAAGGCCCCGTAGGGCCCTGCCGCGAAGTCGATCTCACGGCCCGACACGCTCGAGATGACGACGATCGACGCCGCCGTCGAGCGTTCGAGGAAGGGCATCGCGGCCTCGACCGCCGCGACCGTGCCCATGAGGTCGACCGAGAAGCCTGCGCGCCAGGCCGCCTCGTCGGCGCCGACCGCGAGGGCGCTGACGTTCGGCACCAGGATGTCGAGCCCGCCGAGTTCGTCCGCAGCCTCTGCGATCCAAGTCTTGAGTGCCCCGGAATCGGCGACGTCGACGGCGCGGCCGGTCGCGGCGACGCCCTTGGCGCGGAGCGCCGCGACCTTGGCGGCGACCTCCTCCGGATTGCGGGCGCAGAGCGCGACGGCGGCCCCCTCCTCCGCCAGGAGATCGGCGATGGCACCGCCGATCCCCTTGGTGCCGCCGGTGACGAGGGCGCGGAGCCCCTTGAGGCCGAGATCCATGACGCTCTCCTTAGATTTCAAGCGAGTGCGATCGACTTCGCGATCGAAGCGCCCAGCGTGTATTTCGGATCGACCATGTTGCCGAGCCGCACCCGACCGCATTGGGTGAGCAGCATGTAGGCGTCGATTTCCTCGAAGCCGAAATCGGCTGCGAGCCAGCGCACCAGTTCGCGGTAGGCGATGCGGGCGGCATCCTCCATCGGCCGCGACGAGCCGATGGTCATGAAGAAGTCCTCCGTCTCGAGGCGCGGCCAGCGGATGGTCCAACCCTTGATCAGGTCAATCTGCACCGTCGTGTGGGTCGGGTGCTCGACCGCGACGCCGCAAAGTTCGCCGTCCCCTTGCGCCGCGTGGCAGTCGCCGAGGTAGAGAAGCGCGCCCTTGGTATTGACCGGCAGGTAGATCACCGCGCCGACGCCGACATCGGGCAGGTCCATGTTGCCGCCGTAATAGTCGGGCTGGAGCGAGGAGATCGCCTCGATCTCCGGCGAGGTGCCGATCGTGCCGATGAACGGCTGGTAGGGCAGCGTGATGCGGTCGTTCCAGCGCACGCCGCCTTCCGCCGTGACCTCGAGCTTGCGCACCCGCTCCGGCAGCGACGGGTTGAGGAGCGCGGTGTCGCCGGTTGCGACCAGGCCGCCGAACTCGGGCATGATCAGCGTCGTGCCGCACGGCTGGGGGCCGCGCGGACGGATCGACTTGATCGCGACCGCCAGGCAATCGCCCTTCTCGGCGCCGTTGACCCAGATCGGGCCGTTCTGCGGGTTGAGGTAGGGGAAGTTCAGGATCTTGGTCGGGCTGTCGGTCTCGTGGCGGATCTTGCCCTCGAAGGCGTCATGGGTCTCCACCGTGACGACGGCGCCCGGATCGACGGTCAGCACCGGGTCGACGAAGGGCCCGTAGACGTAGTGATAGCGGCCCTGCTCGGCCTCCGTGATGGTGTGCTCGGCGCCGGGCTTGCCCTTGGCCACGCCCTTCTTCGCCATGATCGACTGGTCGAGCCACTGCATGGTCGTCTCTCCCTTTCGCTTACTCAGACGGCGAGGTGCCGCCGCACCAGGTCGCGGTCGTCGAGGTCCCGCGCCGTCAGCTCCGCGACGATCCGGCCCTTGTCCATGACGTAGCTGCGCTGGGCCATGGCGCGGATCAGGTCGAGGTTCTGCTCCACGAACACCACCGTCACCCCGGTGCGGCGATTGAGGTCGACGAGGGTGCGGCCGATCTCCTGAACCACCGAGGGCTGAATGCCCTCGGAGGGTTCGTCGAGCAGGATCAGGGATGGGCTGCCGACGAGGACACGGCCGATCGCGAGCTGCTGCTGCTGCCCGCCCGAAAGCGTGCCGGCGCGCTGCGCCCGGCGCTCGCGCAGGATCGGGAATGGGCCATAGGCAGCCTCGATGTCGAAGGGCGTGCCGGGGGGAAGCAGCGAGGCGCCGACCGTCAGGTTGTCGGCCACGCTCATGCGCGGGAAGACATCGCGCCCCTGCGGCACGTAGCCGATCCCGAGGCGGGCGCGCTTGTGCGCAGCGAGCCGCTCGACCGCCTGGCCCTTGAAGGCGATGCCTCCAGCGGCGGCCGGCAGAAGGCCGATCAGGCTGCGCATCAGGGTCGACTTGCCGACGCCGTTGCGGCCGATCACCGCCACGATCTCGCCGGCTCGGATGGCGAGGTCGACGCCCTGCAACACCGGCTTGCCGCCGTAGCCGGCGCGCAAGGTCGTGGTCGAGAGGAGCGCATCAGGCATCCTGCTTCCTCCTGGGCGCCTCGGTCTCGCCAAGATAGATCGCCGCGACCGCCTCGTTCGCCACGATCTCGTCGGTGGACCCTTGCGCGAAGATGCGCCCGACATGCAGCACGGTGACCCGCTGGGCGATCTGCCGGACGAAGGCCATGTCGTGCTCGATCGCCAGGATCGCGACACCATCGCGGTTGAGCGCCTGCACCATCTCGCCGGTGGCGAAGGTCTCGGCCGTCGACATCCCGGCGGTGGGCTCGTCGAGGAGCAGCAGGCGGGGTTTCAGGCTGATCGCCATGCCGATCTCCAGCCATTGCTTCTGGCCGTGGCTGAGGGTACCTGCCCGCTCGCCCGCGGCCTCCTCGAGGTTGAGGAAATCAAGCAGCCGCCGGATCTCGGCCGAGAGCGAGGCGCCCTCGAGGTGGTGCTGGAGCGCGATCTCCAGGTTGTGGGAGACCGACAGGCCGGGGAAGATGCCAGGTACCTGGAACTTGACGCTGAGGCCCCGGCGCACCCGCTCGAAGGGCTTCAAGGCCGTGATGTCCTCGCCGCGGTAGAGCACCTGGCCACGCTCCGGCGCGTACTCGCCGATCAAGAGGCGGAAGAAGGTGCTCTTGCCGGCGCCGTTCGGACCGATCAGGCAATGGACCTCGCCGTCGCCCACGCTGAAATCGACGCCGTTGGTGACGTGCAGGCCGCCGAAATGCTTGTCGAGGCCGCGCGTCTCGAGAATGGCGGTCATCGCGCCGCTGCCTTTCGGGTGAGGCGGGCGATCCCGCGCATCAGGGCGACGACCAGGCCCTCGGGGGCGGCGAGCACCACCACGACGAGGAGCAGGCCCATCACTACCAGCGCGTACTGGCTGCCGTAGATCGTCAGTGCCTGAAACCCGCCGAGCACCGCGAGCGTGCCGACGAGGGTGGCGGTCACGTCGCTCCGTCCGCCGACCGCGACCCAGATGACGGGCAGCGCCGCCGCGGTGAGCCCCATGCTGGAGGGCGTGATGTATTGGCCCCAGGCCGTATAGAGCGTGCCCGACAGGCCCGCGAGCGCTGAGCCGATCACGAAGGCGCCGAGCTGGTAACGGCGCACGTCGTAGCCCAGCATCTCGGCCCGCTCGGGGTTCTCGCGGATCGCCACCAGGACGTTGCCGAACCGGGCATTCACCAGGATGCGCAAGCCGAGATAGGTGACCACCAAGAGGCCGAGCAGCCCGTAATAGAGCGCCACGTCGGGAAACAGCACGATGTCGCCGTCGAACCACGGCACGGTCAGGGGCGGCATGCCGCTCATGCCGTTGTAGCCGTTGAGGCGGGCCGCGCCGATGCGCCAGTCGGGTCCGGCGGTCTGCGCCATGAAGCGCTCCAAGGCGAGCGTCACCGACAGGGTGATGATGCCTAAGAACACGCCGCCGATCCGGCCGAAGAACAGGAAGTAGCCGAGCAGCGCGGCAAATCCGGCCGCAAGCGCCACCGCCATCACCACCGCGGCGATCGTGAAGCCGTAGGCCGCCCCGACATTCAGGGTCAGCACACCATAGGCGTAGCCCGAAAGCCCGAAGAACGCGGTCTGGCCGAAGCTCAGCGCGCCGCCATAGCCCCAGATCAGGCACAGGCCGAGCGCCATGAAGACCCAACAGAAGAAGTAGGCGGTGTTGCCGACCGTGTAGCCGTCGGCGAAGGACGGATAGGCGATCGCGAGGGCGAGCACGATCGCGAAGGCAGCCCAGAAAGCGGGACCGCGGCCGAGGGTCTGGGGCCCTTCGAGCCGGCGCAGAAGACGACGCATCGTGGAATCCCTCATGCCCGCTCACGCAGGATCAGGCCGGAGATCCCCCGCGGCAGGACCCGGATCATCAGGATCACCGCGACGAGGAGACCGATCTGCCCGTAGAGCTGGCCCTGCCAGGAGGTCAGTACCGCCCGCGCCGCGCCGAGCACGAGGGCGGCCGGCGCGGTGCCGAGGAAGATGTCGGCTCCGCCCACCACCACGGTGACGAAGGCCTCCATGATGAAGGTGGTCCCCATGGTCGGGACGATCGTCATGGTCGGGGCGTACAGCCCGCCGGTAAGGCCGGCGAGCGCCGCTCCGATCCCGAAGGTCAGCGCGTAGACCTTGCGGGTGTCGACGCCGAGCGCCTCGGCCATGTGCGGCACCTGGATCGTCGCCCGCGCCAGCGTGCCGAAGCGTGTGGCGTTGAAGGCGAGGTAGAGCCCGGCGAGCACGCCGAGCGCCGCGAGCATCAGCACGACCCGGTAGGTCGAGTAGGAGTAGCTGCCTAGCGAGAAGCTCCCGAGAGGCGTGCCGACGCCCGGCATGCTGGAGCCGAGAAGGATCAGCGTCCCTTGCGTCGCCGCCAGGCTGACGCCCCAGGTTGCCACGATCGTGTCGAGGGGCCGGCCGTAGAGATGGCGGATCACCAGGCGCTCGAGCGCCATGCCGATCGCGCCGGCGACCAGGCTACCTACCAGGATCCCGAGCGGCAGCGGCAGCCCGGCGCGCGTCGTCGCCACGGTCACGTACGCGCCGCACATGATGAACTCGCCGTGGGCGAGGTTGATGACGCCCATCATGCCGAACACAACCGCGAGGCCGCAGGCAGCGAGCACCAGGAACGCGAAGGCGTCCCCGAGCTGGTAGAGTAAGGCGAAGGCTGAATCGAGGAGGGCCATGCGGGGTTACGCACCGTCTCGTGAATGGACCGGGGCGAGTGCCCCGGCGGAGAGCGGATCAGGGCTCGATACTCGAGGCGCGATACTTAGGGCTTGGGCGGGTTGCTCGGGGTGTACTGTGCCATCGGATCCTTCTTGGTCAGGTCGCAGCCCGCCTGGCCAAGCCAGTACGGTTTGATGTCGGTCCAGGTCTTGGGAAACGAGATGGCGTGCTTCTCGTCGACCTTGGCGAGATAGATCGTGTGCGAGACGTGCTGGCTCTTCGGATCGATGCAGACCTTGCCCTCGGGGGCGTCGACGCAGACGTCGCCAGTCGCGATGACCTTGCGCAGGTCGGCCCGCTTCGTCGAACCGTTCGCCCGCTCCACCATCTGCTTGTAGAGGTAGACCGCGTGATAGGAGTTCTCGGCCTCCTGATTGACGTAAGGCTCGTTCGGGAACTTCGCCTTCCACTTGGCCAGGAACGCCTTGCTCTCGGGCGTGTCGACCTCCTCGATGTAGTTGGTGGTCACGTACATGTTGGCGAGGCTCGGCGGCTTGAAGCGCTTGTGCTCGTAGCCCTGACCGACATTGACCGAGGAACCCATCGGCACTTTCAGGTTCGCGGCCGCGGCCTGCTCGTAATACGAGGCCTGGGCGGTGCCGACGAGCAGCGTCATGAGGATGTCGGGCTTGGCCTTCTGGATGTTCTGGATCGTCTGCGAGAATTGCGACACGCCGAGCGGGATGAACTCCTCGCCGACCATCTCGCCGCCGTTCTCCTTAACGATATTGCGCACCCACTCGGCCGAGATCTGACCGAAATTGTAGTCGGCCGCGATGGTGTAGACCCGCTTGCCGAACTTCTCCATCATCCATGGGATCAGCGTCGAGAATTGCTGCTCGGGTACGGCCCCGGTCACCACCATGTGGCCATCGCAGACGCCGCCCTCGTACTGGTTGTTGTAGAAGGCGAAGCCATCGAGCTGGTCGACGATCGGCCGGTAGGCCTCGCGTGAGGCGGACGAGAAGCCGGCGAAGACGGCGGCGACCTTGTCGCGCTGGAGCACCCGGCGCATGAATTCCTGGTAGCGGGTGTTGTCGGACTGGGTATCGTAGATCACCAGTTCCAGCTTGCGCCCGGCGATGCCGCCGGCGGCGTTGATCTCGTCGGTGGCGAGCTGGATGCCGTGGACCTTGCCGATGGTAGCGAGTGCGAAGTCGCCGGACTGGTCCTCGAGCACGCCGAGCTTGATCGGCTCTGCGGCCTGGGCCGCGGTGCCCGCGAGCACCAGGGCGGCTGCGAAGGCGGTCAGGCGGGATCCGTGGCGGGGTCTCGTCATGGGGGGCGTCCTCGTGCTGCGGTTCACTCGGGGAGGGCGATGCGCCGGGCCGGCGCCGGCACATCGGGGCGGGCCCGCACCAGGGCCTCGCAATAGTGTTCGAGCGTCAGGCGGGCGCGCATGCTGTCCCGCCGGAGGGTCTCGAAGGCGGCCTCGTCGTCGAGGCTGCGTTCCTGCATCACCCGCAGGATCGCCTTGACGACGTGGCGTCGTCCGCGCCGGCGCTCTTCGTGGCGCGCCAGCTGCTCCTCGAGCGCACGGCGCCGCTGGTGCTCGTTGATCGTCAGGTACAGGGCGGCGTAGACCGACGCGCCGTGGATCGGCTTGCGCAGAAGACCGGTCGCGCCGAACTGGAGCAGGCCCTTGAGGCGGCTTGGCGCCTCGACGCCGACAAGACCGAGCACCGGGACCGGCGGCAGGTCCGAGACGGTGCTCGCCGCGATCCCGGGCAGCGGCAGATCGCCATCGACGATCATCAGGGCACGATCGATTTCGAGTGCCGCCCAATCGACCGGACAGGCCTCGCCGGCCGGCAAGTATGAAGCGACGGTCAGCCCGAGCTTCATCAGCGTTGCGACGAGCGCGTCGCTCGCGGTCGTCGGCGCCACGATCAGGTGGGCCTGCATCCCGCTGAAATTCTGGATGAGACGCGGCCCTGTCACGATGGCACCACGCGCAGGCTCGGGCGCCGGAGCACCGGGACGATGCGAGGGGCAGACCGTACGAGATAGGGATCGGGTGCGACCGGGGCCGGAGCCTCCGCCAGGATCGTGAAGCGCGCCCCCAACGTGGAGAGGCCGATGCGCGGCGTCAGGGCTGCATGCAGCGTCGTCTCGTCGAGGCGCACCGTTCCCTGGGGCGACTCGAAGGCGACCTCGCTGGCTGCTCGCCGAACCGCCGCGATCTCGCCGACGCCCGCCCGCGCCAGAGCCCTGGCGAGGAGGTGGACGGCGATGTAGGCGGCTTCCGTATCGGCCGAGGGCGTTGGCCCGTCGGGAAACCGAACGGCGTAGGCGTCCGTGAACGCGCGGTTGCGCGGGGTGTCGATCGAAGAGAAATAGACGCTCGAGCTGATATGGCCGTCGACGGCGTCCGGACCGATCGCTTCGAGCTCCGGCTCGGCGAGGCTGCAGCTCGCCACCGGAAGCTCCCGAGCCTGATCGAGACCGCGCCCGCGGCAGGCGCGGCGCAACTCCTGAAAGAAGCGGTAGGCCGAGACACCGATCAGTGTGTTGAACACGAAATCCGGCCGCGCCGCGACGATGGCTTCGATCACTTGACCGAACTCGGTCTCGCCGACCGCGAAGTAGCGCTCCGCCGCGACCCGCCCGCCGGAGAGCGCTAGGGTTTCGCGCAAGATGCGGTTGTTCTCCCACGCCCAGATATAGTTCGAGCCGACGCAAAATGCGGTCCTGTCACCGCGGGCGAGCAGATACTGGACCAGCGGTACGATGTGCTGGTTGGGGGAGGCGCCCGTGTAGATCACGTTCTCGGAGGTTTCGAAACCCTCGTAATGCGATGGATACCAAAGAATTCCATCTATTTTTTCGAATATTGGAATGATTTCCTTGCGACTCGATGAGGTATAGCAGCCGACGACATGGCGAATTCCGGCACGCAGAAAGCGCTCGGCACCAGTGGCATAGCCGGCGATCTCGCCCTTCGGGTCGAAGGCGTCAGGCTCGAGGGTGATCCCGAGGTTTCCTGCATTCACCTCCTCGACCGCCAGGACGGCACCATTTCGCATGGCGCGTCCGACGAGGCCGTAAGGCCCGGAGGTGGAGAACAGGATGCCGATGCGATGTCTGTCAGTCATCGGTGCCTACGGAACGCAAAAAGCCCGCCAGCGCGAAGCGCTGCGGGCTACATTGCCGGACGGAAAGGGCCTTGTGGCGCGGAAATGGGCATCGTTGCCCTGCGCCTCAAAAGCAGGCTCCAACGTTGCGTCGACGATGTCAAGCCGGATTCCGAGCGATGCGGATATGTCGGTCGGTGAGCGCGCGCTTGCAACGTTGGGCGAGGACCGTCACCGCCGGAGCCGCCTGTTCATCGCCGACGCTGTCGCGGTGGCCTCAAGATACCTCAGGATCACTGCGCCGCCGCGGCAGAATTCCGGGAGCCGGCGGGTCGGCTCGATGCCACCGGGCACCTGGATCGAGCCGTAGGGGTCGCCGGCCTTCAGCACCCTCCCCTCCTGGCCGCCGCCTTGATCGTCACGGGAAAGCCGATCACCACCGCCACCGTCCGGGCCGCTGCTGCCTGGCCGCCGTATCCTCGACGGCTGTGCCCGGGCGCGTGGCGTCCTCGGCCCCTCCATAGGGAATGGTCCGGACGAGGTCCGAAACCGACGTGCCGTGTCACACCATCTGCGGCTCGAGGATCGCCGCGATGTCGCGCAGGACGGGGAGGAAGGTCTCCAGCATCCGGTCTACCGCGACCCGGTCGACATTCGCCCCGGCATTCAGGGCGCAGACGATCCGCCCGTCGTAGCGTTTCACCGGGACCGCGAGAGAGCGGTATCCGACCTCGGCCTCCTGATCGACGAGCGAGTATCCCTGCTCGCGATCGCGGCGAATGGCGTTCCCCAACGCGGCTCGGTCGACGAGGGTCTGCGGCGTCAGCGGCTCGGGCTGGATGCGGTCCAGGAACGCGGCAAGGTCCCCGTCATCGAGACCGCCGAGTAGGACCCGCCCCATCGAGCTGCAATAGGCCGGGATCCGGTAGCCGACGTCGACGCCCACGCCGAGCAGGCGCGTCGGTCCTGCGCGGGCGATGAACACGATGTCGTCCCCGTCCAGGATCGCCGCCGAGCAGGCCTCGTTGAGCCGGCCTGCGACCCGCTCGACCGCCTGCTGCAGCGTCGCCGACAGGCTGTTGGACGCCAGGTAGGCGGTCGCAAGGGACAAGACCTTGGGTGTCAGCTGAAACAGCCGCCCATCCGACCGCACGTAGCCGAGGCGGTCCAGGGTATGGAGCGCCCGCCGCACGGTGGCCCGAGGGAGGTCCACCGCCCGGGCGACGTCGGCCAGCGTCATCATGGGACGCTCGGCACCGAAGGCCGAGATGATGCGCAGCCCCCGCGCCAGCGCCTCGGAGAAGTCCGGTCCATGCTCGTCGACGAGGCGCTGGTCTGTCTCGGAACGTCTGACGCGCGGCATGAACCGGTCTCTGGTGGGCAACCCGAAGCGATAGGCCGGGCCCCGTGTGCGTGGCCCTGCGTGGCCTGGCAAGGGCCGTGTTCCCGGGTACGCGCCGTCGCGTTGGGCGGACCCTGCACACCGTTCGAGCTTGCAACGGCTCCAGACTGGCATACTATTCGAACATATGTTCGTTCAACGAACAAACCGACAGGCCCAGCTGAGATGGGCAGACGCTCGCCGGAGGCCGCCGCCATGATGAGCCGTGAGCAGAACGACCACATCACCCGCACCGGACCGGGCACGCCGCTCGGCGCACTGATGCGCCGCTACTGGCAGCCGGCCGCCCTGGTGGACGAGTTGGAGGGCGAGCGTCCCGTGGTGCCGGTACGCCTGCTCGGCAAGAACTTCGTGCTGTTCCGGGACGAGGCCGGGCGCTACGGCCTCCTCGATCGCGACTGCCCGCATCGCGGCGCCGACCTCGCCTTCGGCCGACGCGAGGCCGGGGGCTTGCGCTGCGCCTTCCATGGCTGGCTGTTCGACGTCGAGGGGCGATGCCTCGAGACGCCCGCCGAGCCGGCGGGCAGCAAGCTCTGCCAGAACGTCCGGCAGCGTGCCTACCCGGTGATCGCGCACAGCGGCATCCTGTATGCCTATCTCGGCGAGGGCGAGCCGCCGGCCTTCCCCGAGCTCGACTGCTTCCTGGCACCCGACGCCTATACGTTCGCATTCAAGGGCCTGTTCGAGTGCAACTGGCTGCAGGCGCTCGAGGTCGGGATCGATCCGGCGCACGCGTCGTTCCTGCACCGCTTCTTCGAGGACGAGGACACCTCCGCCTCCTACGGCAAGCAGTTCCGTGCCGCTTCGGCCGACAGCGACCTGCCGATGACGAGGATTCTTCGCGAGTACGACCGGCCGATCATCAACGTCGAGCGCACGGAATACGGCATGCGCCTGATCGCGCTCCGCGAAATCGACGATGAGCGCACCCATGTGCGCGTCACGAACCAGGTCTTCCCGCATGCCTTCGTCATTCCGATGTCCGCGGACATGACGATCACCCAATGGCATGTTCCCGTCGACGACGAGAATTGCTACTGGTATGCGATCTTCACGAGCTACGGCGCGCCGGTCGACAAGCAGAGGATGCGCGAGCAACGCCTGGAACTCTACGAGTTGCCCGAGTATCGCTCGCGGAAGAACAAGACAAACGACTACGGGTTCGACCCGCACGAGCAGGCACATTCGACCTATACGGGGATGGGACTCGACATCAACGTCCACGACCAGTGGGCCGTCGAGTCGATGGGGCCGATCCAGGACCGGACGCGCGAGCATCTCGGGCAATCGGACAAGGCCATCATCCTCTACCGCCGCATCCTGCGCGAACAGATCGACAAGGCTGCCTCGGGCGACGCCCCGCTGATGGTGCTCGACGCGCGGCACGCGAGAAGCATCCAGGGGCCCGCGACGATGGACGGGATCGGCCCGTCGAAGGGCTGGGAGACCTACTGGATGGACGTGGACGTGCGCCGCCGCCGCGGGGCCCCATGGATGCCGAGCCTCCCCTCCGACGCGACCCCGGACGTCGCCCCGCCGGTCGCGCCCCCTGCGCCGCGCCGGGACGCGGCCGAGTAGAACGGCGCCTCGAGCGCCGCCTGAGCCGGAGGACGACGGCCGTGACATTCGTGCAGGACCATGGATTGTGGAATGCGGCGCAGGCCGATGCGGCCCGCGAGGTGCGCGAGCTTTGCGATCCCGACCGGATCGATACCGTGCGACTGTCCTTCCCCGATCAGCACGGGATCCTGCGGGGCAAGACGCTCGTCGCCGCCGAGGCCGTCAAGGCGCTCGAGGCCGGATGCGCGATCACCACGACGATGCTCGCCAAGGACACCGCGCATCGTACCGTCTTTCCGGTCTTCAGCGCCGGCGGCGGGTTCGGCATGCGGGAGATGGAGGGCGCGGCCGACGTCATCATGGTGCCCGACCCCACGACGTTCCGAACGCTGCCCTGGGCGCCGCGGACCGGGTGGCTGCTCTGCGACCTCCATTTCCGCGACGGCCGCCCCGTCCCCTTCGCGACGCGCGGCCTTTACCGCTCCGTCCTCGAAACACTGTCCGAGCGCTCACTCGACTACGTCGCGGGGCTCGAGGTCGAGTTCCACATCTTCAAGCTCGACGACGCCCGCCTGGCACCTGCTGACGCCGGGCAGCCCGGGACGCCCCCGGACGTCAGCCTGATCTCGCACGGCTACCAGTATCTGACCGAGCAGCGCTACGACCAGGTCGAGCCGGTCCTGGAGATCCTGCGCAAGGATATCGTCGCCCTCGGCCTGCCGCTGCGCTCGATCGAGGTCGAGTACGGGCCGAGTCAGTGCGAGTTCACATTTCAGCCGACGATCGGCGCGGCGCCCGCCGACCTGATGGTGCTGTTTCGCAGCGCGGTGAAGCAGATCTGCCGCCGGCAGGGATACCACGCCACCTTCATGTGCCGGCCGCGCATCCCGAACGTGGTCTCGTCGGGCTGGCACCTGCACCAGTCGTTGCGCAACGTACGGACCGGCGCCAACGCCTTCGTTCCCCCCGACGGCCCGGGGCCGCTCTCGGCGTTCGGCACAGGGTTCTTGGGCGGGCTGCTGACACACGCACGCGCCTCGAGCGTCTTCACGACCCCGACCATCAACGGCTACAAGCGCTACCGCTCCTACTCGCTCGCACCCGACCGCGCCGTCTGGGGCTGCGACAACCGCGGCGTGATGATCCGCGTCCTCGGCGGCCCGGGCGATCCGGCCACGCGGCTGGAGAACCGGGTCGGCGAGCCGGCGGCGAACCCCTACCTGTACATGGCGGCGCAGATCCTCGCCGGGCTCGACGGCGCCGACCGGGGGCTCGATCCCGGGCCGAGCGCCGATACGCCCTACGAGGCCGAGGCGCCGCTGCTGCCGAAGTCGCTGCGGGAGGCGGTTCAAGCCTTGCATGAGGATCCGTTCTTTCGCGGCGCCCTCGGCGACTCGTTCATCGACTACTATACGCACATCAAGAACGCGGAGATCGAGCGCTTCCAGTCTGAAGTCACCGAATGGGAGCAGCGCGAGTATTTCGAGATCTTCTGATCGACCGATCATCTGGTAGAAGCTGGCAGGGGATGACGAGAGATGAAGCCTGGTCGCACGTTCCGGTTCGTCGTTGCCCTCGCCCTGGCCTGCCTCGGCCTGCCAGATCCGGGCCGGGCGCTCGACCAGCCCGTCCGTATCGGGGTCCTGAGCGACATGAGCGGTCCTTTCTCGGACCAGGTCGGCGCCGGCTCCGTGGCCGCCGCCCGTCTCGCGCTCGAGGACTTCGCGCGGGAGAGCGGTGGCTTGAAGGTCGAGCTTCTCTCCGCCGACCACCAGAACAAGCCCGATATCGGCCTTGGCATCGCCCGGCGCTGGCTCGACCAGGAGAACGTCGCGGCGATCGTCGACCTGCCGAATTCCGGCGTCGCCCTCGCGGTCGCCAACCTGATGCGTGAGCGCAATCGCGTCGCGCTCGCCTCGAGCGCGATGACCTCCGACCTGACGGGGAAATTCTGCGCGCCTACGACCGTGCAATGGGTGTCGGACACCTGGGCGCAGGGTTCCGCCACGGCGCGCGCGCTGGCCGAGCGCGGCGCGCAGCAATGGTATTTTCTCACCGTCGATTACGCCCTCGGCCACGCCCTGGAGCGTGATGCCACGCGGGCGCTTGTCGGGGCAGGCGGCCGTTCGACCGGCGGGTCGCGGCTTCCCCTCGGCACCGGCGACTTCTCCTCGGCGCTGCTCACCGCTCAGAGCGCGGGCGCACAGGTCCTGGCCCTGGCCAACACCGGAGCCGACATGATCAACGCCATCAAGCAGGCCGGCGAGTTCGGGCTGACGCCGAAGATGAAGGTCGCCGCGCTCTTCATCCAGCTCTCCGACACCCATTCCCTGGGTCTCGCGACCGCGCAGGGCCTGCAACTCGTCTCCGCCTTCTACTGGGACCGTGACGAGCGCACACGTGCGTTCGGCGAGCGGTTCGGTGCCCTCATGAACGGCCGTCGGCCGACGGAGGACCATGCGGGGGTGTACTCGGCGACGCTCGCCTATCTCCGCGCGGTGCGCGACGCCGGCACGGTCGAGGGCGACCGGGTCGTCGGGACGATGCGCAAGGCCCCAATCGACGACCCGCTCTTCGGCACCGTGACGATCCGCCCGGACGGACGTGCGGTACACGACATGTACCTGTACGAGGTCAAGCCTCCCTCGGAAAGCAAGCGGCCCTACGACTACTACAAACTCGTGACCACCATTGCCGGCGATCAAGCGTTCCGCTCGATGAAGGACGGCGATTGCCAGATCAAGCAATAGAGCATGGCCCGACGAGGTCGATACCGGCTTTTCGACGGCGCAATGCAAGCTTAAAAAGCCCTGGAGCAGAGCGATCGGCCTCCCGGAGGCGATCCGGGAGCGCGCCTATCGGTTCTCCCTGACCGTGGAGGAGACGGTGACGGCCGCGGTCGCCTCGGACGTCACCGCCCATGGAAATCCGTGTCGACCTTGATTGCGTCCGGGCCGTCTCGACGACGATCCAGCGATCGGCGAGGCGACCTCCGTCGGCCACGGCGTCCCTGGCCGCATGCCCCGGATACCTGGCAGGCTACACCCGTCATGCATCCGACCCCGCATCCGCGTCATCACGAGCGTGCGGCAACTTGAACGCCCGCTCTGGGAGTTCGCCGGACCCTCCCCAGACTCACCAGCGGACCCACGGTTCATGCTCAGGCCATTCCGGTCGGCGAGCCGCTCGGTCCGGAGGCATGTCCGACGATGGCCCAGGATCCGCTTGACCACGAACTGCCGGACTTGCCGCCGAACGCATTCGGGAAGTTGGACCGCAATCCCGATCCGCTGTTCTACAGCCAACCTCGCTTCGTGGCTCATATCGACGCTGGGGCGATCGCTGCCGTCACCGATTTGTACAGGGAGGTTGTCCCGACGGGCGGTGACATCCTCGACCTGATGTCGAGCTGGATCAGTCACCTGCCGGATGAGGTCACCTACGCCAGCGTCGTCGGTCACGGGCTGAACGCCGCGGAACTCGCGGCCAACCCACGCCTGACCCGGCGCTTCGTGCAGGATCTCAACGCCGAGGCGCACCTGCCGCTCGAAACGGCGAGCATCGACGCCGTGCTGATCTGCGTCTCGGTGCAGTACCTGCAGCGGCCCGTCGCCGTGCTCTCCGAGGTCGCCCGCGTGCTGCGCCCCGGCGCTCCGGTGGTGATCTCCTTCTCGAACCGCTGCTTTCCCACCAAGGCCGTCGCGATCTGGCATGGTCTCGACGCCGCACGACAGGCTCAGCTCGTCGGCTTCTATCTCGAGCGGGCGGGCTTTTCCCGCATCGACGCCTACGCCCTCAGGCGGGAGGGAGGCCCAGGCGACCCGATGACGGCGGTGATCGGCCGGACCCTCATCGCCTGAGGAAACGACGATCGACCCCGACGAGAGGCCGCTTCGTAGCCGATCGCTGTGGCGCCGGCCTTGCGCGTCACGACCCCGGGTCGGCACCGATCCCGAGAGCGGCGTCGTCGGCGCGCTCCCCCTGCGCCGATGCCGGAAACCAGTTGCCGTGGAAGCCAGGCGGGATGCGGTGGCCGAGATGAATCGTAGCGACGGGCGGCGCCTCGAACGAGCGTGCGTCGAGGATGGCGAAGTCCGTCGTGTCGCGCGCGGTGTCGATGACGAACCCGACGAGCCAGCCTTCATCCTCGCCGGCCCCGGGACGTACCGGCACGAAGATGAACTCCCCTGGGATCCGGTCTTGCCCGAACTCGTGCACCCGGCGCTCGCCCGTCTCGAGATCGTGCCTGTAGAGCTGCGTTGCCCCGGCAAGCTGCGTGTTGCCGTCGGCGGGCACGCCGACCGTGTAGAGGATGCGGTGGCGCTGCCCGAAACGCCGCTCGTCGATGCGGGGGAATTCCTGTGGGGTCGCGTCGAGCACCCGCCGTGCGACCCGCCTCGTCGCGGGATCGATCGTCCAGCGCTCGAGCTTGCCCGGGCCGTCGAACCCGCCCGCGGCCGCGCTGAACACCGTGTCGTAGGCGACGACGTCGAGGATCACCCGCCCGTCGGCGTCGTCGTGGGCGTTGGCCACGTGGAACACGAAGCAGGGCTCGACCTCGCACCACAGGATGTCGCTTTCCCCGCCCTGCCGCGGAAGGAGGCCCACCCGGGCCCCATGGCCGGGGTTCCAGCGGAACGGGAAGCGGTAGCCGGCGAGCAATGCCTTGAAGGAGAACGTGACCGGCAGGTCGAGCACGATCGCAAAGCGCGCCGTGATCGCGCAGTCGTGGATGCAGGGCCCGTGCTCGACCGCAACGGGCACGTCCCGCACGACCCGCCCGGTTGGCGAGAGGACGACGTGGCGCACGCTGTCCCAGACCCGGCCGTCATAAGCGATCGCGTGGGTCTCGCCGGTCAGCGGATCGAGGTGCGGATGCCCGGTGAAAGATCCGGCGAGCGTCCCGTCGAACGGATTGTAGCGCTGTTCCTCGAGGCTCCGCGAAAGCTCGACGGGGAAGCTGCCAGCCTCGACGACCGCGAAGACCCGGCCGCCAATCCCGACGACGTTGGTGTTGACAGTATCGTTGCCACCCCGCCGCGGCCCGGGTGCGGCCGGCCGTCCGAGCGCAGCGGCCGCCTTGCGCGAGCCGATCCACCGGTTGCGGTACCACAATGCCCGGCCCGCTTCGATCGCGAGGCCGTGGACCATGCCGTCGCCGAGGAACCAGTCGTGGCCCCGCGTCGTCTGACGGACGGGATTGGCCCCCATCTTGAGGTAGAGGCCGTCGAGGCCCGGCGGGATCGTCCCGCTGACGACCGGGCTCTTTAGCGACAGCTCCTCGCGCATGGGTTCGTGGACGCCGACCACGAAGGGGTTCGGCATACCCGGAAGACGCAATCGATTGCAGGCCGCCAGCAGCGCAACGCCAAGCTCGGCGACAGCGCGGAAGGCCAACAGGGCGCGATTCGACATCGGCAGCGATCCCTGGATCAGACGGCGGGCCAGACCGTCACCACGTCGGAAGGCCCCGAGTGGTGAAGCACGCCCGAGGACCGGTTGCGGTCCCGCCCCATGAGGGTCGTGCGGGCGACGCAACGGGCCTTCGGAAGCAGGACGGACCGGGATGGGCGGAGGCGACGGATCATCGCGGGTCGATCCTGATCTCGCTACGGCGCCTTCGAGCATTCGTGATCGGTGCGGCACAGGAACCGAGGTCGGTCATGGGAGATTGGCTTTCCGAAGTGGTACTCACGCTGGCCGGGAGGATGTCATGTCCGAGGATACCGAAAAGCATCGCGCCTTGCTCAGTGCCCTCAGGGACGCAGCCGGGAGAGGCGATGGCTCCTTCGAGCAGGCGGTCACAAACGCATTCGAGCATGTCTTCGAACACCTCGGACGCCTCAACGATCATGTTGCCCTCAGCGGTCCGGACGGAGGCGAACCCCACCTGAAGCCCGGCGAATCCCCGACCCTGCGTTAGGCACGGGACACGGGTTTGCTCATGGCGGCCGAGGGACGCCCGATTGCCCGGACGTTCGGGTATCGACCTGCGTCACTCGCTCATGCAGAGATGCCGCTAGGTGAGCATCTCTGCTCGTAGGGCCTCGCCCTTTCCGGGGAAACGCGAGCAAGCGCCCATTGGGGTCATCCTACCGGGGAGGCTGCGCGTCCTCGCCCGGCTCAATCCAGCGCGTGGCGGTGTCGAGGCCGCCTGCGCGGCCCGACATGGCGGCGATGCGTCGCTTCACCTTTGCCCAATGACCTCTCGGCCTGTTCCCGTCGAACGTCCTGCCGTCGCGCGCAGCCCTGGCACGGTCCCGGGCCACGAAGTACGCCGAACTCCCGAACCGCGTGACGAGATTTCCGGCATCACGCTCGACCAGATCGCACCGGGCGACGCGGGCAGCATGAAAACGGGCGAGCCAGCGCAAAATCACGTCGCAGCCCTTGATCCTGTTGAGCGTACATTCGACCTAACCCATCCATGCCGCAGCGTGAAAGGATCGCAATCGTCGTCTTGCCCCGCCGTTCTGCCTGGGTCTCGATGTCCGGGCTTGTTGTCGCGATCCTGGCCTCATGGTTCAATCCGAATTGACCCTCGAGGAGGCCGATGACCAGGGGACCGTCCGAGACCGCGGCCGGCGCAGGGATCATGTCGAAGAATGCAATGAGGTCCTGAAGGCTGGCGCAAGTGAAGCCTCAGCCGATCCATAATGGGCAGGCCGCTCCCTGCTTCGACACAGCGATCCCTTGAGCCGACATCGGATAGGTCTCCACTAGCCGCTTTCGCGCGCCGGGAACGGCGTCGATCGCTCGCCGAACCCAGCGTCAGATTTTCGACGAGACTCCTGCAGGGTGGTGGATCTGCGGGAGCGGAACGCCTATGATGACGGCGGGGTGGTACGCGCCACCCTGGGGCGTGGAAACCCCTAGCACATCGGCTTGGTGCCCGCCGGCTTGGGCACCGGATTCCTTGACCATGCGGTCGGGGAGCCTGCGACGTATGTCCAGGCGCCCCGGTGCTAAAGGTCGTAGGGACCGGGTGTGCTCGGTTTTCCAACTCCCCGACTATGGGTGGTCGAGGCTCGTTTGCGGGGGCGCACCGCGGACACGGGCCTGTCGGGGAAGCGATCCATGCATCGCTCGATCAGTCGCACCACGACCCTGGAACGGGCGGAGCGTCCTGGAGGGCGCGGTCGCCGCGCGGCCTGGCCCCGGACTGTGACGCCGGCCGCTCGACACCCGGGGGAGGAAGCGGGCTTTCGCTCGCAGCTTGCTGCCGGGCATGACCGGCATCGGTGGCGCGCCGCCGCGATGGACGCCCGGATGGATTGTGTTTGGGCGCCGCAGCCCGTCCATCCCCCGGGGTCTCCAGACCTCGTTCGCCCCAGGTGCCGGAACCGACCGCCGATTCAGTCAGCCCGAAGAGCGCGACGCCAAAAAACCTCGGTCGAGCATGGCGCAGGCTCCGGATAGGCGGGTATCGGTCATGAGACCGCCGACGCCCGGAACCGACCGGCCGCGGATGCCGGCCGTCGAGCCTCTTTCCGGTACCGCCGTCACGCCGCGCGGAGGAAGCCTTCCAAGCTGGTTCTCCTCCTCGCGGACATCGATCGTGCGCCCCCTCCCTCCCCTCGCGGCGTCGACCGCGGTGTGGCAGCGGGCCCCAGCCTCGCAGCGAGGAACCCCATGGACAGCGTTAGCGATCTCCTACGGCGGCTCTGGCGCCTCAACCAGGAGGACGGCATCCAGCAATCGCGGAGCGACCCGTCCGATCCGGCCGATGAGATCTCGACCCTTGCGGGCGCGGCACGTCTGAGCCCGATGCTGAAGGAACGCTACGCGTTCGCCGGTACGTGGCGAAAGGCGGCGCTCGACCAGAACTGGCTGGCCCTCGAGGACATCGACGCCGCCATCATCCGGACGCGCGCGAGCCGGGACTTCCACGCGAGGACCGCGTCGAGCGCATTCAGGGCAGAGCTCAGCGGGGCGCAAGTCGCTCTGTTCGGCATTAACCACGGCACGAACGAAGCCACGTACCTGATCTGGGCGCCCGGCCGCGAGGAACCTGCCATCTGCGCCTACTACGGCGGGCGGAGCGACCTGTTCGGCGATCTCCAGCGCTTCCTCGCATTCCTGGTCGGCGACCTCGTCCACGACGACAGCCTCGCGCTCGTGGAGAGCGGGGTCATCGAAGCAGGCAGCCTGCCTGTCCGGCAGACGGCATGAGCATCGAGACGGAGCGGATCAAGGCACCGCTGCGGTATCGGGTGATCCCGAGCGTTCGCCAAGGCCAGTCTGGAGGAGTCGGACTCGGTCCCATCAGACGACTTTGGGACGCCGACCTGCCTTCATCTTTGCAGGGGGCGGCTCTCCGTCCTCGGGTCGCCGCAGCAGCTCGCAGCTTTCGACCTTGAGGGCGGTTGCCAGCTGATCGAGAACATCGACCGTCGGGTTTTCTGTCGCCCGTTCGATGCGGCCGACGTAACTGCGGTCGAGGCCTGCATCAACAGCCAGTGCCTCCTGGGTCAACCCGAGGGCCACCCGCAAACGCCGCACATTCCGCCCCACGAGAGTCCGCCCGTTCATGAGGGCTAGCGAGCCCTTGCAGGACGATCAATCCACGGATTATGGTCCCCTTCGAGCCTACTCGTCGCGGATCGTCCGTATCACCCAGACCTTCCGGCTCGTCAGTCCATGAACATTCGCCAGCTGGAAGCCTTTCGGGCGATGATGCAGGCCGGCACGACCAAGGGCGCCGCCGAGCTCGTAGGGCTCTCGCAGCCCGCTATCTCGCGCCTCATCGATGCCTTCGAGCACGCCATCGACATCCCGCTCTTCGCGCGCGTGCGGAACCGCCTCACTCCCACGCCCGAGGCGATCCTGCTGTTCGAGGCCGTCGAGCGCACGTTCAGCTCCGTCGACCGGATCCGGGAGCTCGCGGCCGATATCCGAGCCGCCGACACCGGCAAGCTCTGCCTCGCCACCCTGCCGGCCCTGGCCTTCGGCCTGATGCCCGCCGTGCTTGAAGCCTACCGCGCCCAGCATTCTCGCACGAACATCACCCTCGCGGTCCAGACCTCCGCGCGCATCGAGGAACTCGCGGCCGCACAGACGATCGATCTCGGCTTTGCAGAGTTGCCGCTGGCGCGCGGAGGCGTCGCCGTCGAGACTTTCTGCCGGGCGCCCCTCATGCTCGCCGTACCGTGCGATCATCCACTGGCGCGCCATGCTGAGGTGACGCCGCAGGACCTGATCGGCGAGCCGCTCATCGCGCTGCCGCAGACGAGCCTGTCCCGCCAGCGCCTCGACCAGGCCTTCGCCCGAGCCGGCCTGAGCTGCAGCCCAGTCCTGGAAGCGCAATACGCGGCGCTGGTCGCAACCCTCATCGGGCGTGGCCTCGGGATCGGTCTTCTCGACCCGTTCACGGCCGCGGCCTTCGACAGTCGGTCACTGGTACAGGTCCCGTTCCGCCCCGCGATCCCGTTCGAGATCGCGGTCCTGCACCCGACGCAACGCCCCCTGTCACGGGCGGCGCGGTCGTTCCTGGCGATGGTGCGGCGCGAGCGCAACCGCATCCTCGAGGCGCAGCAGGCACCAGAGCCGGATCAGGGGTGAGGGCGCAAGGGCCGAACAGGCGCGGGCCCGGTCCTCCCGCCCTCGCATCGATGGACGGCACACAGCGCATCAGGGCTCAAGCGGCGCACCGTGCTCGACCTTCGGGATCGCGGGGGCAATTGGCGCACGGTGGATTGATCAGACCTGCCCGTCCTGGCGCTCGCCCCGTGCCACCTCGGCCATCATCTCGTCTCGGAGCGGCCGCTGGAGCTGCAGCGCGTCCTCGGCCGGTGCCTCGAGCCAGATACGCCACTCCTCCGCACACGTGAGCAGCACCGGCATCGCCTTCGGGTGCACGGGGCCGACGACACCGTTCGCCTCCGTCGTCAAGAACGAGAACAGCCGGTGCTCTTCCTCGACCGGTTCGTCCCGCTTCGGCCCGCGCACGCCGGTCCAGGGCCGCCAGATCCCTGCGAAAGCGAACAGCGGCCGGCTTTCGTCGAGGGCGAACCACACCGGCGTCTTGCGCGGCTTGGTGTCGGCGTACTCGCTGAACGAGGTGACCGGCACCAGGCAGCGGTGCGCCGGCTTCAACCAGGGACGCCAGTAGGGCGAAGCGACGTTGCGCACGTTGGTGACTGGCTGCGTGCCGACCTTCGGGGGCGGCGGGAAGCCCCAGCGCATCATCGTCAGCACCCGGGCGCCGTCGGCGCTGTGGATGACGGGCGCCATCTGGTCGGGGAAGATGCCGGGCATCGGCGGCAGGTTACCGGCCTCGTCGCGGTCAACCGCAAAGGTGCGCCGGATCTCGTCCTGGGAGCGGGCGGAGCTGTAGAGGTTGCACATGGCGGAGATCGTAGCCGATCCGGCTCTGCTCGTCCCTTGATGCAGGGCGAGGGGCCTGAGACAACAGCCGACGTGGAAGTACAACCCTAGGGGGTCGGCGTGACTGACCGGAGCGAGGCTGATAAGCGATTGCGGGTTTCATCTGCTCGACATGCGCTCGAACCTCGCGCGTGGAAGTACCCCTTGCCCAGCGAGGGAGAAATTCGCATCGGCGCTACAATCGCGGTTGTAGTCTCCGCGATATTTTATGCCGTTCTCCTGTTTGGCCTGGGACGATGTGTTGGGCAGGTTATGGCGCAGCCAGCCGGGCAACCCTCAGTCCAGAACCCGTTCGATCCCAGGATACTGCAGCCGCCCCGACCTGCGTCGGAGCGACCACGTAGGGCGCCGGCTGGCCCGTCCGACGCGGAGATCGCGAAGCGCCTCATCGCCGAGTCGATCGCTGGCTATGACGGGCCGTGTGCCTGCCCCTACCAGCACGACCGGGCCGGCCGGTCGTGCGGCCGGCGTAGCGCCTACAATCGACCCCGTGGCGCTACGCCGTTGTGCTTCGAGAAGGACGTCACCCCGGATATGCTGACAGATGCCCGCGTCCGGCGCTGATTCCCCTCAGCTTGCTTCGTCCGTGCTATCGATGGTGCCGCCAGGCGGTGGGCGACGGGCGCACCCCGCTTCTCCCCGAGCTCGCTCGTGCGCTTCGTGCATGATGGTGCGTGATTGCGCGATCAAGGTCTGGCCGACGTCGTTCAGCAGGTCGGCGGTCTCCTCGGGCAGGATCGCAGCTCGGCACGCCACATCCACGATCACGTCGAGCGCGTCCGCGACTTTCTCTAGGGCTTGAACGATGGCCGGCAGGATGGTCGCAACGTCCTCAGCCTCAGGGACGGGGTGATTCGACGTGGTCATCGCCGAGTTCACGCAACACGAGCGGCGGCCGAGCGGTTCACGAGCACCGGGGTCGTGTCACCCCTCATCTCGCCGAGCCGACGCAGGGTGCGTGCATCGAAATGCGCCTGGCCCGCGAGGGTGCGCTTGCCATCGATCTCCAGCGGCAACCCGAGCGGGACGACTCGGAAATGCGCGTCGAGGAACGGCCCCAAGTAGGACATCGGCATGAGCGTGGTGACGCTCGTGACGCCGTGAGCCATGCCCCATTCCACGATGCCGGCGAGAAGTCTTACCGTGACGAGGCGGGATGTGCCTCGAGCGCGATGCGACGTTGCGACAGCCTGCCGGGTCCACTCCCAAATTTGTGGACCGCGCGGCACCTCGCCCTCGCAGGCGTAGGGGAACACCTCGGACATCAGGTGCGGCCCCAGGGTCGGGACCAGCCGGCTATACCCGATCACTTGGCCGTTATCGATCGCCAAGAGATGAACGGTAGCGGGCGTATCGAATTGATCGATCTCTCGCCCGTCAGGCCTATCAAGATCACGCCAGCCCATTTCCTCGACAAACACTTGATGACGCAAGCGCCAAACCGCCTCGATTTCGCTCGCATATTCTGAAATGTTCGAAGCATCGACAACGTGAATCATTGCATTTCCCCAGATTGCTCCAGGATTATTGGGCTTGCGGCCCCCTTTTGTACTAGGGAATTTCCTAGTGAATGAGACCTTGGCGCAGCGCATTGGCGACAGCCTGAACTGTGTTGATGGCGCGTAGCTTCTTGCGCGCCACACCCAAGTGATGTTCGACCCCCTTGGACGAGATCCCGAGGATTTCACCCGTTTCCCACGCCGTCTTGCCATCGGCCGCCCATTGCAGGACTTCGCGCTCCCGATCGGTCAGATGCACCTCAGCCGCCTCGGTCCCGCGCAGCAGCAGCAGGCGCGCGGCCGCGTAGGTGGTGATGAGCTGCACCGTGCCGATCTTGTCGGGCGGTACTTCAAGGCGGTGACCAGACAGGCTGCACGCCGCAAGATTGGCGTCGAGCGTGAGGAGCGGGATCGTCAGGCCCTCGCGGGCTCCATGATCGGCCGCCTCGTGCATGATCCGCACGGCCGTCGGATCATCAGAATGCCACTTCAATGCAGAGGACCAGGTGAAAGGCTCCTGATCAACGAAGAGCCGGCGCACCGTCGCATCGCGATAGATGTATCCGCGGGATGCGTAACGCTTGAGCCATGGCTGTGGCATGCCATCGAGCAGAATATGACCAAACTGTCAACGCCGATTGAAGTCTGACCCACCTTTGGCTTTGTCGCCGATCGTAATCTGACCCACCCCTCACGCAGGAACCGTTGGTTCCCGCACTGGCCGCGCAACCAGCCCGGCGCGCCGCTTGTCCTTCAGCCGGTAGCTCTCGCCCGTGATCGTCACCACGCTGGCGTGGTGCAGCACCCGGTCCAGCATCGCCGCCGTCAGCACCGCGTCGCCGGCAAACGCCTGGTCCCACGCCCCGAACGACAGGTTCGAGGTCAGGATCATCGCGCCCCGCTCATAGCGCTTGGCCGCCACCTGGAAGAACAGGTTCGCCTGATCGCGCGCGAACGGCAGGTAGCCGATCTCGTCGACGATCAGCAGGCGGTAGAGGTTCACCGCCCGGTGCATCGCCTCCTTCAGGCGCCCCTGGCGCTGTGCCGTCTCCAGCGTCAGAACCAGGTCCGCCGCACTGGTGAAGCGCACCTTCATCCCACGCTGCGTCGCGAGGTAGCCGAGCGCGATCGCCAGATGCGTCTTGCCCACGCCGGACGGACCCAGGAACACCACGTTCTGCGCCCGCTCCACGAAGGCCAGGCTGGCCAGTTCCTGGATCTGCGCCCGCGGCGCTCCGGTGGCGAAGCCGAAGTCGTAGCCCTCCAGCGTCTTCACCGCCGGGAAGCCTGCCACCCGGGCGAACATCTCCCGTGCCCGGGTGCGTCGGGCCTCGCGCTCGGCCCGCAGCACCTCCTCCAGGAAGACCGCATAGGGCGTGTCGCGCTCGGACGCCGCCTGCGCGAGCGCGCCGTAGGCCGCGGGCACCGCCTGCAGGCGCAACTCGGCGCAGAGTTCGGCGAGGCGGGCATGCTGCAGGTCGCTCATGCCGGCTCTCCCGTCATCAGGCCCGAGAGCCCGTCGTAGAGCGCCAGCGGGTGCTGCAGCCCGACCACCAGGTGGGCGGGAGCCGGCACCGCCGGGGCCTGGATCTGGCGCACCGAGCGTCCGCCGTAGGGCGGCGGCACCGGCTGCAACTGCGTCCGCTCCACCTCCAGGCGCTCGGCCGGCACCGCGCCGGTCGTGGCATGGACCCGCTGGTTGGCGACCGTGCGCAGCCAGCGACCTGCCGCCAGGTTGGCCGCCTCCCGGTCGAGCACCAGCCCCTCCTGGCCGAGCCGGCTGGCCAGCGGCACGTAGAAGCTGCCGCGCAGGTAGCGGATGAAGCGCTCGACCTTGCCCTTCGTCTGCGCGCGCCCAGGCTGGCACAGCCGGGGCCGGAAGCCGCAATGGCGGGCGAAGTCCAGGAAGCCAGCCTGGAAGCGATGACGCCCGCGGCCGTAGGCGTTCCTCTCCACCACCACGGTGCGCATGTTGTCGTAGAGCACCTCGCGCGGCACGCCCCCGAAGGCCAGGAAGGCATTCTCGTGAGCGGCGATCAGCGTCTCGAGGCGCTCGTCGGTGACGAACTCGAGGTAGGTCGCCCGGCTCCAGCCCATGGTCGCCACGAACACCGAGAGCCGGTCGGCGCCGCGCCGCATCACCGCCCAGTCGACCTGCATCTGCTCGCCCGGCGCCGTCTCGAAGCGCACCACCGGCTGCGGGGCGGGCGCCGGCGCCAGGCCGGCGACGAACTCCTTGAGCATCGTGTAGCCGCCCGCATAGCCCCGCTCGCGCAGCTCGCCGAGCAGCACGCTGGCCGGGATCCGCTCCGGCGCCGCAGCCGCGAGGCGCTCCACCACGTACCCCTTGAACGGGTCGAGCTTGCCCGGTCGGGGTGGCCGCCCCTTGTAGCGCGCCGCCGCCTCGTCGCGCAGGTAGCGCCTCACCGTGTTGCGCGACAGACCCGTCGCGCGGGCAATCTCGCGGATGCCCTTCCCGTGCCGATGCAACACCCGGATCTCCAACGCTGCCTCCTCACCCACCATCCGGGCCTCCTCCCGCAGAAGGAGCCCAGCCTACGGCCTGGGTCAGGTTTCAGTCGGCGACTGGGTCAGTTTC
>NZ_FOEB01000033.1:0-53586 GCF_900110515.1 Methylobacterium sp. ap11 | reverse complement strand
TGGATGTGCAAGCGCGGTAACGCGCTGAGCTGACCAGTACTAATCGCTCGATCGGCTTGATCGCTCTCATGATCCGTGTCCGGATCAACCCAACCACAACACGATGAAGACGCGCGAACCAGCCACCCGGCTGCCACTCGCAAAAACATGCTTGCCGGACGACGTGCTTGGCCGGTCTGGTGGTCAGAGCGGGGTGATCAGAACCCGATCCCATCTCGAACTCGGCCGTTAACCGCCCCAGCGCCCATGGTACTGTGTCTCAAGACACGGGAGAGTCGGTCACCGCCAGACCTGCCAAGCACGTCATACATTCCCTCGTCACGATCCGGATCGCGCCTTGGCGCGGGGTGGAGCAGCCCGGTAGCTCGTCAGGCTCATAACCTGAAGGTCACAGGTTCAAATCCTGTCCCCGCAACCAAACCATACGAAAAACCCCGCTCGGCATCGCCGGCGGGGTTTTTCGTATGTTCAGGCAAGGGCGATGCGCACGCGGCGGTTCTGCTTGCCCTTCTTCTCGATCGCCGTGACCGTCGCGGAGCCGATCTCTCCCGTCCGCGCGACGTGGGTGCCGCCGCAGGGCTGGAGGTCGAGGCCGTCGATCGCCACCAGGCGCACGCACCCACTGCCCATCGGCGGCTTCACCGACATCGTCTTCACGAGCCCCGGATTGGCCAAGAGCTCCTCGTCGCTGATCCAGCGCGTGGACACGGCCGCGTCCCGCGCGATCATCTCGCGCAAGCGAGCCGTCACCTCCTCCTTGTCGAGCCCGGCATCCGGGATGTCGAAGTCGAGCCGGCCCTCGCCGTCGCCGATCGATCCGCCGGTCACCGGGTAGGGGAGGGCGACCGAGAGCAGGTGCAGGGCGGTGTGCACGCGCATGCGGGCGTGGCGCAGGGGCCAGTCGAGAACGAGACGGACCGCCTCTCCCGGCCGCGGCAGCGTCTCGGTCGTCGCCACCTTGTGCAGCACCGTGCTCTTGTCGGCGCCGTAGACGGTGTCGGCGACCGTGATCGCGCTGCCGTCCTCCCGCACCATCCGGCCGCGGTCGCCGGGCTGCCCGCCGCCCTGGGCGTAGAACACGGTCCGGTCGAGGACCACGCCGGTCTCGTCGGCGGCCAGGACGCGCGCGCCGGCCTCGCGCAGGAAGGCGTCGTCGCGAAACAGGAGAGTGGTGGACATCGGGCCTCGCGGGATCGGTGAGTCGTGCCAGCGAGAGTGGCCCGTCGCCGTGCCGCCGTCGAGGTCACCAGGAATTAACCACGTCGATTAGCGAAACCGTAGGGCTGCCCGTTCAATCTCCGGCAAGATTCGAGACGAAGCCCGCGATGATCGCCACTCCGACCTTCCCGGACCTCTCGGCCCTCGTGGTCGACGAGAGTCTCTACATCCGCCGCATCGTGCGCGACATGCTGATGCGCGTCGGCATCAAGCGTCTCCTGGAAGCGCCCGACGGCGCCGAGGCGCTCGGCGTGCTCGCCGAGAGCAAGCCCGACCTCGTCGTGCTCGACTGGGACCTGGCGATCCTCTCGGGCGAGGAGTTCATCCGTCTCGCGCGCACGCCCGCCACCTCGCCGGCGCCTACCGTGCCGATCATCCTGATGCTGGCCCAGCCGCGCCGCAACGTGGTCGATCGCGCGATCAACCTCGGCGTCAACGAGATCATCGCCAAGCCGTTCTCGCCCAAGACCCTGTGGTCGCGCCTCGACGAGGTGATCAACCGCCCGCGTCCGTTCTCTCAGGTGAAGAGCCTGCTGCGGCCCCAGCCGCGGCTGGCCGCCGCGGCCGCGGTCAAGGGCCTGTTGTAAGGGTGCCGCGATCAGGTTCTGACATCGGCGGACCATGGTCCGGATTTAATCCCGGAGTCTAAAGTCTTAGCGTCGGCCCCGCGATCACGCTTCCGCCAGGCTCGACTTTTGTCCAATATCCCGTCCGAACCGATTCAGGCCCGTCAGTGGCCGGACGGACAGGGAGTGAAGCATGCTCAAGCGCCTCGCCGCCGTCGCCGCCGCCCTGGCGGCCATCTCCGGCCCGGCCGCCGCCCAGGACGTCGTGCGCCTCGGCAACCTGAAATTCGCCCATTACGGCGCGATCTCCTACATGAAGGAGATCGCCGGAAAATATAACCTCAAGATCGACGAGAAGCAGTTCGCCAAGGGCGCCGACATCTATCCGGCGATGGCGGTCGACCAGATCGACATCGCGGCCTCGGGCGCCGACGGCGCGGTGGCGGCGCGCGGCAACGGCGTGAAGCTTCTGGTGGTGGCGGGCTTCGCCAATGGCGGCGTGCGCATCCTCGGCCGGCCCGATCTCGGCGCCAAGACGCTGGCCGACGTGAAGGGCAAGAAGGTCGCGGTGGTGCGCGGCGGCACCCAGGACCTGATGCTGCTCGCCGAGCTCGAGAAGAACGGCATCACCTGGTCCGAACGGCCGGGCAAGGACGTGCAGCTCGTCTACTTCAACAACTACGCCGACCTGAACCAGGCGCTGGCGCAAAAGTACGTCGACGTGATCTGCCAGAGCGAGCCGCAATCGACGCAAGCGATCTCGAACGGCTGGGGCTACGAGATCGTCAAGCCCTACGACACCCCGGTCGGCGTGCCCTACCGCCCGCTCGTCATGACCGAGAAGATGTACACCGAGAAGCCCGAGATCGCCGCTCGGGTTCTCAAGCTGTTCGTCGAGGCGACCAAGACCTTCATCGAGAAGCCGGACCTCGCCGAGAAGTACGTCCGCGAAACGGTGTTCAAGGGCCAGCTCAGCAGCAAGGATTTTCGCGATTCGATGGAGAACGCGGATTATACCTACGACATGCCGGCCGGCCACATGCAGGTCACGGCCGACCTGATGCACAAGTACGGGCTCGGCAAGATGGTCAACCCGCCGAAGGGCGACGCGGAATGGGTCAAGCTCGACCTGCTGGAGAAGGCGAAGGCCGAGCTCGGCGCCAAGAGCGACCCCAAGACCCCGTCGAAGACCAACTGAGCCGGTCCGGAGACCTTTCGTGACCCGCCTCTCCGCGTTCCGCGGCGCCCTGCTGCCGGTCGGGCTCCTGATCCTGTGGGAGGCCGCCAGCCGCGCCGGCCTCTTCTCCGCCGTAGTGCTGCCGCCGCCGAGCGCGGTGGCCTCGCGCTGGATCGCCAGCCTCGTGCCGGCCCTGCCCTACGACCCGGCGACCCAGAGCTACACCGCCTGGCTCTTCTCCGGCGAGCTGCCGCACGATGCGGTGGCGAGCCTGGGCCGCGTCCTCGCGGGCTTTGCCATCGGCGTCGGCCTCGCGCTGCCGGTCGGGCTCTTGATGGGCACGAGCGACCGGCTCTACGGCCTCGTCAATCCGCTCCTGCAGATCCTGCGACCGATCCCGCCGATCGCCTACATCCCGCTCGCCATCGTGTGGTTCGGGCTTGGCAACCCGCCGGCCCTGTTCCTGATCGCGCTCGGCACCTTCTTCCCGGTCCTCGTCAACACGGTGGCGGGCGTGCGGCAGGTCGATTCGATCTACATCCGGGCGGCGCGCAACCTAGGGGCGAATTCCTGGACGATGTTCCGCCGGGTGATCCTGCCGGCGGCGAGCCCGTTCGTGCTCGCCGGCATGCGCATCGGCATCGGCACCGCCTTCATCGTGGTGATCGTCGCCGAGATGATCGCGGTCTCGGACGGGCTCGGCTACCGGATCCTGGAGGCGCGCGAGTACATGTGGTCGGACAAGATCATCGGCGGCATGCTGACGATCGGCATCCTCGGCCTCGTCATCGACGGCGCGATGTCGCGCCTCAACGACCACCTGCTGCGCTGGCATCGCGGCCTGGAGCGCTGACCATGACCGCGCAAGCAAAGACTGCGACGGCCCCGCTCCGCCGCCCCGAGCCCGCCGCCCGCCCCGGCCCGAGCGCCGCCGAGATCGCGATCGAGAACGCCTCGAAGGTGTTCGGCACCGGCGAGGGCGCCGTGGTGGCGCTCGACGGCGTCTCCGCGGCGATCCCGGGCGGGCAGTTCGTCTGCCTGCTCGGGCCGTCCGGCTGCGGCAAGTCCACCCTTCTCAACGCCATCGCGGGGTTCTCGCCCCTCACCGGCGGGTCGATCCGGATGAACGGCCGCCCGGTCGTCGATCCGGGCCCCGAGCGGGGCATGGTCTTCCAGGAATACGCCCTCTTCCCTTGGATGACCGTCGAGCAGAACATCCGCTTCGGCCTCGACATCAAGGGCGTCGCCCGGTCCGAGGCCGATGCGGTGGTTGCCCGCATCGCCCAGAAGCTCGGCCTGTCGGACTTCCTCGGGCGGTTTCCCAAGGACCTGTCGGGCGGCATGCGCCAGCGTGTCGCCATCGCCCGCATCCTGGCTCTCGACCCGCCGGTGATGCTGATGGACGAGCCGTTCGGCGCCCTCGACGCCCTGACCCGGCGCACGCTCCAGGACGAGCTGCTGCGGATCTGGGCCGAGTACCGCAAGACCATCGTGTTCGTGACCCACTCGATCGAGGAGGCGATCTACCTCGCCGACCGCATCGTCGTGCTCACCTACCGCCCGGGCCGGATGAAGCGCGACCTGATCGTGCCGCTCGCCCGCCCGCGCGATACCGCCTCGGCCGAGTTCAATGCGCTGAAGCGCGAGCTCGCCGGGCTGGTGATGGAGGAGCAGCAGCGCTTCACACAGGCCGAACTCACCGGGTCGGCGGTCGATTGACCGACGAATCCCGGTCGCCGATCGACGGCTGTGCTTGGTTGGGGCCGCGTCGTCCCGGTGCATCGGCGCGCGGCGCGGCACGATCGCGGCTTTGCGTTCGGCCCGGAGCCACGTAAGCTTCCCTCATGTGATGGGCTTAATCCGTCCCGCCAGGGTCGGACGTGAAGGATATCGGCATCGCCGATGAGGGATGAGACCGCCGTCTCCGTGCCGGCGCGCGCCGCGGAGTATGCCGAGACAGCGCGCGCGACCGCGCCTCCGCCGGATCCGGCGGGGGTCGACCCCCCACGTCGCCCGGATCGGCGCGCCTATGCGGCGCTCGATCTCGGCACCAACAACTGCCGGCTCTTGATCGCCGAGCCGGCGCCCTACGGGTTTCGGGTGATCGACGCGTTCTCGCGCATCGTGCGCCTCGGCGAGGGCCTGGGGACCACCGACCGGCTCAGCGACGACGCCGTCGAGCGCACGGTCGACGCGCTCGCGGTCTGCCTCGGCAAGATGCGCAGCCGCGGGGTGGTGCGGTCGAAGTCGATCGCCACCGAGGCCTGCCGGCTCGCCGTCAACGGCGCGGCCTTCGTCGACCGGGTCCACCGCGAGGTCGGGCTCGACCTCGAGGTGGTGGACCGGCGCACGGAAGCCTATCTCGCGGTCACCGGCTGCGCGGCGCTCGCCGACCGGCACGCCGAATCGGTGGTGATCTTCGATATCGGCGGCGGCTCGACCGAGATCATCTGGCTCGACGGCTCGGCCGCGCTCGCCCGCAGCGCCGACCCGACCCTGCGCATCCGCGCCTGGGATTCGCTGCCCGTCGGCGTCGTCACCCTGGCCGAGCGCTACGGCGGGGCCGACGTGACCCGCCCGGTCTTCGAGGGCATGGTCGAGGAGGTCGCCGACCGCCTGACCAAGTTCGCGCTGATCGCCGGCGCGGCGGCGCATGCGCCGAACTTCCACCTGCTCGGCACCTCCGGCACGGTGACGACGCTCGCCGCCACCCACCTGCGCCTACCCCGCTACGACCGGCGCCGGATCGACGGTCTGTGGATGCGCGACCGCGAGGTCACCGACGCCATCGACGGCCTGCTCTCGACCCGCCTGTCGGACCGGGCGCAGAACCCCTGCATCGGCCGCGACCGGGCGGACCTGGTGCTGGCCGGCTGCGCCATCCTGGAGGCGATCCGCCGGGCCTTCCCGTCCGAGCGCCTGCGCATCGCCGATCGCGGCCTGCGCGAGGGCCTCTTGATGAACATGATGCGCGAGGACGGGGTCTGGCGTCGGGGAGGGCGGCCGAGCTGACGGCCGGGTTCGGGGCTTTCGCGAGGCGGGCCCGCACGGATGTCGTCGGCGGGCTTGCGCCCGCGGGCCGCGGGCGTCATCTGCCGTGAAACGTTTTTCGGACATCGAAGGTCAAGGCATATGAGCGATCGTCGCGGCGGCGGCCTCCGGGGCGACCTGAAGCAGCGGGTCAAGACCGGGCGCGGGCGCACGGTCTCTTCCAAGATCTGGCTCGAGCGCCAGCTCAACGACCCCTACGTGGCCCGCGCCAAGCGCGAGGGCTACCGGTCGCGGGCGGCCTTCAAGCTCCTTGAGATCGACGAGCGCTTCCGGCTGCTCAAGCCCGGCCAGCGGGTGGTCGATCTCGGCGCCGCGCCCGGCGGCTGGTCGCAGGTGGCGGCCGCCAAGGTCGGCAGCCACCCGGGCGCGTCGGCCCCCCGGGGGCGGGTAGTCGGCATCGACCTCCTGGAGATCGAGCCGATGCCCGGCGTCGACTTCGTCACCCTCGACTTCCTCGATCCGACCGCGCCGGGGCTTCTCACCGAGATGCTGGGCGGGCCGGCCGACATCGTGATGTCCGACATGGCCGCCAACGCCACCGGGCACAAGAAGACCGACCACCTGCGGATCATGGGGCTCGCCGAGACGGCCCTGGCCTTCGCCCGCGAGGTCCTCGCGCCGGGCGGCCTCTACCTCGCCAAGGTGCTGCAGGGTGGTACCGAGGGCGGCCTGCTCACCGACCTGAAGCGCGACTTTTCGAACGTGCGCCATGTCAAGCCGGCGGCGAGCCGGGCCGATTCGAGCGAGCTCTACGTGCTGGCGACCGGCTATCGCGGCGCCGAGGCGACGGACGGGCCGTATCGCGAGACCGATGTCGGCGACGAGGAGGACGAGGCGGGCTGGCGGCCGTGACGCCGGCGGCGGCGATCGCTCGCGCCCGGGCGCTTCTGCTGGACGAGGGCTTTTTGGAGATCGGTCAGGGCATGCGGGGCGAGAGCTTCTATTTCGGCCTGCCCGGTGCCGAGGGGCAGTTGCGGGTGGCCAACCACGCTCGGACGCCGAAGCAGCGGCTGAAGCATCCGGAGGTGTTGGCGAGCCTCGTCCTCGCCGGGCCGTTGTCGGAGACGGCGTTGCGGGAGCGACTGGACGCGACCCTGCGGGATTTTCGGGCGCGGCGGGGGCGGCCGACGATGGCAATCACGCCACCCTGAACCTTATGAGGCGGATGCGTTCTTCCTCTCTCGTCGAAGGGGGGACGTACGGTTCCTCGTCGATCGTCCCAGCGGCGGGTCGGTTGGTGCCGCAGGCTCGCCCGCGATGACGAAACCGCCAGATCGTCCGCGCTCGCCGTCTTCGTCCTCGCCGCAGCCATGATCCTCGCCAAGCGCTTCGCACGGGCAGGATGAAGCGGGCCCTTGCGAGCGGCTGGTCACCGGACCGAGGTCATGCCATGTGTCGCCGGGTGACCGATCTTCCCCATTCCCTCCCGCCTGCGCCGCTTGCGAGCCTGGGTTGGCTCACCTTCTTCGAGGAGCAGCGTGAGCCGCACGAAGCCGATCTCGCTCCCGTGCGGATCGCCATGGTTCACCGCTCACGCCTGAGCGCCCTGTCGGAGGCGGGATCAGTCGAGCTGACGCTACCCGTTCATACGAATACCGGTGATTTCGCCGTGGGCGATTGGGTCCTGGTTGATCCCCGGACCCGGATGCTTCACCGACGCCTGACCCGCAGGACGGTCCTGGAGCGACGCGTCGAAGGCAGCCGAACCCTGCAGCCAGCCGCAGCCAACGTCGATACGCTGTTCATCGTCACCTCCTGCAACGCCGACTTCAATCAGGCCCGACTCGAGCGCTATCTGGCTCTCGCCAACCAGGGCGGCACGAATCCGGTGATACTGCTCACCAAGGCCGACATGGCGGCCGATGCTGACGTCTACCGCCGTCAGGCGGCCGAGTTGCAGCGCGGGCTCGACGTCGTGATCGTCAATCCCCGGCTTCCGGAGGCTGCCCGCACCTTGGCCTCGTGGTGCGGGGTGGGCCAGACCGTGGCGCTGGTCGGCTCTTCCGGTGTCGGCAAATCGACCCTGGTGAACACGCTCGCCGGCCCGGGACAAGCGCTTCCCCAGGAAACCGGAGGCATTCGCGAACACGACGCCAAGGGACGCCACACCACGACGGCGCGGTCTCTGCACGCCATCGCGGGGGGCGGCTGGGTGATCGACACACCGGGAATGCGAACGCTGCACGTCAGCGGCGCGACGGAAGGGATCGCAACGCTGTTTGCCGAGATCACCGAACTCGCACACTCGTGCCGGTTCCGCGACTGCACGCACGCGCACGAACCCGGCTGCGCCGTGCAGGCCGCCGTCGCCGACGGTACGGTCAACCCCGAGCGCCTGACCCGCTGGCGCAAGCTCCTCGATGAAAACCACGACAACACGCCAGCCTCCACGGGTCCGCGCGGCCGACGGAGTGCGGGCGGGTAGACATCTCTGCCCACCCCATGCGGTCGTTCTGCCTATCGGGCTCAGGGTGGCGGACAACATGGGTAAGCGGACGGGAAAGTCCGCCGACCACCAAGCGCATCGACCTTACGCCACAGAGGCTATGCGACTCATCCTGTCGGATCGACAGGGTGCGGGGATACGCGGTCTGAAGGGCTTTCCGTGAAAAGCCCCGCTCACCCCGCCCGCTTCGCCGCATCCGCCAGGAACTCCGCCACCGCCTCCACGAAGGGCTGCCCATAGGCATCCCGCTTGCGCTCGCCCACCCCGTGGACCGAGCGCAGGGCCCAGAGGTCGACGGGCTTGGCGCGCGCCATCTCGATCAGCGTGCGATCGGGAAAGATCATGTAGGCGGCGACGCCCTCCTGGCGGGCGAGCGTCGCGCGCAGGCCGCGCAGGTGCTGGAACAGCGCCTCGTCGGTTTCCGAGAGGCCGAGCGTGTCGTCGTCCTGGGTCGCGCGGCGGCGCTCCTTGGGGGCCTTCGGCTCGGGATCGGGGCGCAGCTGCACCGGCTCGCGGCCGAACAGGATCGCCTCGCCCTTGTCGGTGAGGGACAGGCCGCCATAGCCGTCGCCGTTCTCGGCCACCGCACCCGCGGCGAAGAGCTGGCGCAGGATCGCCCGCCAGGCCGCCACCGGCTTGTCGGAGCCGACCCCGAAGGTCTTGAGCTGGACGTGGCCGTTGCGGCGGATCTGCTCGCTCTCCTTGCCGTGGACGAGGTCGCAGATATAGGCGGCGCCGAAGCGCTGGCCGGTGCGCACCACCGCCGAGAGCACCTTCTGGGCCGCCACGGTGCCGTCGATGAGCGAGACGCCGCCGCGGCAGAGGTCGCAGCGCCCGCACCGCTCGCTCTGCTCGCCGAAATAGCCGAGGAGCGACTGGCGCCGGCAGGTCGCGCCCTCGCACAGGCCGATCATCGCCTCGAGCTTGCGGCGCTCGATCCGGCGGCGGTCGTCCGGCACCTCCTTCTCGTCGATCTGGCGGCGGCGGAGCGCCATGTCGTCGAGGCCGTAGAGGGTCAGCGTGTCGGCCGGCAGCCCGTCGCGGCCGGCCCGCCCGATCTCCTGGTAGTAGCTCTCGATGGTCGAGGGCATGTCGGCGTGGCAGACGTAGCGCACGTCCGGCTTGTTGATGCCCATGCCGAAGGCGATGGTCGCCACCACCACGACGCCGTCCTCCTGCAGGAAGGTGTCCTGGTTGCGCATCCGCACGCTCTGCTCCAGCCCGGCATGGTAGGCGAGCGCGTTGAAGCCGTCCTGCTGCAGGATCTCGGCGATCTGCTCGGTGCGTTTTCGCGAGGAGCAGTAGATGATGCCGCTCTCGGCCTTGCGCGGGCGCAGGAACCGCGAGAGCTGGCGCGTCGGGTGCTCCTTCGGCGCGAAGGTCAGGCGGATGTTCGGCCGGTCGAAGGAATGGACGAACAGCTCGGGCTTGCGCCCGCGGGGAAACAGCCGCTCGGAGATGTCGGCCCGGGTCGCGGCGTCCGCCGTCGCGGTCAGCGCCACGGTCTGCACGTCGCCGAGCGCCTCGCGAGCGCGCGCGAGGTCGCGGTATTCGGGCCGGAAGTCGTGGCCCCATTGCGAGACGCAGTGGGCCTCGTCGACGGCGAGCCGGCGCACGCCCGCGCCCTGCAACGCCTCGATCAGGCCGTCCATCAGGAGCCGCTCGGGCGAGACGAAGAGCAGGCGCAAGCTGCCCTGGCGGATGCCGCGCCAGGTCTCCCGGGCGCTCGATTCCGACACCGACGAGTTGAGGGTGCCGGCCTCGATGCCGAAGGCCTCCATCTGCTTCACCTGGTCGTGCATCAGCGCGATCAGGGGCGAGACGACGACGGTCAGCGATTGCTCCACCAGGGCGGGGAGCTGGTAGGTCATCGACTTGCCCGAGCCCGTCGGCATCACCGCGAAGACGTCGCGCCCGTCGAGCACGGCGCCGATCACCTCGGCCTGGCCGGGACGGAAATCCTCGTAGCCGAAGGTTTTGCGAAGGGCGGCGCGGGCCTCGTCGAGGCGGTTCGTCATGGGGTTCGATCGCTCTGCGCGGCCTTGCGACGGAGCGCGAGGCGTGTAGACATGCTGGCGACGGTGTCTACACAGGATCGCGTCCCATGTCGCTCAACATCCGCAGCCAGGAGGTGAATCAGCTGGCTGACAAATTGGCGACGATGGCCGGCGTGAGCAAGACGGAAGCCGTCCGCTTGGCGCTGACCGCCGAGATCGCCCGCCGCGAGGAATCCGTCCCGCTGGTCGAGCGCATCAAGCCGATCCAGGACTATATCGCGTCGTTCCGGCGCACCGGGCTGAAGGCGGACAAGGCCTTCTTCGACGACCTGAACGGCGAACCCTGATGTTCGTCGATGCCTCGGCGATCGTCGCGATCCTGCTCAAGGAAACCGGGGCGACGGATCTGACCAATCAGATCGATGATGCGCAGGATCCGGTCACGTCGACCCTTGCGGTCTTCGTAGCCGTCACGGCGATCAGCCGCGAGGCTGGCCTGTCCGTCGAGGATGCCGAACGGCAGGTGAGGGGATTCATGACGATCAGCCGCATCGGGCTCGTTGCCGTCGCGGAGGCCGAGGTCAACGGCGCCCTCTTGGCTTATGCCCGCTACGGCAAAGGGCGGGGCCATCCCGCGCGGCTCAATCTCGGCGACTGCTTCTCCTATGCCTGCGCGGCCGTCCGCGGCCTGCCGCTGCTGTTCGTCGGCAACGATTTCAGCCGCACGACGCTGCCGCCGACGCTCTGAGGCCGTTCAGGCGCGCACGCTCCCCTCCGCCACCTGCACCACGTCCGCCCGCCCGCCCAGCTCGCCGAACAGCACCGGATCGGCCCCGGTCATCCAGACCTGCCCCGGCAGGGCCTCCAGCGCGTCGAACAGGCCGGCGCGCCGCCGAGGATCGAGATGGGCGGCGACCTCGTCGAGGAGGACGAGGGGGCTGAGCCCGCTCATCCCGGTGACGAGGCGGGCATGCGCCAGCACCAGGCCGATCAGCAGCGCCTTCTGCTCGCCGGTCGAGGCGGTGGCGGCGGGCACGTCCTTGGGGCCGTGGCGGACCACGAGGTCGGAGGCCTGGGGGCCGGCGAGCGTCCGGCCGGCGGCGCGGTCGCGAAACCGGTTCTGTCGCAGGATCGCGCGGTAGCGGTCCTCGGCATCGACCGCCGGCCAGACCGCCACGAGGTCGTCGATGTCGCCTTCCAGCCGCACCCCGGCCCAGGGGAAGGGCGAGGCCTCGTCGCGGGTCGACAGGATCAGGCTGTCGAGGCGTTCCACGGTCTCGCGGCGGGCGAGCGCCACCGCGACGGCGAGTTCCGCCACCTCGCGCTCCACCGCGTCGAGCCAGGGTCCGTCGTCGGGCCGCTCCTCCAGCAGGCGGTTGCGCGAGCGCAAGGCCCGCTCCATCGCGTTGACCCGGGCGCCGTGGCCGGCATCGACGGCGAGCACCAGCCGGTCGAGGAAGCGGCGCCGGTCGCCGGCGGGGCCGCGGAACAGGGCGTCGAGGTCGGGGGTGAGCCAGACCACCCGCACCTGCTCGGCAAAGGCGGTAGGGGAGGGGGCGGTGGCCCCGTCGATGCGGCAGAGCCGGCCGCCGCGCTCGTCGCGGCCCCGCGGCGGCTCCCAGGCGGTGCCGATGCGGTGGTCGCCGTTCGGACCCTCGAGCGTCAGCGAGACCGCGAAGCCGCCCGCCCCGCCCTCGCGCGCCATCCCGGCGAAATCGGCCCGGCGCAGGCCCCGGCCGGGGGCGAAGAGCGACAGGGCCTCCAGGATGTTGGTCTTGCCGGCCCCGTTCTCCCCCACCAGCGCGACGAAGTGGCGTCCGACCGCGAGGTCGAGATCGGCGTGGTTGCGGAAGTCGCGGGCGATCAGTCGGGTGACGCGCAAGGGGTCTGGCTCGGTCATCCCCGGGCCATATCACAGGTCGTCGTCGAGGCCCGCCATGTCGCGTGCGCCGCAGATGATCCGATCGATCATCACGATCTCGGTCTAGACGCGATACAGGATCAGGTAGTTGCCTTCGACCAGCATACGCACGTCAAGACCGATCTCAGGAGCAGGTTTGCCGCGGAACGGATGGAACGCGAGGCTGAGGCAGCGCTCTTTGAGCGCGGCGACGAATCGTAGAGCCCGAACAGGGCTATCGGTCGCAATGTAGTCGCAGACATCCCTGAGGTTTTTGGCCGCTGGCGCGGAGATGACGACGCGCCTCACGCCTCGCTATCCGGGGTCCTGTAGCGTTCCTCCAACTCGGCGAACACGATCTCGGCCGGCTGATAGTTGCCGCCCTCCACGCCCTCTCGCCATGCCTGCCGGAGACGAGCGATCTGGGCCTCCCGGCTGCTCAGCAGACGCAGGGCCTCTTCCACGACCTCACTCTCCGAACCGTACCGGCCGGTTCCGACGAGGGCATCGAGAAGGGATGCTGAAGGGGAATCGAGGGAGACGGATTTCGACATGGCATGACTGTGCGCGCGACTCTCGCCGCGCGCAATCCCGCCCTCACACCCGCATCGGCATCAGCACGTAGAGCGCGGGCGCCCCCTCGCGGTCCTGGATCACCGTCGGCGAGCCCGGATCGGCGAGGCGGAACAGGGCAGTGTCGCCGTCGAGCTGGGCGGTGATGTCGAGGAGGTATCGGGCGTTGAAGCCGATATCGAGGGGGCCGGACTCGTAGTCGACGTCCAGCTCCTCGGTCGCCGAACCCGAATCCGGGTTGTTGACCGAGAGCGACAGGCGTCCGTCGGTCATGGCGAGCTTCACCGCGCGGCCGCGCTCGGACGAGATCGTCGAGACGCGGTCGACCGCCTTGGCGAACTGGTCGCGCTCGACCGTCAGGCGCTTGTCGTTGCCGGTCGGGATGACGCGGGCGTAATCCGGGAAGGTGCCGTCGATGAGCTTCGAGATCAGGGTGACGCCGGACGAGAAGCTGAACCGCACCTTGGCGGAGGAAATCTCGACGCCGACGGTCTCGCCGCCATCCTCGACGAGCTTCTGGATCTCGGCCACGGCCTTGCGCGGCACGATGATGCCCGGCATGCCGCCGCTGCCCTCCGGCGCCTCCATCTGGACGCGGGCGAGGCGGTGGCCGTCGGTGGCGACCGCCCGCAGCTTGAGCGAGCCCTCGGCGTCGATGGTGTGGAAGAAGATGCCGTTGAGGTAGTACCGCGTCTCCTCGGTGGAGATCGCGAACTGGGTCTTGTCGATCAGGCGCTTGAGGTCGGCGGCCGGCAGCTCGAAGCGGTGCGGCAACTCGCCGGCGGCGAGGTCGGGGAAATCGCCCTCCGGCAGGGCGCCGAGGGTGAAACGCGAGCGGCCCGAGCGGATCAGCATCTGGCCGGTCTCGCCGCTGGTCTCGAGCGAGACCTGGGCGCCGTCGGGCAGCTTCCGCACGATGTCGTAGATGACGTGGGCCGGCACCGTGATGGCGCCGCCGTCGACCACGTCGGCGGGGATCGTCTCGGTCACCTCGATGTCGAGGTCGGTGGCCTTCAGCTGGAGGCCGTCCGGCCCCGAGCGCAGCAGCACGTTCGACAGGATCGGGATCGTGTTGCGCCGCTCCACGACGCGGTGCACGTGGCCGAGCGACCGAAGAAGGGCCGCGCGCTCGACGGTGACTTTCATCAGGGTGATCCGTGTCTCGAACGACCGACCGTTCAAGGCCGGCAACCGCACTCGTTGCCCCGTGCACGCACGGGACGGGAACTTTGGCGAAGGCGCTCCCCGAAGGCAAGCCGGCGGGGGAGGCTCATCCACGAGCCTCCCCCGCGCGCGTCGCACAGGGTTATCGATTTGAGGACATCAGTCCTGGAGCATGCGCTTCAGGAGCTCGACCTCGTCGCAGAGCGCCGTGTCCTCGCCGATCGCCTTCTCGATCTTGCGCACGGCGTGGAGCACCGTGGTGTGGTCGCGACCGCCGAAGCGCCGGCCGATCTCCGGCAGGGAGCGCAGCGTCAGCACCTTCGAGAGGTACATGGCGATCTGGCGCGGCTTGACCACCGCGGCGGTGCGGCGCTCGGAGAGGATGTCGGAGCGCGAGACGTTGTAGCGGCTCGCCACCAGCTTCTGGATGTCCTCGATCTTGACCCGCTTCGGCTCGCGGTTCTTCACGAGGTCGCGGATCGCCGTCTCGGCGGTGTCGAGGGTGACGGGCGCCCCGGTCAGCGTCGCGTGGGCCAGGAGCCGGTTGACCGCGCCTTCGAGGTCGCGGCCGTTGGCGGTGATGGCCTTCGCCACGTATTCGGCGACCGCGGGACCCACCTCGAAGGCCGGGTGCGAGGCCCGCACCGCCTCGAGGCGCGATTGCAGGATCGAGGCGCGCAGGGCCTCGTCGAGGGTGCCGATCTCGACCACGAGGCCGCCGGCGAGGCGCGAGCGGACGCGCTCGTCGAGGGCTTCCAGCTCCGTCGGCGGCCGGTCGGCCGCCACCACGACCTGGCGCCCGGCATCGATGAGGGCGTTGAGGGTGTGGCCGAACTCGGCCTGGATCGAGCGGCCCTGGATGAACTGCACGTCGTCGAGGATCAGGACGTCGATCGCCCGCAGCTTCTCCTTGAAGGCCAGCGCACTCTGGGTCTTCAGCGCGTTGACGAAGCCGTACATGAAGCGGTCGGCGGTGAGGTAGATCACCCGCCGCCCGGCGTTCTTCACCGAGTGGCCGATGCCGTGCAGGAGGTGGGTTTTGCCCAAACCCACGCCGGCATGGAAGTAGAGCGGGTTGTAGAGCGCAGGGCCCCCGTCGTGGCGCGCGACCCGCTCGGCGGCGGCGTGCGCCAGCGCGTTCGAGCGGCCGACCACGAAGCTCTCGAAGGTCAGGCGCGCGTCGAGCGGCGCGCCGCCGAGATCCCCCTCCGGGGCGGCGCCGCGGGCCTGGCGCTCGGGCTCGGGCAGCTCGGCGGCCAAGCCGGCGGAGGCCGCCGGGCGCGGGGCCGGGGCGGGCTTGGCCGCGGCGGCGGCGCCCGGCCGGGCCGGGGCCATCGCGCCGCGCACCCCGACCTCCAGGCTCTCGATGCCGTCGGCCTCGCTGCGGAAGGTGGCGAGCACCCGGTCGATGTAGTGCGACTCGATCCAGCTCTTCAGGAACCGGGTCGGCACGGTGAGGCGGGCGACGCCGCCGGACACGTCCTGAAGCTCGAGCCGGGCGAACCAACTCGCGAACACGTCCTCGCCGAGCTCCGCCCGCAGGCGGCGCTTCACCCGCTGCCAGGCTCCCGCGATGTCGGCGGTGCCGCTGGTGCGGCCGTCGTCGCCGTTGCCGCCACGGCCGGAGCCGACTCCTTCCGCCAAGCTGCCGTCCACACGCATGACTGGTCCCTTCTCGGCCCGTCCGCGGTTGCCCGCGACCCGGTCCGTACGCAGATACGCTTGCCGCACCCCGGACGAGGGGCCCGGCGGCCGGGTCGAAGGGCCGAGGGAGTCAACGGCTCCCGTGCCTTTTTCCCGTGGTTCACCCCGGTCTATCAACAACTGGTCTCGTTTCTCTTAAGGACCGGGGACCCCGAAATCCGCGAGGCGGCGCCAAGGGTTGGCGGCAGCCCACGGCGACGCCCGGGCGCGTCGTGCCCGGAAGCCGGTCAGGTCGATCATCTCAGAGCGGGACGAGACCCGCGCGAAGGGCGGGCATGGGCCAAAAACTAGGCTGTCCTGGTGACGCCCCGCAACAGGAACGATCGACCGCAAAGTGAACCGATCGTTACACGATGCAGCCACCCCCACCCGATCCACAGCCTGTCCGGCGGCAAGGTGCTGGAATCGTGACCGTTTCGTTGAAGCGACGTTGCGGGCGCCAAAAGATCCCTGCGAGCTCAACCACTTGTCGAGAACGGGGAGGGCCCGGGGGACAGCCCGTTGGAAACCGCCGCCGTGTCTCCCGCGCACTTGACAGCCGGGTCGCCTACTCCAGGCCACGGCAGCACCGTGATCTCGGGCCACAGCGCCCGGGCCCGTTCCGCCTTGGCGGCGTAGGCCGGCCCGTTGGCGATGGCGGGGTTGGGGCGCACGACCATTCCGAACAGGTCGGCGAGGCCGAACGGCGCGACGATCGAGAGCGCGTCGTCCGGCTCGAACCGCACCCCGACCGCGTGGACGATCGCCGCGTAGCGGGACAAGGCCGCATCGGCGCTCGGCAGGGGAGGGTAGGGGCTGCCGAAACGGCGCTCGAACCAGAGATGGACCCGGGCCTGGTTGCGGATCTCGACCGGGCCGACGCCACCCGCGAGAACCGGGGCCGCGCGTCGCAAGACCGCGTCCTCGGCGTCCCAGGACGGGTCGGAATCGAAGTAGATCAGGTCGTAGTCGCGGATGCCGTGCCCGCGCGGCCGCCCGGTCAAAACATTCCAGACCGTCTGGTAGAGGCAGCCGGCGACGAGGCGCCATTGCGGCAGGGCGAGGTCGCGGGCCTTCGCCAGGAGCGCCATCAGGTCGGGATCGGCCCGGACGATGGCGGCGAGCCGCTGCTGACGCTCCACCTCGTCGGAGCCTGTGCGAGCGGGCTTTTCGGTCGGCTGTGTGAACACGGCAGGGTGACCCTGTTCTCTCAACTCATCCCGAGGTGCGACCAACGGGAGCCTCGAAGGAGGGCTCCAGATGTCGCCGTGATCCCTGGAGCCCTCCTTCGAGGTCGGTCGATCTTCGATCGCGTGCGATCTGCGATCGCCAACACCTCAGGATGAGGTGAGAGGATAGGAGCGCCTGCTTTCCGGATCGCCGACTGACATGTGCGCTGGAACAGGCACTCCGTGTCACGCCCCGGTATATTCCGCCCACGACATCGGCGTCTCGAACACCTTGACCGAGGACAGGAGCGGCAGGGCCGGCCGGGTCTTCTCCCAGATCCAGACCGCGATGTGCTCGGCGGTCGGGTTCTCGAGGCCCGGCACCTCGTTGAGGCAGTAATGGTCGAGCCGCTCGAGCACCGGCCCGAAGGCGGCCTCGACGTCGAAGAAGTCGACGACCCAGCCGGTCTCGGGGTCGACCGGCCCGTCGAGGGTCAGCTCGACCCGGTAGGAATGGCCATGCATGCGGTGGCAGCGATGGGTCGCGGGCACGTTCGGCAGCCGGTGGGCGGCCTCGAACGTGAAGGCCTGGGTGATCTTCATCGGTCGTCTGTTCTGGAGATGGAGTTGGGCGGCCCCTTAGCACCGATGGGGCCGGCGGGCGAACCCGTGCGGGCCCGTGCGGCGGCTACGGGATCCCGATCAGCTTGTGGGTCTGCAGGCTGAGGCGCCAGCGGGCGTCGCGCAGGCAATGGGCCACCGCGGCCTGGGTGTTGGCGATCCGGTCGGGCCCGTCCATCGGCTGGAGCCAGAGGTGGCGGAAGTCGAGCTCGGCGAGTGCGTCCGGGTCGAGGCCGTCCTGCGGGTAGACGAGCTTCAGCTCGTGGCCGCCGGTGAGGCGCAGGGGCGCGCCGGCCTTGGGGCTGACGCAGATCCAGTCGATCCCCGCCGGGGCGGCCTGCGTGCCGTTCGTCTCCACCGCGACCTCGAAGCCGCGGGCATGCACGGCGGCGAGCAGGGCGTCGTCGAGCTGGAGCAGCGGCTCGCCGCCGGTGAACACCACGTAGCGCCGGCCCCGCGCCCCGTTCCAGGTCCGCTCGATCGCCTCGGCCAGGGCCTCCGCGTCGGGGAAGCGGCCGCCGCCGACGCCGTCGGTCCCGACGAAGTCGGTGTCGCAGAACCGGCAGGCGGCTTGCGCCCGGTCGGCCTCGCGGCCGCTCCACAGGTTGCAGCCGGAAAAGCGGCAGAACACCGAGGCGCGCCCGGCCTGGGCGCCCTCGCCCTGGAGGGTGTGGAAGATCTCCTTGACGGCGTAGCTCATGATGTCGGTCGTCGGGCGCCGCCTTGCGGCGTCGCGCGGTGCTCCCCTGTGGATCGAGACGGTCGCCCTGGCGTGTCAGATGCGGCCCGCGCCCGCAAGGGCGCCCGGCGCAGGGCCGGTGCGCGCGTCCCCCGCCTGTGGACGGGCCTGTGGGCGGCCGGGGGAGGGGTGGGCCGCCATCCTCCCGCCATGGATGTCGGGTTCATGGGCGCATCGCGCGGCGCTGTCAAAAGCTTCGCCGCTGCCCTACAATCACGACCGGTCCGCCGTGCGGTGCCCGGGGCGGCGCGATCGGACGGCCCGGAGCAAGGGGCCGGACGGTCGCGGGGCGCGCCGCGGGACGGCACCGGTACGACGGGAATCCATCGGAATGTTCAACGCTGCGCTGCTGCCGCGCCTCGCCGGACGCCTCCTCGGCCTCGGTGCTCTTCTGGCTGCCGGGACGGCGGGGGCGGTCACCGCGCCGATGCTGGTCGTCGACGTCGATTCCGGCAAGGTGATCTACAGCCAGGGCGCCACCGATCCGTGGTTCCCGGCCTCGATCACCAAGCTGATGACGACCTACGTCGCCCTCGACATGGTGCGCCAGGGCCGCGCCTCGATGGACCAGCTGCTCACCATCTCGGAGGCCGCCGCGGCCGAGCCGCCCTCCAAGATGGGCTTCAAGCCCGGCACGCAGCTCACCCTCGACAACGCGCTCAAGATCATCATGGTGAAGTCGGCCAACGACGTCGCCTGGGCGATCGGCGAGAATCTCGGCGGCTCGATCGACGGCTTCGCCGCGCAGATGAACGAGACCGCGCAGCGCCTCGGCATGCGCGACAGCCGCTGGACCAACCCCAACGGCCTCCCCGACCCGCGGCAATGGACCTCGGCCCGCGACATGGCGGTGCTCGGCCGGGCGCTGCTGCGCGACTTTCCCGAGAACCGCGACCTGTTCTCGATCTCGGCGATCCAGTTCGGCCGCGCCGTGATGCCGAACCACAACGGCCTGCTCGGCCGCTATGCCGGCGTCGACGGGATGAAGACCGGCTTCATCTGCTCGGGCGGCTTCAACGTGGTGGCGAGCGCCAACCGCAACGGCCGGCGCATCCTCACGGTGGTGATGGGCCAGGCGAGCGCCCGCGAGCGCGACCTGAAGGCCGCCGACCTGTTCGATTACGGCTTCGGCCAGTCGAGCTTCAGCTTCGGCGGCCAGACCCTCGCCGAGCTGCCGACCTCGCCGATCGCCACCCCGCCCGACATGCGGCCCTACATCTGCGACAAGCGCCGGCCGATGCCGACGGACGCGGATTCCGCGGCCCTCACCGCGAGCGCCGCGGCGGCCGGGGGCAATGCCGACAACGCCAACGCCCAGCTGATGGCCGCCGGGGCGCCGCCCTCCTCGGCCCTGGCCTTCGCCACCATGAACAGCGCGGCCCTGCGCAACCGCGCCCTGCCGCCGCGGGCGCCGCTGCAGCCGGTGCTGGTCTGGACCGGCCGCGACCCGGCCGAGAGCGCCATCGCGGCGACCGACGAGGCGGCGCCGGCGAAGCCCGTCGCCGCCAGGCCGGCGGCGCGGGTGAAGGTGGCCAAGCCCGTGCCGCAACGGCCCGCGCCGAGCCGCAGCATCGCGGCGACCGGCGCCACCGTGCCGCAGCCGAAGCTTCTCGCCCGCCACAAGGGCGCGGCGCCGGCCGCGGCCTCGGCCTTCGCCTCCACCGGTCCGTCCACCGCGGTGATCGCCGAGCCGAAGAGCCACAAGGCCGCGGCGAAGCCCGCCGCCAAGCAGGACGCCAAGCAGGATTCGAAGCCGGCGGCCAAGCCCGCCCCGAAGGCCGAGACCAAGCCGGCGGCCAAGCCCACCGTGAAGTCCGCCCGCAAGAAGGACGACTGATCCGGTGGCGTCCGGGCCGGTCTTCTGCCCGGACGTGGCCCTTGCCTATCGCCGCAGCCGCACCGTCTTCGCGCCGGGCGACGGGCTCGTCCTCGACGAATCCTACCGCCTGGCGCACCTGCCCCTGGTGGCGCCCGGCCACCCGGGCGTGATTCCGTCGCGGGAAGGCCGTCACTACGATCACGGGCGCCATCCCCGGGTCGTCTCGCTGGTGCTGCCGGTGCCGCAGGCGTCGCTTTCCGCCGCGCCGGCCTTCGCCGCGCTGGAACGGGAGCTGCGCGCCTCTCCCCTTGCCGGAAAGATCGCCTGGGACGTCGCCGCGCGCCGCGCGGATCGCCTGCACGCTACCCTGTGCGGCTCCCTGGCGGTCGGGCCCGACGCCGAGCCGTCGCTCACCGACGGGCAGCGGGCGGCCCTGGCGGCGCTCGGCCCGGTCGCGGTGGAGCTGCGGGGCCTCTTCTCGGGCAATGTCAATCTCGGCCGCCTCTATCTCCGGGTCTACCCGGAGCGCCGCGGCGGCACCGACATGCTGGCCGAGATCCAGCGGATCATGGGCCGGCCCCCGAGCGGCCTCTACGTCGTCGGCCTGCATGCCCTGACCGACGACCTCGACCCGGCCGAGGCCGCGTGCCTCAGCCGGTTGATCGACCGCTGGTGGGACCGGCCGATCCTGCGCCTCACGGTCGGGGCCCTGTGGCTGCTCTGGGCCACCGACGACCAGGTGCTCGACGGCGGCGTGCTGGCGACCGTGCCGCTCGCCGGTGGCGCGGCCTGAGCGACTGCCGGCGCTCCGCTCCCATCCCGCGGCAAGACCGGGGCTGGACCGGGCCTCGGCGGACGGGTCGGGACGGAGGGGCGCGGACGATCCGCCCTCAGGCCCGCCCCTGCACCGGCAGGTCGGCGAGTGCCGGCCGGGTCCGCTCGACGAGGGCCGCCGCCAGCATCGCCTCGAGCCGGATCAGGTCCTCGTCCGGCTCGGGTTGCCAGCCGCAGCCGCAGCGCGGCGCCGGGCCGTGCAGGGAGGCGATCTGGCGATAGAGCGCGCCGACGGTGCGGGCCGCGGCCTCGAGCGCGGCCATCGGCGGCAGCGGCCCCCGCTCGAGGGCGTCCCAGAAGGCCAGGGTCAGGGCCCGCTCCAGGGCCGATTGCGCCCGCATCTCGGCCTCGGCCCGCGAGCGCTCGTGCTGGTGGAAGGTCATCGTGCGCGCTCCGCCCCGCTCAGCAGGACGACGAGCCGCTCCCACGGCAGCCCGACCGGGGGCCATCCCTCGCGGAACAGGCCGGCACAGCCGTGAATCAGGATCAGCGCTCGCGCCATCGCGGCCTCCATCTCGGGTCGTGCCGGGGATCGGCACGCCCTCCATGCAGCAAGACATTCGCGGCGGCAAGATCATCGTGAAATATTGGAGGTTTTCTACATTGCGGCGAAAAACTATACTCTGATCCGAATTATGAAAATTCCAAACGGCGGGAAGGCGCCCCGGGGCGGATTGGCAGCGGCGCCGGGAGCGGCTACCTGGGGCGCCGATTGAATCCCGGAGACCGGCCCGATGTCCGACACCCCGCCCGACCGCCTGAGCACCGACCCGCGCAGCCCGTTCCACGACGCCGCCCTGCTCGAGCGCGGCGTCGGCGTGCGCTTCAAGGGCGTCGAGAAGACCAACGTCGAGGAATATTGCGTGAGCGAGGGCTGGGTGCGGCTCGCCGCCGGCAACGCCAAGGACCGCTTCGGCAACGCGATGACCGTGAAGCTGAAGGGCCCGGTCGAGCCCTATTTCCGCGCGCCCGAGGCTCCTACGGCCGAGTGATCTGCGCCCGAGTAAGCTCCGCCCGCAGGGACGCGAGGTCGAGGCGGCGGGTCACCATCCGCAGGGCGCCCGCCTCGTCCCGCGGCCATTCCGCCTCGGGGCGGTCGCGGTACAGCTCCACCCCGTTGCGGTCCGGGTCGTCGAGGTAGAGCGCCTCGCTCACGCCGTGGTCGCTGGCCCCGGTCAGCGGGATCCCGGCGGCGTCGAGGCGGGCCAGCGCGTCGGCGAGCGCCGCCCGCGTCGGGTAGAGGATCGCGACGTGGTAGAGCCCGGTGCTCCCGGGCGGCGGCGGCGACCCGCCGGCGCTGTCCCAGGTGTTGAGCCCGATATGGTGGTGGTAGCCGCCGGCCGACACGAAGGCGGCCTCCCGGCCGTAGCGCTGCATCAGCGTGAAACCGAGCACCCCGCAATAGAAGCCGAGCGCCCGGTCGAGGTCGGCCACCCGCAGGTGGACGTGCCCGATGCGGGCCTGCGGGTCGATCGGCGTCGTCATCGGGCTCTCCTCGGCGTCCGGGCCGGTGGGATCGCCCCCGCGGCCCGCGTAGACTGCCTCGGTTGCAAACCAGGTGGAATGCTGCATTTCGTCGGTTCACTTCACGCTCCCGGAGTGAGATCGCCCCCGTGCTCGACCGGCTGACCGCCATGCAGACCTTCGTGCGCGTCGCCGCGACCGGCAGCTTCTCGGCCGCCGCCCGGGCGCTCGGCCTGTCGCAGAGCGGCGTCACCAAGCACGTCGCCACCCTGGAGGAGCGCCTCGGCGCCCGGCTGCTGCACCGCTCGACCCGCCGCCTGACCCTGACCGAGGCCGGCCGGCGCTACCTCGAGGCGTGCGAGCGCATCCTCGCGGAGATCGACGAGGCCGAGGCGGAGGCCGGCGCCGAGGCGGCGGAGCCCCGCGGCACCCTGCGGCTCAACGTGCCGGTCTCGTTCGGCGTGCTGCAGGTCGCCCCGGCACTGGCCGAGTTCGCCCGCGCCCATCCCGGCCTCGCCGTCGAGCTCGGCCTCAACGACCGGCCGGTCGACCTGATCGAGGAGGGTTGGGACCTGGCGCTCCGGATCGGCCACCTGCGCGATTCGCGCCTCGTCGCCCGGGCGCTCGCCCCGTGCCGGATGCGCGTCTGCGCGGCGCCATCCTATCTCGCGGCGCGGGGCCGGCCCCGCCGCCCGGCGGAGCTGAGCGGCCATAACTGCCTCGGCTACACCCTCGCCAGCAGCGACGGCTGGCGCTTCGAGGGCGGTACCGTGGCGGTCGAGGGCTCGCTGCGCGCCTCGAACGGCGACGCGCTGGTGGCGGCCGCCGCCGCCGGGCTCGGGCTGATCTACCAGCCGACCTTCCTGGTCGCCGACGCCCTGCGCCGCGGCAGCCTGATGGCGCTCGATCTCGGGCCGATCCCGTCGCTGCCGCTGCACGCGGTCATGCCCTCGCGCCGCAATCCGCCCGCCAAGGTCCGGGCCCTGGTCGCGTTCGTGGCGGCCCGCTTCGCCGATCCGCCCTGGGACCGGGACCTGCCCGCCCCGCTCGGGGTCGATGCGCCGCTGCCCGGCGAGACCCTGGCGCCGCTGCCCGGCGAGGCCCTGGCGCCGCTGCCCGGCGAGGCCCCGGCGCCGATCGACGGGCCGTATCGGCCCGCGGAGGTCGACGCGTGAGCGAGCTCGAACGGGAAGGCGGCATCCCGGGCGGCCCGCAGCGGACCCTGGCCTTCGCGGATCGCGATTGGCTCCGGCTGCTCGAGGCCCATGGCCTGACCGGCACCTGGACCTGGACCTTCGCCACCGACGAGCAGACCTGGTCCCCCGGGCTCTTCCGCCTGCTCGGCCTCGAGCCGGGCGCGGCGAGGCCGGGCGGCGACCTGTTCTTCAACCTCGTCCATCCGGACGATCGTGCTCTCATCGAAGGCGGGGCGCAGGCGATGCGGGATGGCATCGTCACCAACTACCTCTTCCGGATAATCCGGTCGGACGGGTCGGTTCGCGTCCTGTCCAGCCACGGCACGGTCTACTTCACCCTCGACGGCCGACCGCGTACGGCGGCCGGCGTGCTGATGGACGTGACCGATCCCGAGCACATGGCGGCCCTGCATCGCGAGGAGCAGCGGCGCCGGCGGATCCTGTTCGAGCAGGCGCAGACCTGGCAGCACGCCTCGCCCTACACGAGGTCGTTCCGCCTCGCGTCGCGGGAGGTCCTGAGCCTCACCGGCCTGTCGCAGCAGGACTTCCACGAGAACTGGACCCGGATCTTCGTTCCCGAGGATCGCGCTCGGGCCCTCGCCACGATGGAGGCGGTGATTCCGACCGGCCGGCCCTTCTCGGCCGAGTACGCCCTCGCGCTCGCGGGAGGCGGATCGGCCAGGATCCGCAGCGTGTTCGTGCCGGTGCGCGGCGACGATGGCCGGATCGAGTCCTGGGCCAGCCTGAATTGCCGGGTCGGCGGATTCCGGCCGGCGGCGTCCGGAGCGGTGCGGCAGGGACTGGAGCAGGCGGTGCAGGCCTCGCACCTGCGCGCCGCCCGAGGCCTGCTCGGCTGGTCGATGGGCGACCTCGCCGGGGCGAGCGGCCTGTCGCTCTCGACCGTCCGACGCCTGGAGGAAGACGGCGAAGGGCCGGCGGCGCGAAGCCGCCACGCCGCGGTCGCCGCCCTGCGTCGGGCCGGCATCGGCTTCCTGCTGGTCGAGGGCAATACGCTGGCGGTCGCCAAGGTGCGGTGACGAGAGCTCTTTCCGGGCCCGGTACGGCTTGCCATATCTGACGTATGCCCGCCCCGAAGAAGCCCCGCCCATCGACCGGCAAGGCCTCGAAGCCCGAGCTGAAGCCGCTCGATCCCTTCCTCGCCGAGCTGCTGAACCCAGCGCTGAACCGCGACCGCCTGCCCACCGCCGCGCCGCCGCCGCCGCCCGAGCCGCCGAAGCGGGGCCGGCCGCGCAGGGACGTGGTGCAGGCCAAGCCCGTGGAGGCGAAGGCCGCCGACAAGCCCGCCCGCCGCGCCCGGCGCCCGGAGGCTGCAGGACCTGACGGTTTCGGCGAGGCGCCGCAGGCCGCCTTCGCGCACGGCACCGCGGCCGATGTCGAGCCGGCGCTCGCCCAGGCGCTCGGCCTGCGCGAGCCGGCGGCCGCCGGCGGCCTCGATCCGTCCGAGGCGGTGGAGGAACGCGGCTCGCTCGCGGCCGAGGGCGTCTCGGCGACGGTCGACGCGCTGACCAAGCTCCTCACCGAGGGCAACCCTCTGTTCAAGAACGGCGAGCTGTGGCGCCCGCACCGGCCCGAGCGGCCGCAGAAATCCGAGGGCGGCGTCCCGTTCCGGCTGAATTCCGAGTTCACCCCGGCCGGCGACCAGCCCCGCGCCATCGCCGAACTGGTGGCCGGCATCCAGGGCCAGGAGCGCGACCAGGTCCTGCTCGGGGTCACGGGCTCGGGCAAGACCTTCACGATGGCCAAGGTCATCGAGGAGACCCAGCGCCCGGCCCTGATCCTGGCTCCGAACAAGACCCTGGCGGCGCAGCTCTACGGCGAGTTCAAGAGCTTCTTCCCCGACAACGCTGTCGAGTACTTCGTCTCCTACTACGACTATTACCAGCCCGAGGCCTACGTCGCACGCTCCGACACCTTCATCGAGAAGGAATCGTCGATCAACGAGCAGATCGACCGGATGCGCCACTCCGCCACCCGGGCGCTCCTGGAGCGCGACGACGTCATCATCGTCGCCTCGGTGTCGTGCATCTACGGTATCGGCTCGGTCGAGACCTATACGGCGATGTCGTTCACCGTCAGCCTCGGCGAGAAGATCGAGCAGCGCCAGCTCGTCGCCGACCTGGTGGCGCTGCAATACAAGCGCATCCAGTCCGATTTCGCCCGCGGCACCTTCCGGGTGCGCGGCGACGTGATCGAGTTGTGGCCGGCCCACTTGGAGGATCGCGGCTGGCGCATCGGCCTGTTCGGCGACGAGATCGAGGCGATCTCGGAGTTCGATCCGCTCACCGGCAAGACCCTCAACACGCTCAAGTTCGTCAAGGTCTACGCCAACAGCCACTACGTCACGCCGCGCCCGACCCTCCAGCAGGCGGTCAAGGGCATCAAGGACGAGCTGAAGTGGCGGGTCGAGGAGCTGACCCGGATGGGCCGGCTGATCGAGGCCCAGCGTCTGGAACAGCGCTGCACCTTCGACCTCGAGATGATCGAGGCGACGGGGGCCTGCAACGGCATCGAGAATTATTCGCGCTACCTCACCGGCCGCAAGCCCGGCGAGCCGCCGCCGACCCTGTTCGAGTACCTGCCCGACAACGCCCTGGTCTTCACCGACGAGAGCCACGTCACGGTCTCGCAGATCGGCGGCATGTATCGGGGCGACTTCCGCCGCAAGGCGACGCTCGCCGAATACGGCTTCCGGCTGCCCTCCTGCCTCGACAACCGACCCTTGCGGTTCGAGGAATGGGACGCGATGCGCCCGCAATCGATCCACGTCTCGGCGACGCCGGCGAAGTGGGAGCTGGAGCAGACCGGCGGCGTCTTCGCCGAGCAGGTCATCCGCCCGACCGGTCTCGTCGATCCGGTCATCGAGGTGCGCCCGGCCCGCTCCCAGGTCGACGACCTCCTGGGAGAAGTGAAGGAGGTGGCGGCCGCCGGCTACCGCACGCTGGTGACGACGCTCACCAAGCGCATGGCCGAGGACCTGACCGAGTACCTGCACGAGAACGGCGTGCGGGTACGCTACATGCACTCGGACATCGACACGCTGGAGCGCATTGAGATCATCCGCGACCTGCGGCTGGGCGCCTTCGACGTCCTGATCGGCATCAACCTGCTGCGCGAGGGCCTCGACATCCCGGAATGCGCCCTCGTCGGCATCCTCGACGCCGACAAGGAGGGGTTTCTGCGCTCCGAGACCTCGCTGATCCAGACCATCGGCCGGGCCGCCCGCAACGCCGACGCCCGCTGCATCCTGTACGCCGACCACATCACCGGCTCGATGGAGCGGGCGATGGCCGAGACCGAACGCCGGCGCAAGAAGCAGCTCGCCTACAACGAGGAGCACGGCATCACGCCCCAGAGCGTGAAGCGCAACATCTCGGACATCCTGGAAAGCGTCTACGAGCGCGACCACGTCCAGGTCGATACGGGGCTCGCCAAGTCCGCCGTCACGGTCGGCCACAACCTCAAGGCGGTGATGGCCGACCTCGAGAAGCGGATGCGGACGGCGGCGGCCGACCTCGACTTCGAGGAGGCGGCGCGCCTGCGCGACGAGCTCAAGCGCCTGCAGGCGACCGAACTCGCCATCGCCGACGACCCGATGGCGGCCCAGGCCAATGTCGAGCGCGACGCCGGCCGCTTCGGCGCCAAGCGCAAGCGGCGCGGCTCCGAGCCCCTGGGATACGGCCCGGGCGGCAAGGGCACCTCCGACGAGGGCACCCGCATCCGCGAGCCCGACCTCGACGACATGGGCCCGGGCACCGACCGCGAGGTGCCGTTCTCCTACGCCGAGCGCCCCACCGGCCGCTCGACGCAAGGGTTCCCGGGCCAGAAGCCCAAGTACAAGGGCCGCAAGGGGCGGGGCTGAGGCTCGCCGGAAAGGCCGGCGCGGCGGACAGTCCCGCGGGCCGGACCCCGAGGCGGGACGCGCCTCGTCGTCCGGTCGACCCGCGTTCTTGCCCATCGGGCACGACGATCCGACGGCCGGGGCGGCGCAAGCCGGAGCCCCGGCCGTTCGCGTTCGGGCCACGCGGAAACCCGCCCTGGAAACGAGAACGGCCCCGGCGGGAAGTGCCGGGGCCGCGCCGCGACCGGGGGACTCAAGGGGGGAGCGTGCCCCCCGGTGCGGGATTCTCAGGGACCGTCCGGGTGGGACGTCACCTTTCGCCGGACCGGCGACCGTTCGTCAGAACGGCAACCGTTCGCTAGAACGGCGACCGTTCATCAGAACGGCAACCGTTCGCTAGAACGGCAGCACGACGTCGAGGAACTGCTGGCCGTAGCGCGGCTGCTGCACGTCGGTGATCTGGCCGCGGCCGCCATAGGCGATGCGGGCCTGGGCGATCTTGCTCGAATCGATCGTGTTGTCGGACTCGATGTCCTCGGGCCGCACCACGCCGCCGACGATCAGTTCGCGCACCTCGAAGTTGATGCGGATCTCCTGGCGGCCTTCCAGCACCAGGTTGCCGTTCGGCAGGACCTGCGTGACGATCGCCGCCACGTTGGTGGTCACGGTCTCGGCCCGCTGGACCGAGCCGGCGCCGTCGTTGGTGGTGGTGGCGTCGGTGGCGAGCATCTTCGCCGGGTCCATGCCGGCGAGGAGCTTGGTCTTGGTCTCGAGGCCGAAGGCGTTGGGCATCCCGAACGATTCGCTATTCGAGCGCGAGCGCTTGGTCTCGTTGTTGAGGTTGGCCTTGTCGGTGACGTTGATCTTCACCGTCACGAGGTCGCCGACCTTGGCGGCGCGCTGGTCCTTGAAGAAGGCGCGCGAGCCGGTCCGCCACAGCGAGTTCGACGCGTACGAGACCGGCTGGACGTCCGGCATCGGCAGCCGCACCGGGCGGTAGCCGGGCTGGGCGGTCGGGTCGTCAATCGCCGAGAGGGTCGGCGTCGCGCCGATGTTCTGGAGGCGGTCGACGGTGTTGCAGCCGGCGAGCAGCGCGCCGGCGAGACCCAGGAGGGCGAGGCGCGAGAGGCGGGAGACGGTCACGGCGCGCTTCCTCACGGCTGGGCCGCGGCGAGGCGGGCGGCCGGGGCCGCCGCCGTCACCGGCACGATCGGCGCCACGGTGACGCGGCCGGGGCCGATCACGGTGGCCTGGATCACCTTCTTGGAGACCGGGTTGACCACCCCGATCACCGCCCCGAGGGGCCCGCCCTCGCGGGCCTGGCCGCGCAGCGCCAGGGCGACGCCGGGGGTCTCGTACACGATGGTCACCGCCTCGCCGCGGGCGACGAGGTCGGGCCGGGTCAGCTCGGCCGCGCGCAACGCCGTGCCGGCGCCGAGGGGCTTCTGCGCGACCTGGCCGAGGAAGGCGGCCGGGTCGGCGGCGATGTCGGCCGGCAGGCCGTCCCGGGGCCGGCGCTCCACCGCCACGTCGGCGGCGTTCAGGGTCTCGCCGCGGGCGATCGCGCGGGTCAGCACCGCGACGTCGGCCATCTCGACCACCTGGCCGGCGACGCGCAGCGAGGACTGGCGCTCGCCCACCACCACCAGCGCGGTGACGCGGCGGCTGCGCGGATCGTAGGTGACCTCCTGGGCGGTCACCGCGCTCACGAGGTCCGGCGGCACGGTCAGGACCGGGGCCTCGCCGTCGAACGCGATGGTGACGAAGCCGACGTCGAAGCCGCGCTGCTTGGCGAGCACCGCCTTCACGGCGCCCTCGATCTCCGGGGCGCCGATGCGGCGGGCCGCGCGCTGGACCGAGATCTGCAGCCGGCCGCCGCTCTCCGGCGCGTCGAGCCCGAGGCCGGCGGTGGCCTCGACGATGCGCCGGACCTGGATGGTGCCGGAGGTGCCGAGCGCCGGGGCCCGGAACAGCGCCTTCTGGGCGAGGGCCGGGGGGGCGCCGGAGACGAGGTCGCCCAGGGTGATCACGTCGCGCTCGGCGGTGATGTCGCCCTTGATGGCGAGGCGCGGGACGTCGACGGCCAGGACCGGCAGGGTCAGGAACCCGAGCGCCACCAGCGTCAGCGCGGTGCGCGACAGGATGCCGGCGCCGAGGAGCGCGCGGCGCGCTGCGGGCGAACGCAGGGTGGGGGCGGAAAGAGCCGTGTGGGTCATCGGGGCGCTCATCCGCGGAACATCTGCGAGGTGGTGGAGAGCATCTGGTCGGCGGCGGTCACGACCTTCGAGTTCATCTCGTAGGCGCGCTGCGCGGCGATCAGCGACGAGATCTCCGAGACCGCGTTGACGTTGGCCTCCTCGAGGTAGCTCTGCTGCAGGTTGCCGAACCCGTCGGTGCCGGGATTGCCGGTGATCGCCGGGCCCGAGGCCAGGGTCTCGACGAACAGGTTGTCGCCGATCGATTCGAGGCCGACCTTGTTGACGAACCGCGCCATCTGGATCTGGCCGAGGTTCTGCGGCGCGGTCTGGCCCGGGATCTGCGCCTGCACGATGCCCGAGGCGCTGATGGTGACCGCGGTGGCGTTGTTCGGCACCGTGATGTTCGGGTTCATCAGGTAGCCCTCGCGGGTCACGATCTGCCCCTGCGCATCGAGGTCGAACGACCCGTCGCGGGTGTAGGAGGTGCGCCCGTCCGGCATCGTGACCTGGAAGAAGCCCTCGCCGCGCACGGCGATGTCGTAGGTCTTCTCGGTCGAGGTCAGGGTGCCCTGCGACATCACCCGGGCGGTCGAGGTGGTCTTCACGCCCGAGCCGATGGCGAGGCCCGCCGGCAGCTGGTTGTTCTGGTCCGAGGTCGCGGTGCCGGCCCGACGCAGGTTCTGGTAGAGCAGATCCTGGAAATGCGCCTGCTGGCGCTTGTAGCCGGTGGTGCGCAGGTTCGCGATGTTGTTCGAGATGACCTGGACGTTGAGTTCCTGGGCCGCCATGCCGGTGGCGGCGGCGTAGAGCGCGCGCATCGTTCAGGCTCCCCTTTACGCGTTGCCGACGTCGGCGAGGCGCTGGATCGCCTGGCCGCGCAGGGAATCGAGCCGCGACACCGTGTCGGAGACGAGCTGGTAGGTGCGGTTCACCTCCAGCATCCGGCTCATCGCCACCACCGGGCGGACGTTCGAGCGCTCGAGCGCGCCGGGCTCGATCCGCCCCTGCGGGCCGGCGGGCTGGGCCGGGGTGTTCGAGGAGTAGAGGTTCGACCCGGCATTCGTCAGACCCTGCGGGTTGGCGAAGGTGACGAGGCGCAACTTGCCGCGGGTGCCCTGGTTGGTCGACACGGTGCCGTCGGGCCCCAGCCCGAGGCCGGTCTCCTGCTGGCCGATCTGGATCGGCCCGCCCTCGCCGAGGACGGGGTAGCCGTCGCTCGTCACGATCTGCCCCTGCGCGTTCAGCTCGAAGGCGCCGTTGCGGGTGTAGCGCTCGCCCTGCGGCGTCTGCACCGCGAAGAACGCCTCGCCGCGGATCGCCGCGTTGAGCGGGTTGCCGGTCGCCTCGACCGGCCCCTGCGACAGGTCGAGCGGCGTGCCCGAATCGATGACGTAGGACAGACGCCGGTCGGGACGCTGGAAGGTCTCCGCGCTCGCCTTCGGCATCAGGTATTCCTGGAAGCGCGTCGCGCGCGCCTTGAAGCCCGTCGTGGTGACGTTGGCCATGTTGTTGGCGATGACCTCGAGCTCGCGCCCGAGGGCCATCTGGGACGAGAGCCCGATCAACTGAGCATTCTGCACCGGCTACTCCCCGACGATGCGTGGTGGCGGGCCACCCCGCTCCCCAGCGGCGGACCCGGGATGGTGATCGCAGGCGCCGTGCCAGGCCGGGGCACCGGGATTTCTTCAGTTAAGGCAAATGCTTGGTTAATCAGAGCGTCGGCCCGGACGGGTCGTTTCGTGCCGACCCGGCAGTTTCGACCAGGCAGAAATTGCCGCCTTAACGGCGCGTTAACCGTCTTCTCGCATTCTGCGGCCCTGTCCCGGCAACGGGTCATTCCGAAGGATTTGGACGGCGGGCGATGGCCAGGAAGCCGAAGAATGCGCCGGCCGGCGAGGGCGAGGCGGAGGGCCAGGACGGCGCCGCCCCCGCCGGCGGCTCCAAGAAGAAGCTGATCGTGATCGGCGCGGCGGTGCTGCTGCTCGCGGGCGCCGGCGGCGGCGGCTTCATGGTGATGCGCAGCCGCGCCGCGCATGCCGAGAAGCCGGCCGCCGAGCAGAAGCTGCCGGTCGCCTTCATGGACGTGCGCGAGATGAGCATGAACCTGATGCCCGAACCCGGGCAGACCCAGCCGCGCTTCGTGCGCCTGAAGGTCGCCCTCGAGGTGCGGGACTCCAAGGTGGCGGCCGAGATCCAGCCGCTGATGCCGCGGGTCGAGGACACGTTCCAGGTCTTCGTGCGCGAGTTGCGCGTCGGCGACTTCGAGGCCGCCGGCGGCACCTATCGCCTGCGCGAGGAGCTGCTGCGGCGGGTCAACGTGGCGGTCTACCCCGCCAAGGTCGACGCGGTCCTCTTCAAGGACTTCATCATCCAATAGGCCTCTCTCGCAGGATTTGGTGCTTCCGTGGCCGGACCCGACGACACCATCGACGAAGACGACTGGGCCTCCGCCCTGATCGAGCAGGGCGGCGGCGGCGATGCCTCGCTCGCCGACGAGTGGGGTGCGGCGCTCGCTGAGCAGGGCACCGCCACCCAGGCGAGCGACATGGCGGCCGAATGGGCCAACATGATCGACGAGGGGGAGACCGAGAACCTCCCCGAGCTCGCCGGCAACGACCGCATCCTGAACCAGGAGGAGATCGACCAGGTCCTCGGGTTCTCGCTGCGCGAGCTCTCGGCCTCGGGCGCGGGCGGCATCCGGGCCATCGTCGATTCGGGCGTCGTCTCGTACGAACGCCTGCCGATGCTCGAGATCGTCTTCGACCGGATGATCCGGTTGCTGTCGACGTCCTTGCGCAACTTCTTCCAGGACAACGTCGAGGTCACACTCGACAACATCACCTCGGTGCGCTTCGGCGACTACCTGAACGCGATCCCGCTGCCGACCCTGCTCGGCGTGTTCCGGGCCGACGCCTGGGAGAATTCGGGCCTCGTCACGGTCGAGTCGAACCTCGCCTACTCGACCCTCGACCTCCTGCTCGGCGGCAAGCGCGGCGGTACGAGCATCCGCCTCGACGGGCGGCCGTTCACGCCGATCGAGATGCAGCTCGTGCGCCGGATGGTCGAGATCATCCTGGGCGACCTCGAGGCGTCGTTCCAGCCGCTCTCGCCGGTGCGCTTCCTCATCGACCGGATCGAGACCAACCCGCGCTTCGCCACCATCACCCGGCCGGCCAACGCCGCGATCCTGATCGACCTCAAGCTCGACATGGAAGGCCGCGGCGGCCTCCTGCAGATCCTGTTTCCCTACGCCACGATCGAGCCGATCCGCGACCTGCTGCTGCAGAGCTTCATGGGCGAGAAGCTCGGCCGCGACCACATCTGGGAAGGCCACCTCGCCACCGAGATCTTCCAGGCCGACGTCGCGGTCGAGGCGGTGCTGCACGAGATGTCGCTGCCGCTGCGCCGGGTCCTGTCGCTGGAGGTCGGCGACACCATCATGTTCGACGCCAAGCCCGCCGACCTCATCACCCTGCGCTGCGGCGACTGGGCGACGACGCAGGGGCGGATCGGCCGGCTCGACGATTCGATCGCCGTGCAGGTGACGCGGCCCCTGCGCCGCGCGCGCACCACCTTCGCGGCCTTCGAGGCCTCGATGCAGAACCGCAAGGACGGCTAGCCGATGCCCGTCCCCGCATCCCCGTCCATCCCGTCGCCGACAAACCGGAGCGAGGCCGCGTCGTGAGCCTGATCGTCAGCATCCTGGCCGACCTCCTGGTCGCGGTCCTCCTCGTCGCCTGCATCAGTACGTCGGTCGGCCTCGGCCGCCGCATCACCCGCCTCAAGGGCGACGAGGCGGCGATGCGCCAGACCATCGGCGACCTGATGGTGGCGACCGAATCCGCCGAGCGGGCGATCTCGGGCCTGCGCAGCACCCTCGCCGAGTGCGACCGCACCCTGGCCGAGCGCCTGCGCATCGCCGAGCGCACCAACGCCGACCTCGCCACCCAGCTGCGGGCCGGCGACGAGGTGCTCTCGCGCATCGGCGGCATCCTGGCCCAGGCCCGCGCCTCGGTGCCGGGCGAGGCCGCCGGCATGACGCCGGCCGCCCAGGCCGCCATGGTGCAGGCCGCCTTCGCGCCGGCGCCGGGCCCCACCGCGGCGCCCGCCGCCGTCCAGGTGCCGCCGCGCGCCGTGCCGCCCGAGGCCGCGCCGGCGTCCGCCGCCGAGCCCCGGCCGGTCTCCACCGGCGAGCGCCTCGGCGCCGCCGCCGCCGCCGCCCGCGCCCTCAGCGAGCGTGCCCTGAGCCGTCTCCAGGCCCAGGCCGCATGACCCTGACGCTGCTCCTGCGCCGCTTCGCCGGGTTGCCGGACGCCCCGGTCGCCGCCGGGGCTCCGCCCCAGGCCGCGGCGGCCGCGTCCCCTTCCGCCGGCGCGAAGCCGGACGCCGCGCCGGTCGCGGGTCGTTCCGCGGCGGGTCCTGTCGCAGCAGGTCTTGCCGCAGCAGGTCTTGCCGCAGCAGGTCTCGCCGCCTCGGGTCTCGCCGGCACCGGCAAGCCCGCGGCGGCCGCGGGGCTTCCGGCGAAGCGGCCGCAGGCGCCCGTCACTCTGTCGGCGCTGTTGCGGCGCCTGACCGCGACGCCGACCTGGCGCGGGCCGATGATCCGGCTGCGCCTCGTCGATGCGGTGGCGGTGGCGGCCTGCGGACTCCTCTTCCTCAAGGTCCTGGCCTTCCTCGACGCCGCGCCCTCCACCGGCAGCCGCTTCGCCGAGGTGCTGGCCCATGCCCGCTCGGGCTGGGAGCCCGCCGACCCGACGGTGACCGGCTCGGTCTCGCCCAAGGAGACGGCGCCCGCCCCCACGACCTCGGCCCCGCCCGCGGAGCCGCCGCGGCCGGCCGGCGAGCCGGTCTCCTCCTCCGAGCGGGCGATCCTGGAGAAGCTCGGCGCCCGGCGCGACGCGCTCCAGCAGCGCTCGCGCGACCTCGAGACCCGCGAGCAGCTGATCGAGAACGCCGAGCGCAAGCTCGAGAGCCGCATCAACGACCTCAAGACCCTGGAGCAGAAGGGCGACGACGCCGCGACCAAGCGCGCCGAGGCCGAGGCGGCCGGGCTCAAGTCCCTGGTGACGATGTACGAGACGATGAAGCCCAAGGAGGCCGCCCGGGTCTTCGACCGGCTGAAGCTCGACGTGCTGGTGCCGGTGGTGGTCGCCATGAACCCGCGCAAGATGGCCGAGGTGCTGGCGGTGATGCAGCCCGAGGCGGCCGAGCGGCTGACCGTGGCGCTCGCCCAGCGCGCCCGCGGGGCGGGCGGCCCGAAATCCGCCGCCGTCGCCCCGGGCCTGCCCCCGGGCGAGCTGCCGGCGATCGACGGGGTGCGCTGACCTCCCGTCCGGAGACGCGCGGACGGCGAATTAAGCCCGCGTTAGCCGTGTGCCGTCATGGTGCCGGCTTGGGGTTTACGGGCGGATCGCGATGGGTTCGACGGGCAGGAGCCGCTATGCTGCGGCGCTGATCGCGCTGGCGGGATGGACCGCCGGAGCGAGCGCGGCCGCCGCGGCGCAGCTCACGGCGATCCAGGGCAGCGAGCAGAAGAATTTCGGGCGCATCGCGCTCACCTTCGACCAGGGCGTGAAGGTGACCGCCAAGGTCGTCGGCGGCGTCCTGGTGGTGGGCTTCCGCGAGCCCGTCACGGGCCAGCGCGACCGCCTGGCGAGCGAGATGCCGGCCTACGTGGCCCAGGTCCGCCGCGACCCGGACGGCTCCGGCCTGCGCGTCGCGCTCCAGGCCCCCTACAAGGTCAACGTGCTGGAGGCCGGCGAGCGGGTCTTCATCGACCTGCTGCCCGAGGGCTGGAGCGGCCTGCCGCCGAGCCTGCCGCCCGACGTGCTGGCCGACCTCACCCGCCGGGCCGAGGAGCTGAGCGCCCGCCTGCGCCGCGAGGCCGCCGCCCGCGCGCCGCGCCCGGTGCCGCTGCGCCTCGAGGTCGCCCACCTGCCGACGCTCACCCGGCTCACCCTGCGCCTGCCCAGGGAGGCCCAGGCCGCCCTGACCCGGGCCGGCGGCGACGTCCGCCTGCGCGTCCCGGGCGCCTACACGATCGACGCGTCCGAGGCCCGCTCCGGCGCCCGGCCGGCCGTGACCGCCCTGGCCACCGAGGCGAGCGCGGAGGCCGCCGGGGTCACCGTGAAGCTCGCCGAGGGCTACACCGCCGAGGGCTACCGCGAGGAGGATTCCTACGTCCTCGACCTGATCAAGCCGGGCGGCAAGGCCTCGGCTCAGGATGGCAAGATCGTCGAAGCCAAGACTTCCGATACCAAGCCCTCGGATGCCAGGCCCTCGGATGCCAAGCCGCCGGAGCCCCGCGCCGCGGACGCCCGGACGGCAACCGGCGAGGTGCCCGCCGTCCCGCCGCCCGCCGCGCGGGCCGAGGCCGGGTCCGACGTCGCGGCACCGGCGGATCCGGCCGCGTCGTCCGGCCCGGTCCAGGCCCGGATCGTGCGCGCCTGGCCCGGCCTGCGCATCGCCTTCCCGTTCGCCTCCCGGCCGCCGGCGGCTCTGTTCGAGCGCGCCGGGATCGCCACCCTGGTGTTCGAATCCACCGCACCCGTCACCCTGCCCGCCCTGGCGGCGGGGGCGCCGGCGAGCGTCGTCGACGCGCCGCAGGCCGACGGCGCCTTCACGGTGATGCGGCTGCGCCTCGAATCCGGCACGCTCGCCCAGCTCGTGATGGGCGAGGGGCAGGGCTGGGACCTGGTGCTCGGCGACGGCAGCGCGCCGAGCGGCGACCTGCTCGCGCCCCAGCGCAGCGCCGACCCGTCGGGCAAGCCCGCGGTCTCGGTGCCGCTCGCCCGGCCCGGCGGCGCTCTCTGGCTCGATCGCGACGGCGAGCGCATCGCCGTGGTGACCGCCCGAGGGGCCCGGATCGCCGGGGTGCCCAAGCGCGGCCGCTTCGTCGAGTTCGAGGTGCTGCCGAGCCGCCAGGGCGTCGCCGTGCTGGCCGCCGCCGACGACCTCACGGTGCGGCCCGGCCTCGCCGAGGTGACGATCACCCGGCCCGGCGGCCTGTCGGTCTCCCCGACGGTGGTCGAGGCGCCGGAGTCCGGCCCGAAGGCCGCCTCCACCCTGATGGTGCAGCCCGAGCGCTGGGCCGAGGACCAGCGCGGCGACGTGCGGGCCCGGATCCGTGCCGCCGAGGCCGCCGCGGCCGCGGCGGAGCGGCCGGCCCGCTCGGCCGCCCGGATCGACCTCGTCCGCGTGCTCCTCGCCAACGGCTTCTCGGCCGAGGCCGCCGGCGTGCTGAACTACGCGACCCGCGAGGACCCGGCCCTGGCCTCCCAGGCGCCGGTGCGGCTGTTCTCGGCGATCGCCGCGCTGCGCATGGGCCAGGACGCCCGGGCGGCGGGCTTCCTCACCCCCGACGGCAAGCAGGCGCTCGACCCCGAGATGCGGCTGTGGCGCGGCTATCTCGATGCCCGCGGCCGGCGCAGCGGCCAGGCCCTCGCCGCCTTCAAGGCCGCGCTGCCGGTGCTCGAGGCCTATCCGGACGACCTGCAGCTGCCGCTCTACCTCGCGGGGGCGGAGGCCGCGCTCGAGGTCAAGGACCCGGCCTTCGCCCAGCGGGCGCTCACCGCGGCGACGCCGCTGGCCGAGGCGCCGTTCCCCCGCGACCGGCTGGCCTTCCTCAAGGCCCGCTTCGCCGAGGCGATCGGCCAGGAAGCCGAGGCGCGCCGCGCCTACCAGCAGATCTCCGAGACCGGCGTGCCGCCGGTCGCCGCCGAGGCGACCCTGCGGCTCGTCGATGCCGGGCGCGCCGCCGGCACGATGACGCCGGAGGCGGCGATCGACCGGCTCGAGCGCCTGACCCTGACCTGGCACGGCGACACCGAGGCCGAGGCCCTCGCGCGCCTCGGCCGGCTCTATGCCGGCGCCGGCCGCTGGCGCGACGCCTTCGCGACCGCCCGCAAGGCCAACCGCCTCTATCCCGACCATCCGGCGACCCGCGGCCTGCACGACGACACGGTGGCGCTGTTCTCCGCCCTGTTCCTGTCGGACAAGGGCGCCAGCCTCGGGCGGATCGAGGCCCTGGCCCTGTTCTACGACTTCAAGGAGTTCACGCCGGTCGGCCGCCAGGGCGACGAGATCGTGCGGCGCCTGGCCGACCGGCTGGTCGCCCTCGACCTCCTCGACGCCGCCGGCGACCTGCTGCAGCACCAGGTCGACAACCGCCTCACCGGCGCGGCGCGGGCGAGCGTCGCGGCCAGGCTGGCGACGGTGCGGCTGATGGAGGGCGAGCCGCTCAAGGCCCTGAAGGTGATCCAGAACACCCGCCTGCCGGAGCTGCCGGCGCCGATCCGCGACGCGCGCCTGCTCCTCGAGGCCCGGGCGCTGTCCGACCTGTCGCGCACCGACCTCGCCCTCGAACTCCTCGACGGCAATGCGAGCGCCGAGGCGGCGCACCTGCGCGGCGACATCCTGTGGGGCGCGCGACGCTGGCGCGAGGCCGGGGAGGCGCACGAGACGCTGCTCGGCACCCGCTGGCGCGATCCCGGGCCGCTGTCCGACGCGGAGCGCAACGACGTGATGCGGGCGGCGATCAGCTACGCGCTGGCCGAGGACACCCTGAGCCTCGACCGCCTGCGCACGAAGTACACCCCGAAGATGGCGGACAGCCCGGACGCGCGCACCTTCGGCCTCGTCGCGGCCCCCAACGCCGCCGCCACCGCGGCCTTCCGCAACCTGGTGCGCCAGGCGACGAGCGCCGAGACCCTGACCGAGTTCCTGCGCGCCTACCGTGCCCGCTACCCCGAGAGCGCCGCGCCCGAGCGCCCGAGGCCCGGCCCCGACGGCACCCAGGGCACCGGCCCGGAGGCGCGCGGCGCCGGCGGTCCGGCGCCGGGCTAGAGCATTTTCCGACGAAGTGGATGCCGGTTCGTCGAAGAAAATGCGGCAAAATCAAAAACCTGGAAAGCTTCACGATTGCAGCGCCACGGTACACGACAGTGACGTGAACCCGCGATGATTGTCTCTGCCGCTCGCAACCTCATCCTGAGGTGTTAGTCGATCGAAGATCGACTGACCTCGAAGGAGGGCTCCAGGAATCGCCGAGATTCCTGGAGCCCTCCTTCGAGGCTCACTGCGTTCGCACCTCAGGATGAGGTTGCGGGTGGGAAAGCCACAATGCCCAAAAGCTTCACGCCCGTGTCGTGTACCGTGCTGCAACGCGATCGTGAAGCGCTCTAGTCCTCCGGAACTGGCACTGACGCCGGGTCGTCGCGCCCCCGCCGGCGGGGGCGAGGCCTACGGTTCGCGGCGCAAGGCGGCGATGCAACGGTCGATGTCGTCCTCGTCGGCCCAGACATGCGGGCTGAGGCGCAGCGCGCCGGATCGCTCGCTCGCATGGATGCCGGCTTCGCGCAGGCGATCGAGCAGGCCGGCGGGCAGGCCGCCCGGCGCGCGCAGCCCGAGGACGCCCGGCGCACGCAAGGCGCGCGGCGCGGCGGCGAGCGCGAGCCCGGCGATGCCCTCCTCCAGGCGGTCGGTGAGGTGCCGCAGCCGGGCCGTCACCGCCGCCGCATCGAAGGACAGGAGCAGTTCCAGCCCGGTCGCCGCCATCGGCAGCAGGACGGGGTCGTTCAGCTCGCCCCGGTCGTAGCGCCGGGCGCCGGCCGCGGGCGGGCGGTTGCCGAGGTTCTCCTCGATCGGTGTGCCGTCCTGCCGGTGGGGAGCCGCGTACAGGAAGGCGAGCCCGTAGGGGCCGAGGGTCCACTTGTAGGTCGGGAAGGCCAGGAAGTCCGGAAGCCAGCGGCCGACCTCCACCGGCACGGCGCCGGCCGCCTGGGTCGCGTCGATCACCAGCGCGGCCCCGGCGGCGTGGACCGCCGGCGCGAGCCGGTCGAGGTCGATCAGCCCGCCATCGGTCCAGTGCGACGGGGTCAGGGTGGCGATCGCCAGGGGCGGCGCCCCGGGGCGCCCGATCGCGGCCAGCAGGGCCGCCGTCCAGTCGCCGTCGCCGGGGCGGGGAACCTCCTCGACGTGCAAACCCCGCGCGGCGGCGAGCCGGTCGAAGGCGTAGCGCAGCGACGGGAATTCGTCCGCGACCCGCAGCACGCGTCCGCCCGGCGCGACGGGCAGGTTCGCCGCGGCCGTCGCCATCGCGTGGCTCACCGACCCCACGATGGCCACGTCGTCCGTCCCCGCACCGACGAGCCGGGCGGCGGCCGCCCGCGCCCGTTCGGCCTGGGCCGGGATCGCCTCGCGCCGGTGCGTCCAGGGCCGGCTCTTCACCAGCAGGCCCGCCTCCCCGGCCTCGCAGACCGCCCGGGGCAGGGGCGACCACGCCGCCGCGTCGAGGTAGCTGACGTCCCGGGGGATTTCGAACAGGTGCCGCTGGCAGGGCAGGGGGGTGATCGCGCTCATGCGGGAGGACCTGCGTTCGCTCTCCCGGTCACGCGGGCGGGCTGCGCCGCGGCTCGCCGAACGGGGGAGGGGGGATCGGGGCTCGACCCGCCCTACCACGAAGCGCCCCGGCCCAGGAGGCCCGACGGACGGGCCGGTCCCACGCGGCTCCGCGTCAGACCTCGCCCTCGCCCGCCGGGCCGGGACGTCGCCGCGGTTCCTCGCCGGTGGTGCTGGTGCCGGGATCGAGGGCGTCGGGTTTGCGGGCCGCGTCGTGGTCGGCCGGTGTCACGCCAGCCTTGGCGGCGGCCGCGTCCTCGTCGCGGCGGGTCAGGTGCGGGCGGGCGGTGAGCAGGTCTTCGCGTCTGTCGGGCATGGACGATCCTCCGGTCGGCGCAAGCCAACGCGGAGCGGCCCGGACGGGTTCGTCACGGTGTAGCCGAAGGAGACCGAAAGGGTAATGCCGGGACTGAAGGCATCCGTGTCCGCTGCGGGAACGGCATCAACACCCTCGAAGGGTGTTGGTGCCCAGGAGAGGACTCGAACCTCCACGGCTTGCACCACTGGTACCTGAAACCAGCGCGTCTACCAATTCCGCCACCTGGGCCCTAGAGCGTCGCCTTGGCGGCGCCCCGGTGAACGTCGTGTAGAGGGCGCCGGCGGCGGCGTCAACGGGCTTGAGTGGTGCCGGCGCAGGAAGGGCGCGGACGGCCCGCACGGTCCGGCTCGTGGGGAACGTCCCCGCACGGGCGGCAGCGGCGGAGATCCGCCGATCCGGCTTTGCGGTCGGCGCCGCTGTTCCCAAAAGTCGATGCGCGGACCTTATTAAGAGCGCTCACAGAACCGTTCGTAGTGGACGGGCAAGCGGCGGGCGCGGTTGGACCAGGCATGACTGCGCTCGACCAGCCAGCGATGCTGTCCGAGCCTGTCGCTTCTCTCGATGCCGCGTCGGGCGATTCACGGCCTGATCCCACGCTCCCGGCACTCCCGCCGCCGCCCGCTGCGCACAGGCGGGATCACGTCCAGCGCCGGGGCCATCAGCGGGCTGTCGTGGCAGCTGGCGCCGGTCAGGACGAGGCCGAGCGGCGTGCCACGCGCATCGGTGACGAGGTGGCGCTTGATGCCCGCCTTGGCCCGGTCCGTCGGGGTCGGGCCGGTGGCAGGCCCCCTTTTTTCGCCGGTACGCTCGCGCTGTCGACGCTCGCCCGGCTCCAATCGATCTCACCCGCTGCAGGTAGGCGCTCGAGCTGCACCTGATGCAGGCGCCGCCACACGGCGGCGGCCTGCCAGTCGCGCAGCCGGCGCCAGCAACTCATGCCGCAGCCGCAGTTCATCTCGGCCGGCAGCATCTCCCAGGGGATGCCCGAGCGCAGCACGAACAGGATGCCGGTCAGGGTGGCGCGATCGTCCAGCCCAGGATGCCCACACTTCAGGGCGGACCACTCCAATGGGGGCTGACCAGCATGACCATGAGCGCGACGAGCAGCCTTTGGGAAATGACTCTCACCTCCGTGAGCACGGATGCCTCCCGCTGCACGATCGGCTCACCTGACGCACGCGGCCTCATGAAGCAGAAGCGCTATGACCGACACGGGCACTCGCCGCAGTGCGTGGCGATGCTTTGCAAAAAAATACTGTCAGCCTATCTGTCTGCGATAAAAAAAACCATAGTCGTCATGTAATTTGGGATCCATTTCTCATTATATCATGGTATTTGAATAATACGTCACCCGTGTCCGCAATATTGTTTAGGGTCGTACTGCCTGTGAAGACGCTATATCTTGCTGGAATCGTCCTGGCGATGCTCAATTCCGGAACGCATGCTCAAGCGGCCAATCTGACAATTGGGGTCGTGCCAGGCGTCTATGCCGATTCCGTTGCCGTCGCCGCCCAGGAGGCGAAAGCCGAAGGGCTCGACGTGAAGGTCGTCGAGTTCTCCGATTGGACGACGCCTAACGTGGCTCTGGCTGCCGGTGACCTCGATCTCAATTATTTCCAGAACAAGCTCTTCGCGGCGAATGCCAGCCGGCAGCGCGGCTACACCTTCGCCGACGTCGGCCTGGGTACGCTTTTGAATGTCGGTCTGTACTCGCTGAAACACGCGAGTTTCGAGGCGATCCCGAAGGGTGGCTCCGTGGCCGTGCCCAACGATCCGGTGAACCAGGGCCGGGCGCTCCTGCTTCTGCAGAAGGCCGGGCTGGTGCGGCTGAAGGACGGCGTCGGCGCCATGGGGACGCTCGACGACATCGTCGAGAACCCGAAGAAGCTGGTCTTCACCGAGGTCGAAGGACCACAACTTGCTCGCATCACGAGCGACGTCGACCTCGCGGTCGGCTACCCGCACTTCATCATTGCGTCGAAGGCGTTCGATCCAGGCCGCGCGCTTCTCTTCTCCGGTCTCGACGATGTTGACTACGCGGTGCGCTTCTACGCGCGGCGTGATAATGCAGACAACCCGGACATCCGAAAGTTCGTCAAGATCTACCAGACATCAGCCAAGGTCCGCACGGCGATATCGAAGGGGTTCGCTGACAACCCGAAGCTCTACTCGATCGTCTGGGCGCAGTGATCAGTTTTGCATCGCAGACTCGGAAAAGAGGGCCCGATGGCCGAACTCACGGTTCCGCTTGCGCGTACCAATCTCGTCTCTGCGTTGACCCCGCCGGCGCGGCGGGCCAGCGGCGCAAACCAAGTTGCCGCCGGCCCGCCGCGTCGCGCAGGCTCCGTCCGTTTCGAGGCGATCGGCAAGACGTACCACTCGTCGGGTGGCGAGGTCCGCGCGCTCAGCGGCATCGACACAGAGGTGCCGGAGGGCTCCGTCTTCGGCATCATCGGTCGCTCGGGCGCCGGCAAGTCGAGCCTCCTGCGGCTCGTCAACCGGTTGGAGGAGCCGACCGAAGGTCGCGTCCTCATCGATGGTGACGACATCGCCGCACTCGACACGAACGGTCTCGTCGCCTTTCGCCGCCGGGTCGGCATGGTGTTCCAGCACTTCAACCTCCTGGCCGCCAAGACGGTCCGCGAGAACGTCGCGCTGCCGCTGCTCGTCGCGGGCGTGCCGCGCGCCGAGATCGAACGACGCGTCGCAGACGTGCTCGCGCTCGTCGGGCTGGAAGGCAAGGAGCGCGCCTATCCCTCGCGTCTGTCGGGTGGGCAGAAGCAGCGCGTCGGCATCGCCCGCGCGCTGGTTTCCGGCCCGGAGATCCTGCTCTGTGACGAGGCGACCTCGGCGCTCGATCCGGAAACGACGCTCCAGATCCTCGGGCTGCTGAAGGACATCAACCGCCGCCTCAGTCTCACCGTCATCCTCATCACCCACGAGATGAGCGTCATCCGCGAGATCTGCGACCGGGTGCTGGTCCTGGAGCGCGGCGAGGTCGCGGAGACCGGCCTGGTCTGGCAGGTCTTCGGCGATCCTCAGCACGCGGCGACGAAGGCGCTCCTGGAGCCACTTGCGCGTGGATTGCCGGACGACCTCGCGGCGCGGCTCTCACCGGAGCGGAGCGACGAAGGGTCGGAAGAGGCCGTGATCGAACTGCGATATTCCGGCACCGGGGAGCCCGACGTCATCGCGCTGTCCGCCCGGTTTCCCGGCGGCTTGCGTCTTCTCGATGCTTCATTGGACCGGATCGGCGGCCACACGCAGGGACGCCTCCTCGTCGCGGTGCGCCTTGGAGAGTGCGAGGCACTCGGTCCGATCGTCCTGCCCTCCACTCGGGCGAGGGTTCTCGGCTATGTCTGACGCCATGATCGCCCGCGTTCTGCAGGCTTTCGTCGACACGCTGGCGATGGTCGGCATCTCGGCCGGGATCGCGCTTCTCGCCGGCATCCCGCTCGCGTTATTCCTCGTCGTCTCTGCACCGGGCGGCATATTTGCGTCGCCGATCGTCCACCGGGCGCTCTCGGCCGTGGTCAACGGCTTCCGGGCGACGCCCTTCATCGTGCTGCTCGTGGCGCTTCTGCCGCTGACGCGGCTGCTGACAGGCACGACGATCGGTGTCTGGGCGGCCATCGTCCCTCTGTCCATCTCGGCAACCCCGTTCTTCGCGCGGATCGCGGAGGTGTCGCTGCGCGAGGTGGATAAAGGGCTGATCGAGGCCGCGCAGGCGATGGGATGCCGGCGGCGCCACATCGTGCGGCACGTTCTGCTGCCGGAAGCTCTGCCCGGCCTCGTCGGCGGGTTCACCGTCACCCTGGTCACCATGATCGGCGCCTCGGCGATGGCGGGAGCGGTCGGCGCCGGAGGACTTGGCGACCTTGCCATCCGCTACGGCTACCAGCGCTTCGACACGACGCTGATGCTGGTCGTGATCGTCATTCTCGTGGCCCTCGTCTCGCTCGTGCAGTTTGCCGGCGACTACGCAATGCGCCGCCTGCGCGACAGGTAAGAAAACAATGCTCATGAACCTTGCCCGAGTCGACACCTCCGATACCCTGTCCTGTGCCCATCGGATCGACAGCGATGCCGAGGCCCGCGCCGTCGCCCGGCATCTCGCCGCCGAGTTCGCAACCGGCGCGGCAGGACGCGACCGTGATCGCAGGCTACCCGTCGAAGAGCTCAACCGCTGGAGCGCCAGCGGGCTCGGCGGCATGACCGTGCCGCGCGCCTATGGCGGCGCCGAGGTGTCCTACGCGACCCTGGCCGAAGTCTTCGCCACCGTCTCGGCGGCCGACCCATCACTGGGCCAGATCCCTCAAAACCAGTTCGGCATCCTCGCCATCCTGCGCGAACTCGGTACGGAGGCGCAGAAGCGGCGCTTCTTCGCCGAAGCCCTGGCCGGCCGGCGTTTCGGCAATGCCGGCCCTGAGCGGTCGGGCAAGCGGATGACGGACATCACGACGCGGGTCGCCCCCGGTCGCGGCGGCCTGCGCCTGAACGGACGGCGCTTCTATTCGACCGGCGCGCTCTTCGCCGACTGGATCCCCACCCGAGCCCTCGACGCTCGGGATCGCCCGGTCTTCGTCTTCGCGCGCCGTGAGGCACGAGGCGTCACGGTGATCGACGACTGGTCCGCCTTCGGCCAGCGCACGACGGCGAGCGGAACGGTGGTGTTCGAGGATGTCGCCGTGGAGCCCGACGATATCCTGCCGACCTATCTCTTTGCCGAGCGCCCGAGCCTGACCGGTCCGACGTCGCAGCTGATCCAGGCCGCCATCGACCTCGGCATCGCCCGCTCGGCGCTCGCCGACACCATCCGCTACGTCCGTGAACGCGCCCGCCCCTGGATGGATTCGGGGCTGGATCAGGCGAGCGACGACCCCACGATCCGGCACGGCATCGGCCAGCTTTCCACCGCGCTCCAGGCGGCCGAGGAGGTGACGCGCGAAAGCGCCGAGGCGCTGGACGCGATCGCCGCCGAGCCGATCACCCTCGAGAGTTCGGCCAAGGCCTCCGTCGCGGTCGCGGAAGCGAAAATTCTGACCACCGAGATCGCACTCGAAGCGTCAGAGACACTGTTCGATCTTGCCGGTGCCGGGGCGACGCGGGGCGCCTATGCGCTCGATCGCCACTGGCGCAACGCGCGCGTCCATACGCTCCACGACCCAGTGCGCTGGAAGTATCACCTCCTCGGTCATTACGTCCTCAACGGCGCCTACCCGCGTCGCCACTCCTGGAATTAACGCAGGGGACATATAATACAATGGACAAATCGATCGAGCCCGTCGCGCGTGTCATCACGAGTGGCGAGGAAGCGCTGGCAGTGGCTCGTGGCCTCGCCGTAGATTTCGCCGAAGGGGCGGTCTCGCGCGACGCCGAGCGTCGTCTGCCTTGGGAGGAACTCGCACGTTTCAGCCAAAGCGGCCTTTGGGGCATCACCGTGCCGCGTGCCTTCGGCGGCGCCGACGTGTCGGCCGGAACCCTGGCGGAGGTCATCGCGATCATCTCCGCCGCCGATGCCTCGCTCGGCCAGATCCCGCAGAACCACTTCTACGCGCTGGAGATCCTCCGCTTCGCGGGCAGCGATGCGCAGAAGGCCCGTTTCTTCGAACTCGCCCTGAAGGGCAGACGTTTCGGCAATGCATTGTCGGAGGTCGGCACGCGGGATTTCTCGCGCCGCACGCGGCTCATCGAGGATGGAAGCAGACTGGTCCTCCAGGGCACGAAGTTCTACTGCACCGGCGCGATCTATGCCGATTGGATCCCGACCCACGCCTTGGTGCGCGAGGGGGACCAGAAAGATTATCGCCTCGTCTTCGTGCCGCGCGATGCTCCCGGCGTGACCGTCACCGACGATTGGGACGGCTTCGGCCAGCGCATCACCGGGTCCGGATCCGTGCGGTTCGAGGACGTCGTCGTCGCCCCGGAGTGGATCCTGCCCTTCAGCAGGGTCTTCGACACGCCCACCACCGTCGGCCCGATCGCCCAGATCATGCACGCGGCGATCGATCTTGGCATCGGGCGCGCGGCCCATGCGGACACGTTGCATTTCCTGTGCGAGCGGGCGCGACCTTGGATCGATTCCGCCGTGGAAACGGCGGCCGAGGACCCTCTGACGATCCGCGACGTCGGCGAGACCGCCCTACGCCTGCGCGCCGCCGAGGCGCTGCTGCGTCGGGCCGGCCGCGCGGTCGATGCGGCGCGGGCGGTCCCTGACGAGGCGAGCGTGGCCGAAGCGTCGATCGCGGTGGCGCAGGCCCGCATCCTCACAGACCGAGCCGGGCTGCGGGCGGCGACCAAGCTCCTCGAACTCGGTGGCGCATCCTCGACCTTCGCCGCCGACGGCTTCGATCGCCATTGGCGTAACGTCCGTACCCACACCACCCACGACCCGCTGCGCTGGAAGTACCAGGCGATCGGTCGATATGCGCTGACCGGTGAGCGCCCGCCGCGCCACGGCGCCATCTGAGCGAGAGCAGAACATGACCGCGCGCAAGCCAATCCTTCTCAACGCCTTCACCATGAACTGCGTTGGGCACATCAATCACGGGCTCTGGACACATCCGCGTGACCGTTCTCAGGATTACACCAAGCTATCCTATTGGACGGACCTCGCGCGGACGCTGGAAGCAGGCCTGTTCGACGCGGTATTCATCGCCGACATCGTCGGGGTCTATGACGTGTACCGCAGCTCGATCGACCTCACGGCGCGCGAGACCATCCAGCTCCCCGTCAACGACCCGACACTGCTCGTGCCCGCCATGGCGGCGGTAACGAGGCATCTCGGCTTCGGTGTCACCGTCAACATCGCCCTCGAACATCCCTACACGTTCGCGCGCCGCTTCTCGACGCTCGACCACCTGACGGAGGGACGGATCGGCTGGAACGTCGTCACCGGTTATCTTGACAGCGCCGCCCGTGCCACTGGGCGCGACGCGATGGACGAGCACAACGAACGTTACGACCGGGCGGACGACTACCTCGATCTCCTCTACAAGCTTTGGGAAACAAGCTGGGAGGAAGGGAGCGTCAAGCAGGACAAGGCCGCACGCCTCTATGCCGATCCGGACGCGATCCACGAGATCCGGCACGACGGTCCCTACTACCGGAGCCGGGGATACCATCTCTGCGAGCCCTCACCCCAGCGCACGCCCGTGCTCTTTCAAGCCGGTACCTCGGGCCGAGGACAGCGCTTCGCCGCACGCCATGCCGAGTGCGTCTTCATCATGGCCTCCGATCCCGCGGCCGCGCGCCGGACCTCCCGGCAACTCCGCGAAGCGATCGTGGCCGCGGGCCGTCGGCCGGACGACATCCGCATTTTCGTCGGTATCAGCGTCGTCACCGGCGCGACCGACGCCGAGGCGCTCGACCGGCTCGATGAGTATGTGGCCCATGCCAACCCGGAGGCCGGTCTGGCCCATTTCGCCGCCGGCAGCGGCATCGACTTCTCGCGCTACGAACTCGACGAGGAGATCGCCTACGGACCGACCAACGCCATCCAGTCCACCACGGCTGCCGCGAGGCAGAAGCGCCTGACCCGACGCCAACTCCTCGACGGTCTCAAGCTCGGAGGGCGCTACCCGTTGGTGGTCGGGTCGGGCAAGACTGTCGCCGAGGAACTGCGACGCTGGACGGAGGATGGCGAGATCGATGGCTTTAACCTGACTCGTACTGTCGTGCCGGAATGTTGGCACGAATTCGTCAAGTTCGTCGTGCCGGCCCTCCAAGAGCGTGGACTTTACAAGACAAGATATGGCGAGGGAACGCTGCGCCATCGTCTGTTCGGGGAAGGCGACCGTCTGCCGAGCCGGCACGCTGGGCTCACATCCCCCGCCGTTTCCGAATGATGGTGATGACCCGCGGCATCAGTCCCCTTCCGAGCGTCACCTGTTCGCATCTGGCAGCGCTGACCGTAACCGGAGCGCTTCCGCCGATCCGCGCGGCTAGATCGCTCAGGCCCTCGACCACGGCGCCGGTGTGCCGGGCCTGCGCCACTGCCTCGGCGGCCATCCGGGCGGCGGAGCCGACCTGCTGGCTGATCTCGCCGACCGAGACCGACAGCGCCTCGGCCCCCGAGGCGACGCGGCCGATCTCGCCCGAGACGCGCCCGGTCAGGTCCATGGCCTCGGCGGTGCGGGCGCTCGCGCCCCGGACCGAGGCCGCGACGGCGTCGAGCTCGAGGCCGATCGTGCGCTGCGCCTCGTGCCGCAGGTGGCGCTCCTGCACCTGGGGGTGATGTCGGCGGCGAACTTCACCACCTTCAGCACCTCGCCGCCCGGCGCGAGGATCGGGTTGTAGGTCGCCTGGATCCAGACCTCGCGCCCGCCCTTGGCGATGCAACGGAACTCGCCGGCCTCGAAGGCGCCGCGGCCGAGCCGCTGCCAGAACCCGAGATAGGCCTCGCTCGCCCGGTCCGCGGGATCGACGAACAGGCCGTGGTGGCGGCCCCGGACCTCGTCGAGCGCGTAGCCCATGGCGGCCAGGAACTGGTCGTTGGCCATCAGGATGGTGCCGTCGGGGGCGAACTCGATGACGGCCTGGGAGCGATCCAGGGCCTCGAACTTGGCCCTCAGGTCGCCGGAGACGGACACCGAACCAAACATGACAAAATCCCTGGATTTATTTTTTACCGGCATTGCAGGTATCCATTAAAATATATTAAATCCATTGCACATCTAAAGCATAACAGGGTGTTTTTGCATCCAATAGGCCGTTCGATCTAAGCGTTCAGCCGACCATCGCCGGCTCCATGTCGGGACCGGCCACCGCCACCCGGTCCCGCCCGCCGCGCTTGGCCGCGTACAGGGCGACGTCGGCGCGCTTGAGCAGGCTGTCGACGGTGTCGCCGGGCACCCACTCGCTCAGGCCGATGCTGGCGGTGAAGCGCAGGTCCGGCAGTCCCGGGACCGTGCCCGCCGCGCACTGGCCGCGGATGCGGTGGGCCGCCACCGCGGCGCCGGCGATGCCGTGGCCGGGCATCAGCACGGCGAATTCCTCGCCTCCGAGGCGGCCGGCGGTCGCCGTGGTCTCGCCGGTCTCGCGCAGGATCTGCGCCACGCGGCGGATCACCTGGTCGCCGATGTCGTGGCCGAAGCGATCGTTGATCGACTTGAAGTGGTCGATGTCGATCTGGAGCAGTGCCAGCGGGTTCCCGTCCGCGGCGGCGGCGAGGTCGCTCTCGGCCCGGCGCATCAGGGCGCCGCGGTTGAGGAGCTGGGTCAGGTGGTCGGTGTCGGCCTGGCGGATGAGGGCGCGCTGGAGGCCGAGCACCCGCTCGGCCGCGCGTAGGCGGCCGTGGAGCTCCTGGGGGCTCGGCGGCTTCGACAGGAAGTCGTCGGCGCCGCTGTCCAGAACCTCGCCGAGGGGCCGGTCGTCGCGGGCGCTCGACATCACCAGGATGGTGAGGGGGCGGCGCTCGTCGACCAGCGCCCGCAGCGACCAGCACAGCTCGAGCCCGCTCAGCGGCTCGACCTCGAGGCTGGTGAGGACGCAGGCGACCGAGGGGTCCGCCTCGACGTGGGCCAGCGCCGCGGCGGAGTCCGAGAACGCCACGACGGTGTGGCCGCCGGCCTCGAGCATGCCGGCGACGATCTTGAGGACGACGCGGCTCGGATCGATCAGGGCGACGTGCACGGCAGGCCTTCTTCAGGAAGCAAGGGGGATGGGGAGCGTACTGTCGGCTGGCCGGCTGCCAACGCCCTCGGATCTATCCAGCTCGCGATCTCGCCCGGCATGATGTCGTTCGCCATCAGCGCGTAGGAGGTGCGGTCGCGCCCGGCGGCCTTGGCCTCGTAGAGGGCGGCGTCGGCGAGGCGCATCAGCTCGGCCGCCTCGCCGCCGGCGCGCGGTATCCCGAAGGCCAGGCCGATGCTGACGGTGATCCGGCCGACCGGGCCGTCCTGCGCCTCCACGAGGAGGCAGCCGACGGCGGCATGCACGTTCTCGGCGACGCGGGCGGCGCCCTCGGCGTCGGTGTCCGGCAGGAGGACGGCGAATTCCTCGCCGCCGAGCCGTGCCACGAGGTCGCCCGGCCGGCGCGCGCTCGCCGACAGGGCGCCGGCGAGCGCCACCAGCACCCGGTCGCCGCCCTCGTGCCCGTGGCGGTCGTTGAACCGCTTGAAGTGGTCGGCATCGACGACGAGGAGGCCCAACGGCGAGGAGCGGCGGCGCGCCTCCGCGAAGGCGCGCCCGAACGCCTCGTCGAAGGCGCGGCGGTTGGGCAGGCCGGTGAGGGGATCGGTGCGCGAGAGCAGCGCTAGCTCGGCCTCGGCGGCGTTGCGCCGGCGCAGCTCGCCGGCGACCAGGACCGACAGCCCGGCCGCGAGGGCGCACAGGGCGAGGACGACGAGACCGATCCCGATCGCCTTGGTGCGCCAACCGGCCTCGACCTCCCGGGTCGAGATCGCGACACTGAGGTAGAGCGGCAGGGAGCCGACGCGGGTGAAGGTGTAGAACCGCTCCACGCCGTCGCTCGGCGTGGTCCCGACGAAGCTGCCCGTGCCCTCGCGCAGGAAGCGCTGGACGTTGGGCGACGAGGCGAAGTTCGGGGCGAGCTCCTCGTTGGGCTCGGGATGGCGCACGATCCGGGTGCCGTCGGCGAGGAACAGCGCGATCGTGCTCCCGGGCCCGAGCCGGATCCGCTCGAACATCCGGTCGAAGTAGGACAGCGACAGGCTGCCGAGCACGATCCCGTTGAACGAGCCGTCCGCCATGGCGACGCGGCGGCTGAGCACGATCACCGGCTTGCCGGCGAGATGCGAGATCACCGGCCGGCTGATGTGGAGCCCGAGGTCGGGATCGGCCTTGTGCGCCTTGAAATACTCGCGGTCGGCGTTGTTGAGGCGCCGCGCCGGCCAGCCGGCGGCGTCGTAGATCGCGTTGCCGTGCTCGTCGAGGACGAGCATCACGCCGAGGTCCTTGGCGTTGACGGCGCGGTCGAACAGGACGCGCTGGCGGATGTGGGGCTTCACCTCGTCGAGGTCGTAGATCTGGAGGTTCTCGATGACGCCCTGGAGGGTGAGGTCGATGATCTCGACGTTGCGGTCGACGTCGCGCTCGATCACCTGGAGCAGGTTCCACGAGGTCCGGGCGGCCTTGTCCCAGGCGTCCTGGCGCATGTCGGCCAGCATCGCGCCGCACACCGCCACCATGCCGAGGGGGGCCACGACCCCGAGGGCGACCCAGGTCCGGGCCGAGCGCAGGCCGCGCGGCAGGAGAGAGACCAGGCGCTTGCTCATGCGTCGGCGGGGAAGTGCGGGGTGAAGGCCGCGGCGATCGGCCGGAAGGCGGCGACGACCGCGGGATCGAGGCGGCCGGTCATGCCCTCCAGGATCGCCATCGCCTCCTCGCTGGGCAGCGGCGGCTTGTAGGGGCGCTGCTCGATCAGGGCGGCGTAGATGTCGCAGACGGTGACGAGGCGCACGAGATCCGGGATGTCGGCCTCCCGGCATCCGTCGGGGTAGCCCGATCCGTCGAGCATCTCGTGGTGGGAGCGCACGACCGCGAGCATCTCGGGTTCGAAGCCCTGGCCGGCGAGCATGCGGTAGCCCTCGTCGGGATGCCGGCGCACGATCGCCATCTCGTTCGCGTCGAGCTTGCCCGGCTTGTTGAGGATCGCCGAGGGGACGTGGATCTTGCCGACGTCGTGCAGGAGCGCCGCCTTCGTGAGGCGGTGGCATTCGCGCTCGCCGAGCCCGAGGCTGCGGGCGAAGGCGGCGGCGAGCCCGGTGACGAGGAGGCAGTGCTGGTGGGTGGCGTCGTCGAAGCGGCGCACCGCCCGGACCCAGTCGCGGATGCCGGTGTCGCGGACCGCCTGGGCGATGAAGTCGGTCCCGGTCTCGACGACGCGGGTGGTGACGGGTCCGTCGGGCACGAACACCGAGCCGAAGAACCGGCGCGCCTCCTCGCTGGCGCGCAGGGTGCAGGGGTCGAGCACGATGGGGTGGGGAATTCCGGCGGCGGCGCGGACCCGCGCCGGGTCGAAGGGCGCGCAGAGGGTCTCGGAGGCGCCGAGTGCCACGCCGAACAGCCGCGCGCGGGCCGAGTTCCGGCGCAGCAGGACGACCAGGGGGGCGCCGCGGCGGGAGACGGCCAGGATGCGGCGCAGGCGGTCGAGCGCCTCGGCGCTGTGGTCCTCGACATCGGCGAGGAGGGCCTGGGCCGGCCGGGCGGGGGCGTCGTCGTAGAGGTCGCGGATCTCGCAAGCCGTACCCTCGCCGAGGTCGCGGGCGAGCCCGCGGCTACGGTCGGGGTTGTCCGAGATCATCAGGATCCGGTGCATGGTCGGCCCCCGGCGGGAGGATCAGGCGAACAGGGCGTCGACGGCGTCCTGCGAGACGGCCGCGACGTCGGGCAGGGCGGGGCCGTTGAGGAGGGCGTCCTCGCCGCGGCGGCGGTCGTTGCGGGCCGCCGCGGGGGCGGCGCCGGCACCCCAGACGCGCAGCATCTCGGCGACCCGGTCCTCGATGAAGGCGATGGTGCGCACGACCTTCGAGATGCGCTGGCCGGTCAGGTCCTGGAAGTTGCAGGCGACGAAGACGGTCTGCATCTGGGCCTGGATGGCGGCGGCATGGCCGCGCGTCGCCTCGTCGGCGGCACCGCGGACGATCCGGCGGGCGAGGTCGTCGACGGTCTCTGAGGCACCCAGGATGGTGTTGGTGGCCCGCTCGGTGCCCTGGACGACGGCCTGGAGCTCGTCGCGGGCGCGCCCGGCATCCTGCTCCTGGCGCAGTTCGGCGATCTCCTCGCGGGTGCGTACGATCGCGTCGGAGATCGTCAGGAGATGACGCTGCAACAGAGCCGTCTGTTCGTCGACGAGGACGGGGGCGGATGTTTTACAGTTCATGGTGCCGTTCGCTCAAAGGTCCTTATGCCGGCACCATGCATAATGCAGGCGAGCTAGGCGAGTCGGGATGTAATAGCATTGCTAGTTAGAATTAACCTGAGATTTATGTCATAGCTTCCGCCCTGGAACGTTGCGGATAACGAAAAAACGAGACCAAAGCTATTCCCATGACACCGGCTAAACCGGCGTCGTGGGAGCGTGATCATTCGTCTACGATCGTTCGCCGGATCGACCGGGTACGATCCGGTCTCAGGCGGCCCGCACGGTGGCGAGGAAGCGGCCGACCTCGGCGGTCAGGTGCTCGGACTGGCGCGACAGCTCGGAGGAGGCCGAGAGGACCTGGGACGCCGC
>NZ_FOEB01000032.1:0-62150 GCF_900110515.1 Methylobacterium sp. ap11 | reverse complement strand
AGGCGAGCGCGACGGGGAACATCCACATCGGCACCATGGCGGGGAAGTTGAACGGCGTGATGCCGGCGACCACCCCGAGGGGCTGGCGGATCGCGCTGCTGTCGACGCGGGTGCCGACGTTCTCGGTGATCTCGCCCTTGAGGAGCTGGGGGGCGCCGGTGGCGAACTCGACCACCTCCATGCCGCGCTGGATCTCGCCCTTGGCGTCGGAGAGGACCTTGCCGTGCTCGGCGGTGATGACGGCGGCGAGTTCGTCGATGCGATCCTCGAGGATGCGCAGGAACTTGTTGAGGATGCGGGCGCGGCGCAGCGGCGGGGTGGCGGCCCAGGCCGGGAAGGCGGCGCGGGCGGCCGCCACGGCGGCCCCGACCTCGTCGGTGCCAGCCAGGGCGACGGTGCCCGACTGCTCGCCGGTGGCCGGGTTGAAGACCGGCGCGGTGCGGCCCGAGCGGCCGGGCGTGCGGGCGCCGTCGACGAAATGAGCGATCTCGGTCGGCATGGGTGGTCCTATGGTGTGAAGGGAAGGGATGACGGGCGTCAGCCCGCCTTGAACTGGCGCGCCAGAGCCTCGGTGCCGCGGGCGAGCACGCCGACATCGATGGCCACGGCGGTAAAGGTGGTGCCGATCTCGATGCAGGTTTTCGCGAAGGCGGTGTCGGGGGTGAGGATGCCGGCGGGCTTGCCCGCCGCCAGGATGCGGCGCACCGCATCCTCCACCGCCGCGACCACGGCCGGGTGGCCGGGCTCGCCGACATGGCCGAGGCTCGCCGCGAGGTCCGCCGGACCGATGAAGACGCCGTCGACGCCGTCCACCGCGCAGATCGCCTCGATCCGGTCGAGGGCCTCGGCGGTCTCGACCTGCACCAGGAGGCAGAGCTCCTCGGTGGCCCGCTTGGCGTAGCCCGGGACCCGCCCGAACCGGGTGGCGCGGGTGAGGCCCGAGACGCCGCGCACGCCCTCGGGCGGATAGCGCGTCGCCGCGACCGCGGCGCGCGCCTCGTGCTCGTCCTGGACGTAGGGGATCAGCAGGGTCTGCGCCCCGAGATCGAGGAAGCGCTTGATCAGCACCGCGTCGTTGGCGGCCGGCCGCACCACCGCCGAGACGGGGTAGGGCGCCACCGCCTGGAGCTGCGCCAGCACGGTGAGCGGATCGCCCGGCGAGTGCTCGGTGTCGAAGAGCAGCCAGTCGTAGCCCGACCCCGCCACGGCTTCCGCCGCGTAGGAGCCCGGCAGGCTGCACCACAGGCCGATCTGCTGCCGGCCCTCGCGCAAGGCGCGCTTGAAGCGGTTCTCGATCACGGCCGCCTCAGACGAAGGAGACGCCGATGGCGCCGAGCGGGCCGTAATCGGCCTGGATCACGTCGCCGCGCTTGATGTCGACGGGGCGGGTGAACGAGCCGCCGAGCACGATCTGGCCTTTCTTCAGGCCCGCATCGACCGCCGCCAGCTTGTTGACGAGCCAGGCGACGCCGGCGGCCGGGTGGCCCATGATGGCGGCCGAGACGCCGGATTCCTCGATGATGCCGTTCTGCGACAGGGTCGCGCCGATCCAGCGCACGTCGACGTCGAAGGGCCGGATCGTGCGCCCGCCGACCACGATGGCGCCGAAGGCGGCGTTGTCGGCGATGGTGTCGACGATCGCCCGCGGCACCTCGGTGCGGTAGTCGATGATCTCGAGGGCCGGGACCACGAACTCGGTCGCCCGCATCACGTCGTAGATCCGGCAGCCCGGCCCCGACAGGTCCTCGCCCATGACGAAGGCGAGCTCGACCTCGAGCCGCGGCTTGATGAACAGGTCGGTGCGGATCTGCGCGCCGTCGTTGAACAGCGCGTCGTCGAGGATGCGGCCGTAATCCGGCTCGGTCATCTTCGAGGCCATCTGCATGGCGCGCGAGGTCAGGCCGATCTTGTGGCCGGCGAGCCGCGCGCCCGCGGCGATGCGGGCCTCGGCCCAGAGGTCCTGCACGCGGTAGGCATCCGCGATCTCCATGCCGGGAAAGGTCTTGGAGAGCTGCGGGCAGGGCACCCGCTCGCGCTCGGCCTTGAGGATGGCCTCGGCGGCCTTGCGGTGATCGTCGTCGCTCAGCACAGCTGTTCGCTCCAGGAGTGTCTTGGGGCTTAGAGTATTTTCCGACGAAGTGGACACCGGTTCGTCGATAAAAAATGCGGCAAAACCTAAAGCTTAGAGAGCTTCGCGATTGCACCGCGATCGTGAAGCGCTCTAGAGCATTTTCCGACGAAGTGGATGCCGGTTCGTCGTGGAAAATGCGGCGAAATCAAAGACCTAGAGAGCTTCGCGATTGCACCGCGATCGTGAAGCGCTCTAGTGCACCTCACGAAACTCCCGCCGCGATGTCGCCGCCACGGCAAGCCGAGGCGATGATCGGGAGTTTTGTGAGAGACGCTTACTTGATCGGGGGGCGCGGCAGCACGGCCTCGCCGGGCTCCATGACGTAGGTGTAGTCGAGGGCGTACCAGGGCGCCGCGACGTCGGCCGCGTCCGGATGCGCATGATCGTGCCGCACGAAGTCGCCGACCAGCGCCTTGGTGACGCCGAACTGCACGTCGGAATCGATGTGCGGGTCGTTGGCGTCGTAGACCTGCGAGATCAGCACCTTGAAGCCCGGCTTGAAGATCAGGGCGTGCAGGTGGGCCGGGCGCATCGGGTGGCGGTCCTGCGCGGCGAGCAGCCGCCCGACCACCCCGTCGGTGGGGATGGGGTAGCCGATCATCATCACCGAGCGGAACCAGCACCGGCCGTCCTCGTCGGTGGTGAACTTGCCGCGCAGGTTCATCTCGGCCTGCTCGGGATCCTGGTTCTCGTAGAGCCCGACCGGCGAGGCGTGCCAGACGTCGACCTCCGCTCCCGCGATCGGACGCCCCTCGCCGTCGACCACGCGGGCGTTGACGAGGAGCGGGTCGCCCGGCGTGTCGGAGCGCACGATGGTGCCGCCATTCGCGACCCGCGGCGCGTTGAGGCGCCAGAACGGCCCGAGCAGCGACTGCGAGGTCTCGGTGTTGCCGTGGTCGCCGTTGTTGAGGAGGCAGACGAGGGACGACACGCCGAGCGAGCCGGCCATCAGCACGAACTCGTTGTGGGTGTCGGAGGCGAGGGCGCCGATCTCGTTGAGGATCGCGGTGGCGTCGCGGAACTCGGCCTCGGTGAGGCGCACGTCGCGCACGAAGCCGTGCAGGTGGGTGATGAGCGAGGTCATGATCTCGCGCAGGCGCGGGTCGCGCGTCCGCGCCATGACCTCCAGAACGGCCGGCGTCACGTCCTGCTGGCGCTCGATGCGCATGGCTCTGCCTCCCTCTCGACTGCGCGGTCTGGTCTCATATCATCGATTATTCGTCAAGAAGCGATTGTTTCGAGAACGCTCGCAGCGCCCCATGCGTGTCATGTCGCGTGCATGGAAGGGGTCGACCGCGAATGGACGCGGGAGCCCAGCCGGCGGGCATGGGCATTCCGGAGCGGCGGGCATTCCCGTTAAATCATTGCAATAAAACGTATTAGCTCTCGATCCGCCAACCTCGACCACGCTCTGCTCCGGAAGAGGAGACACCGTGTCCGGCGACGCGACGGCGTTCCCCAGTCCGAACGGCATCGTCGGGTTTGACAGAAATAATCGTTTTTCGTAACGATCGTCGACGAAGGGCCGAATCGGGCTCCGGGGGAGATACGGTGTGACCGAGGCGAGGAGCCGACGCGCTGCGGGCGACCGGGACGGGATGCGGCCCGCCGCCGGATCGGCCAAGCCTTCGTCGGACAAGCCCGCATCGGCCCACCCCGTGCCGACCATGCCGGGCTCCGCCCTGGTCGACGACGGCAAGAACACGATGGCGAGCCAGCTCGTCGACCGGCTGCGAGAGGCGATCGTCTCCGGCCAGCTCGAGGCCGGCAGCAAGATCAACCTGGAGCGCGCCCGCGGCAGCTTCGGGGTGTCGCTGAGCCCGCTGCGCGAGGCCCTGGCCCGGCTGATCGCCGACGGGCTCGTGGTGTTCGAGGACAATCGCGGCTACCGCGTCGCGCCGGTCTCGCTGTCGAACCTGGAAGAGATCACCCGGCTGCGCGAGGAGTTCGAGGTCCTGGCCCTGCGCCAGGCGATCGCGATCGGCACCGTGGACTGGGAGGGCGACGTGATGCGCGCCCTCCACCGCATGAACCGGATCGCGCGCGACGCCGACCAGCCCGACACGCTGGAGCAGTGGGAGGCGTATCACCGCGAGTTCCACCTCACGCTGATCGCCGGCTGCCGCATGCCGCTGCTGCTGAACTTCTGCAGCGTGCTCCTGAGCCTGAACGACCGCTACCGGCGCTCCTTCCTGCGCCGCACGCCGGGCGGCGACCGCAACGTCGCCCAGGAGCACGGCGAGATCGCGCAGGGTGCGGTCGCCCGCGACGCCGATTTCGCCTGCGCCCGCCTGCGCGAGCACATCCACCGGACGGGCACCAACCTTCAGCGGCGCCTGTCCGACACGCTGGCCCCCTAGGCGCCCGCGCCCTCCCGATCGCCTCCTTCGAGCGACACCCTTCGAGCGACACCCATGCACGCCTCGTCCGACTGGCCGCTCGGCCTCGCCCACTTCACCTGCATCGGGGTGTCGCCCGTCGCGCTCGTCCGCCTGGCGGCCCGGACCGGCTGCGCGGCCGTGGGCCTGCGGCTCTACCCCGCCTTTCCGGGCGCGCCGTTCTACGAATTGCCGCCGGGCAGCGACGCCTTCCGGGAGATGCGCCGGGCGCTCGCCGACGAGGGGATGCGCGTCCACGACATCGAGTTCGTCACGATCGGCGAGGATTTCGTCCCGGCCTCGCTCGCCGGCATCCTCGAATCCGCCGCAGGGCTCGGCGCCCGGCGCCTGAGCGTGTGCGGCGACGATCCCGACCGCCCGCGCCTCGTCGCGCGCTTCGCCGAACTCTGCGACCTCGCGGCCGGGTTCGGCATGGGGGTCGACCTCGAATGCATGGCCTGGCGCCGGGTCGCCAGCCTGCCCGACGCGGTCCGGGTGGTCGAGGCCGCCGGCCGGCCGAACGGCGGCGTCCTCGTCGATGCGCTCCACCTCGCCCGGACCGGCGGATCGCCCGACGACGTGCGCGCCGTGCCGCCCGGCCTGATCCGCCACGCGCAGCTCTGCGATGCGCCGGCCGAGACGCCGCCATCGACGGACGCGATCATCCAGGAGGCCCGGGCCGGGCGCCTGGCCCCGGGGGAGGGGGCGCTGCCCCTGGGCGCGCTGGTCGCGGCCCTGCCGCCCACGACCTCCCTGTCGATCGAGGTGCCGATCACCGGGAGCACCTCGCCCGAGGCGCACCTGCGGGCGAACCTGGCGGCGGCCCGGCGGCTCCTCGCCGGCTGAACGCGGCACAGGGCCGGCACCGGGCCCGACGCGGCAACGGACCCGGCTGGAGCGCGAAACGCCCCGCCGGTCTCAAGAAAACAAGGGAACGACGCGCCGGTGCCTGGCTCCGATCCAGGCAGAGGATCCGTGCGCCTCGATGGCAAGGGGGGAACCACCATGACGACACGAATCGATCCGTCGAAACCGGCCGGGCTCGAACCGTCCGGCGTGCACGAACCGAAGAAGGCTGCGCTCGCGAGCTGGATCGGCAGCGCGGTCGAGTACTACGACTTCTTCATCTACGGCACCGCCGCGGCGCTGATCTTCCCGAAACTCTTCTTCTCGGCTGAGAACCCGCAGGCCGCGGCGATCGCCTCGTTCGCGACCTTCGGCGTCGCCTACATCACCCGGCCGCTCGGCGCGGTGGTGCTCGGGCATATCGGCGACCGCTTCGGCCGCAAGAAGGTGCTCACCTTCACGCTGCTGCTGATGGGCTTCTCGACCTTCATGATCGGCTGCCTGCCGACCTACGGCCAGGCCGGCATCCTGGCGCCGATCCTGCTCGTCATCGCCCGCCTGCTGCAAGGCATCTCGGCCGCCGGCGAGCAGGCCGGCGCCAGCTCGATGACGCTGGAGCACGCGCCGCCCCACCGCCGCGCCTTCTTCACCAGCTTCACCCTGAGCGGCACCCAGGCCGGGCTGATCCTGGCGACGCTCGCCTTCCTGCCGGTCTCGGCGATGCCCGAGGAGCAGATGCTGGCCTGGGGCTGGCGCATCCCGTTCTTCCTCAGCCTGATCGTGGTGGCGGTCGGGTTCTGGGTCCGCCGCACCCTGCCGGAGACGCCCGCCTTCGAGGAGGAGAAGGACCGGCACCACGAGGCCTCCGCCCCCGTGCTGGCGCTGTTCCGCAACCAGTGGCCGGACGTGCTGCGGGTGATCTTCGCCGCGATCATCTCGGTGGTGAGCACCATCTTCGCGGTCTACACCCTGTCCTACGCGGTCAACGTGGTGAAGATCCCGCGGCCGACGATGCTGACGCTCCTGATCCTCGCCAACGTGATCGCGCTGGCGGCGATTCCCCTCTGGGCCATGCTGGCCGACCGTATCGGCCGCCGCCCGGTCTTCATCTTCGGCGCGGTCGGCTGCGCCGTGCTGATCTACCCCTACCTGTGGGCGATCAGCCGCGCCGACATCACGCTCGTCTACGTCCTCGGGCTGCTGCTCTCGGGCGTCGTCTACAGCGCGGCGAACGGGATCTGGCCGTGCCTGTACGCCGAGATGTTCGAGACCCGCATCCGCCTGTCCGGGATGGCGATCAGCACCCAGATCGGCTTCGCCATCGGCGGCTTCGCGCCGAGCATCGCGGCGGCGCTCCAGGGCCAGGGCCAGGACGGCTGGGTTCCCGTCGCGATCTTCGTCATGATCACCTGCGCCATCGCGGCGGTGTCGATCGTGACCGCGCGCGAGACCTATCGGACGCCGATGCACGCGCTGGGCAAGCGGGTGTCCGCCCCCGCCGCCGGCCGCACCCGGACCGCGTAGCGCCAGTCGGGGGGCGGCCTCCCGGCCGCCCCTCCCCGCATCACGAGGAGGTACCACCATGATCCGAGGCACCACGACGCTGATCGCCCATCTCGGCTACCCGACCGAGTCGTTCAAGGCGCCGATGATCTACAATCCGTGGTTCGAATCCCGCGGCATCGACGCCGTGGTGATGCCGATGGGCGTCAAGGCCGAGGATTACCCGGAGGTCTTCCGGTCGCTGTTCCGGCTCACCAACATCCGCGGCGCCCTCGTGACCATGCCGCACAAGATCACCACCCTCGGGCTCCTCGACGAAATCAGCACCACCGCGACGATCGCCGGCTCGTGCAACGCGGTGCTGCGGCGCCCGGACGGGACGCTCGTCGGCGACATGTTCGACGGTGCCGGCTTCGTGCGCGGGGTCCAGCGCAAGGGCCGCGACCTCGCCGGCGCCCGGGTCCTGGTCGTCGGCAGCGGCGGGGTCGGCTCGGCCATCGCCGCTTCGCTCGCGGCGGCCGGCATCGCGGGGATCGGGGTCTGCGACCACGATCCGGCCGTCGCCGAAGCGCTGGCCGGGCGCCTGCGCGCGCATTACCCCACGCTCGCGGTCTCCGCCGGCAGCAACGACCCGGCCGGCTACGACGTCGTGGTCAACGCCACGCCGCTCGGCATGAAGGACGGCGATCCCCTGCCGATGGACGTCGCCCGCATCGCGCCCGGCACCTTCGTGGGCGAGGTGGTGATGAAGCAGGAGCACACGCCGTTCCTGCGCGCCGCCCTGGAGAAGGGCTGCCCGATCCAGGTCGGCACCGACATGCTGTTCGAGCAGATCCCCGCCTATCTCGAATTCTTCGGCTTCGGCACCACCACCGCCGAGGAATTGCGGGCGGTCGCCCGCCTGTCCTACTGAGCGTCCCGGAGAACTCCCATGCGCCGCCTCGTCTATGTGCTGAACGGCCCGAACCTGAACCTGCTCGGCAAGCGCCAGCCGCACATCTACGGCAGCGAGACGCTCGCCGACGTCGAGGCCTCCTGCCGGACGCTCGCCGGCGAACTGGGCCTGGAGATCCGCTTCCACCAGTCGAACCGCGAATACGAGATCATCGACTGGATCCACGAGGCGCGCGAGACCGCCGGCGGGATCGTCATCAACCCGGCGGCCTTCACCCACACCTCGGTGGCGATCCTCGACGCGCTCAACACCTTCGATCCGCCGGTGATCGAGGTGCACATCTCGAACGTGCACAAGCGCGAGGCCTTCCGTCACCATTCCTACGTCTCGCTGCGCGCCGACGGGGTGATCGCGGGCCTGGGCACGCAGGGCTACGGGCTGGCGCTGCGCCGCCTCGCCCAGCTCATCGACGCGAAGGCCTGAGCCGCGCGTCACGATCGCGTTGCAACACGGCACACGACAGTGACGTGAACCCGCGATGATTGTCTCTCCCACTCGCAACCTCATCCTGAGGTGTTGGCGATCAGAGATCGCACGCGATCGAAGATCGACTGACCTCGAAGGAGGGCTCCAGAAATCGCTGCGATTTCTGGAGCCCTCCTTCGAGGCTCACTGCGTTCGCACCTCAGGATGAGGTTGCGAGTGGGAAAGCCTTAATGCCCAAAAGCCTCACGCCCGTGTCGTGTACCGTAGCGCTGCGATCGCGAAGCTCTCTAGGATTTTGATTTTGCCGCATTTTCGTCGAAGAACCGGCATCCACTTCGGCGAAATCCGCTTAACGTCTCTCACAGAACTCCCGATCACCGACTCGGCTTGCTGTCGCAGCGACATCGCGGCGGGAGTTTTGTGAGGTGCACTTAGTAGGGCCGCGCCGCGAACCGCGCCGTCAGGAACCGGGGCCTGGCCGGCTCGGGCGCGGCCGCGAGGGTCAGGCGGGAGGGCTCCTCCGCCAGGCGCAGGCGCGAGAACGGGGACGGCTCGGTCTCGATCACCGGCAGCGGCACGAAGGCCGCCGCGACCCGGATCGGGTGGATCGGGGCGGGCGGGCGTCGGCGCGCCGGGATCACCACAACCTCGCGCCCGGCGAGCGCCAGGGCCTCGGGCCGGCTGACCTCGCCGAGGCCGGCCGGCACGATGAAGGCGGCGAACGGGCTCGCTGCCGGGCTCGGGTCCGGCGCGTAGGCGGTGGCGGTCGTCACGGTGGCGGTGGTCGCCGCCGCATTCGTCATCGAGGCCGCCGCGCCGGTGGCCGCCGCGCGCTTGATCAGCGCGGTGAAGCTCGGATGCTGGCCGCCATCGGCATAGGTGGTGCGCACCGCCTCGATCCCGCCCTCGACCAGGGCCTGGATGCGGCTCTCCTCCTCGCTGCGCCGCGTCGCCGCCAGAGCCTCGACCGCCGGGTCGGGGTAGGGGGTAAAGACGTAGCGCCCGCCCTCGACGGTCACCAGCGGCTCGCGGCCCGTCGCCTCGAACCGGTCCGACCCCTCCTTGAGCTGGCGCCAGAAGGCGATGTGCCGGTCGGTGCGGTGGCGCGCCATGGCCCGCGCGGTCATCCGGAACGGGAAGGCCTGGAACTGGAACCCCGTCTGCCCGCCGGCCAGCGCGTCGCGCACCAGGGCGTAGATCTCGCCGACCTGCCGGTCGGTCATGGCAAAGCAGCCCGCCGACGAGCAGGTGCCGTGCACCATCAGGGCCGAGCCGGTGCCGCCATGCGCCCGGTCGTAGGCGTTGGGATAGCCGATGTCGAAGGAGAGGTAGTAGGCCGAGTTCGGGTTCAGCTGGCGGGCCGCGACGGTGTAGAACCCCTCGGGCGACTGGCGGTCGCCGGTGCGGGTCTTGGGGCCGAGCTGGCCCGACCAGCGGCAGATCGGAAAGGTCTTGAGGTGGACGTAGCGGCCGTCCGCCGCCCGCTTCCACACCTCGATCTCGGATTCCTGCTTGTAGGCCCGCAGCAGCACCGGCGCCGAGGGCGCGGTGTTGCGCGCCGCCATCAGGCCGAGGGTGGCCGGGGGCACCGGGGCGAGGTGCTTGGGCGCCGCCTCGGCGGGCCGGCCGCCCGCCAGGATGAGGCCCGGGAGGACAGCCAGGCACAGGATCGTCCTTCCCCGCACGTCCATCCGCCGCTTCCTCCTCGCCCGGCCCCGTGCCTGGCACGGCAATGTGGCGGTTTTCGCGCCGTCGAGCCGGCCGGCCGGGCATCCCTCGCATTCGCAGGATTTCGTTAAGCCCCCGTTCGCGGCCCGGCGGGCAGCATCCGGCGTTTCGTCCTGCCGCAGGACGCCCGTCCCGCCAGGGACGCCGGACAGAGGGAGGCCGCCATGCCCCGGGCCGAACCGCGCTGGCTGCAGCTGGTGGACGACGCGCGGGGCGAGGCGGCGGACGCGCCGCTGGCCGGGGAGGCCGGACGGCGACGCCTCGCCGCCCTGCGGGGCCAGCTGCGCAACCATCTTGCCGGCCTGCGCCGGGACCCGATCCGCGCCGGGCCGGAGGCGGGCCCGGAGGAGGCCGAGACGGCGGCGATCCTCGCCCGGCTCGCCGCCGAGGTGACGCAGCTCGCGGAGGGCTGGGACCGCCTCGCCGAGGCGGTCGCCGCGCTGTCGGCGGGTGACGGCGCGCCGCCGGAGGAGTAGGGTCGCAGCCTTCCCGCCGGCAGATTCCGAACGACCATGGCCCCGACCATCAAGCTGCGACCGCTGGAACGCGAGGACCTTCTCTTCGTGCACCAGCTCAACAACAACGACAGCATCATGCGCTACTGGTTCGAGGAGGCCTACGAGTCCTTCGCCGAGCTGGCGCAGCTCTACGAGCGCAACATCCACAACCAGACCGAGCGTCGTTTCATCATCGCGACGCCGGAGAACGAGCGCGCCGGGCTGGTCGAGCTCGTCGAGATCAACCACCTGCACCGCTCCTGCGAGTTCCAGATCGCGATCCACCCGTCGTTCCAGGGCCGCGGCTACGCCCTGCGGGCGACGCAGATCGCCATGGACTACGCCTTCAAGGTGCTCAACATCCACAAGCTCTACCTGCACGTCGACAAGGACAACCGGCGCGCCATCGGCATCTACGAGGCCTGCGGCTTCGAGACCGAGGGCACCCTGCGCGACGAGTTCTTCGTGAACGGCAAGTACCGCGACGCGGTGCGGATGTGCATGTTCCAGCCGGCCTACCTCGCCCGGCGCGGCGGCGGCGACGTCAACGAGCCGGTGCTGAAGACCTGATCCCCGATGGACCGAAGTCCCCCCGCGCCGCGCGGGGGTGGAATGCGGCACCGGGCCTCTGGCGCCGACCGGCCCGGCTCCCGTATGGAGGGGGCCGACCGGGAGCCCCCAGAGCCTTGCTGCGCGAGACCTACCACATCGAGATCGTCGGCCCCGAGGACGCGCCGGTGCAGCGCGCCTCGGTCCGCACCACCGGCCTCGACGGCGCCCGCGAGCGGGCTTTGCGGCTCTTCCGCCGCGCCCGGGTGCCCCAGCGCTCCGGCCCCGCCGCCGAGGCGGTGCGCATCGTCGACGGCGCCGGCACCGAGGTGTTTCGCTGGAGCGTGTGGGATGAGGGCGCGGGGCGGGGCTGAGGCCCCAAGCGGGGGACGCCGCCGTCACCCCTCGGGCGGCGCCGGCACCGGCCCGCCCGCGACCTCCCGGCGCGGCTGGAGCAGCAGCGCGATCAGCCCCGTCCATCCGGTCTGGTGCGCCGCGCCCAGGCCCGCGCCGGTGTCGCCGTGGAAATATTCGTGGAACGGGACGTGGTCGCGAAAGTACGGGTCGTCCTGGAACAGCGGGCTGTCGCCGAGGACCGGGCGGCGGCCGTCGGGGCCGCGCAGGACCAGGCGGGTGAGGCGGGCCGACAGCTCGTCGGCCACCTGCGGCAGGGTGAGGTAGCGGCCCGAGCCCGCCGGGCACTCGATCGTGAAATCGGGACCGTAGAAGCGGCCGAACTCGGTCAGCGCTTCGACCAGCAAAAAATTGATCGGCAGCCAGATCGGCCCGCGCCAGTTCGAGTTGCCGCCGAACACGGCGGTGGTCGATTCCGCCGGCTCGTAATCGACCGCGAAGGTCTGCCCGTCCCAGGGGAAGCGGAAGGGGGCGGCGGCGTGCGCCTTCGAGACCGAGCGCACGCCGTGGGGGGAGAGGAACTCGGCCTCGTCGAGCATCCGGCGCAAGAGCGCCTTCATGCGGTGGCGGCGCAGCAGCGAGAGCAACACCCGGTTGCCGCGGCCCGGCTCCTCCCAGCGCGAGACCTGGGCGGCGAGGTCGGGGCGGTGGGCGAGCAGCCAGCGGGCGCGCCGCGCGAAGGCCGGGAAGCGCTCGGACACGCCCTCGTCCAGCACCTCGACGGCGCAGAGCGGGATCAGGCCAACGAGGGATCGCACCCGCAGCGGCACCTGGCGGCCGCCGGGCAGGCTCAGGACGTCGTAGTAGAACGCGTCGGTCTCGTCCCACAGACCGGCACCGTCACCGCCGACATGCGTCATCGCCTCGGCGATGGTGAGGAAATGCTCGAAGAACTTGGTGGCGATGTCCTCGTAGACCGGATTCTCGAGCGCGAGTTCCAGCGCGATGCGCATCAGGTTGAGGCTGTACATCGCCATCCAGGCGGTGCCGTCGGCCTGGTCGAGGGTGCCGCCGGTGGGGAGCTTGGCGGAGCGGTCGAAGAGGCCGATGTTGTCGAGCCCGAGGAAGCCGCCCTGGAAGACGTTGCGGTCGCCGGCATCCTTGCGGTTCACCCACCAGGTGAAGTTCAGCATCAGCTTGTGAAACACCCGCTCCAGGAAGGCCCGGTCGGGTTTTCCCGTCATCGCCTGGTCCATGCGGTAGACGCGGAGCGCCGCCCAGGCATGGACCGGCGGGTTCACGTCGCCGAAGGCCCATTCGTAGGCCGGCAACTGCCCGTTGGGGTGCATGTACCATTCGCGGGTGAGCAGGATCAGCTGGCCCTTGGCGAAGGCCGGGTCGATCAGCGCGAAGGTCACGCAGTGGAAAGCGAGGTCCCAGGCCGCGTACCAGGGATATTCCCACTTGTCCGGCATCGAGACGATGTCGGCGTTGTTGAGATGCGTCCACTCGCCGTCGCGGCCGTGGCGGCGGGCCTCCGGCGGCGCCGGCTGGGCCGGGTCGCCGTCAAGCCAGCGCCGGACATCGAAGTGGTAGAACTGCTTCGACCACAGCATGCCGGCGAGCGCCTGGCGCTGGACGAGGCGGGCATCCGGGTCGGCGATGTCGCGCTGGAGCGCGCCGTAGAAGGCGTCGGCCTCGGACAGGCGGCGCGCCATCACGGCGTCGAAGGCGGCCGGGTCGCGGTCGTCGGGGCTCGCCGCCGGGCCCAGGCGGAAGCGCAAGACCACGGTGCCGCCGGCCGGCACGGCGATCCTCGTCCAGGCGGCGCATTTGGTGCCCTCGGCGAGCGGATTCACCGCCTCGTGCCGGCCCGAGACCACCCGGTCGTTGATCGCGTCCTTCGGGTGGGCCGGGCCGGGGGTGCCGAATAGCCGGCCGGTGTTGGTCTCGTTCTCGCAGAACAGGAACTCGGCCGGCTGGAGGGCCGCGAAGCGCAGGGCCGGGGCGCGCCCGCGCGTCGCCGCGACGGCGCCGGTGTCGGTTAGGCGCAGCAGCGGCCGGGGCTGCTCGGCCTCCCAGGATTCACGGCCCCACGACCAGGTGTTGCGGGCCAGAAGCTGCGGCAGGACGTGGAGGTCGGCCGCTTCCGGCCCGCGATTGACGAGGGTCACCCGCATCAGCACGTCGTCGGGCGCGGCCTTGGCGTAGTCCACCGTCACGTCGTGGTAGCGCCCGCCCTCGAACACGCCGGTATCGGCGATCTCGTATTCGGGGAGGTTCTTCCCCTTACGCCGGGCGTTCTCGGCGACGAGGTCGGCATAGGGGTAGGGGGCGTGCGGATACTTGTAGAGCATCCGCATGTACGAATGCGTCGGCGTCCCGTCGAGGTACCACCACAGCTCCTTGACGTCCTCGCCGTGGTTGCCCTCGTCGTTGGTGAGCCCGAACATCCGCTCCTTCAGGATCGGGTCGCGGCCGTTCCACAGGGCGAGCGACAGGCACCAGAGCTGGCGGTCGTCGCTGAAGCCCGCGATGCCGTCCTCGCCCCAGCGATAGGCGCGGGAGCGGGCGTGATCGTGGGGCAGGTAATCCCAGGCGGAGCCGCCTTCGCTGTAATCCTCCCGCACCGTGCCCCATTGCCGCTCGCTCAGGTACGGCCCCCACAGGTGCCAGCCCTCGGCCTCGACGGCGGCGAGCCGGCGGCCTTCCTCGGTGTCGGCGAGGTGGGGAGCGGGATCGGGCATCGCGGCTTTCTCTCGAGCATTTTCCGACGAAGTGGAAGCCGGTTCGTTGCAGAAAATGCGACAAAACAAAGACTTGGAAAGCTTCGCGAGCGCAGCGCGCTCGTGAAGCGCTCCGGTCCGGTCACGCCGGGTCGTCGGCCGCGCGCCGTGCCCCCGGGGGCCCAAGCCCGAGGGGACGCCCCGGGCCCGTCGGCCGGTCGCGCGGCTCCGCGGTCAGTCGCCGTCGAGCGGCAGCCAGCGCCGGCCGTCGCGGGCCAGAAGCTCGTCCGCCGCCTTCGGCCCGGCGCTGCCGGCCTCGTAGGGCTCCGGCTCGCCGCCCGCCCCCCAGGCCTTGACCAGCGGATCGACGGCGGCCCAGGACGCCTCGATGTTGTCGGCGCGCTGGAACAGGGTCGCGTCGCCGCACAGGCAGTCGTACAGCAGGGTCTCGTAGCCGACATTCGGCTCCTGCGGGAAGAACTCGTCCTCCCGGAAGGTCGAGCGCACGGCGCCGAGCCGCATCGACGGGCCCGGCACCTTGGCGTTGAACTCGGTCGTCATGCCCTGGACCGGATCGACCATGATCCGCAGGATGTTCGGCGCGACCTGATCGACGGGCGTGTCGCGGAACAGCCGGTAGGGCGCCGGCTTGAAGTGGACCGCGATCTCGGTGCGCCGCCCGGTCATCCGCTTGCCGGTGCGAAGATAGAACGGCACCCCGCCCCAGCGCCAGTTGTCGATGGTGAGCTTGAGCGCCGCGTAGGTCTCGGTGCGGCTGTCGCCCGCGACGTGCGGCTCGTCGCGGTAGCCCGGGACGGCGCGGCCCTGCTCGGTGCCGGCGCGGTACTGGCCGCGCACCGCGTCGCCGGGCTGGACCGGCTGCACCGCCTGGACGAGCTTCGCCTTCTCGGTGCGCACCGCTTCCGCGTCGAACGAGACCGGCGGCTCCATCGCGGTCATGCACAGGAGCTGGAACAGGTGGTTGGGCACCATGTCGCGCAGCGCCCCGGTCGGCTCGTAGAAGGCGCCGCGCTCCTCGACGCCGATGGTCTCGGCGGCGGTGATCTGGACGTGGTCGACGAAGTCGCGGCGCCAGATCGGCTCGAACATCCCGTTGGCGAAGCGGATCGCCATGATGCTCTGCACCGTCTCCTTCCCGAGGAAGTGGTCGATCCGGTAGAGCTGCGATTCGTCGGCCACCGCGAGCAGCCGCTTGTTCAGCTCCTGGGCCGAGGCGAGGTCGCTGCCGAACGGCTTCTCGATCACCACGCGGCGAAACGCGCCGTCGGATTGCTTCAGGAGCCCGGCCTGGCCCAGGTGCTCGACGATCGGCGCGAAGAACCGCGCCGCCACCGCGAGGTAGAACACCGCGTTGCCGGGGATCTTCTCGGCGATCGTCTTGTAGGTCTCGGGCGCCAGGAAGTCGCCCTTGAGGTAGTGCAGCCGGTCGCGCACGAAGCCCCAGGCCGTGGGGTCGATGTGCTTGGCGTGGAACTCCGCGGTCTCGTCCTTCGTGAAGGACTCCATCGTGTCGGAGAGGCTCTTGCGCCAGCTCTCGTCCGAGCCGTCGGTGTGGTCGACCCCCCAGATCGTGGTCGTCTCGTCGAGGAGGCGGCTGCCGGCGAGGTTGTAGAGCGCCGGCATCAGCAGGCGCTTCGTCAGGTCGCCGCCGGCCCCGAAGATCACCAGGGTCGCGGGCGGGGCCGGCTTGCTGCCGGAGGCGGCGTGCCCCTCCACCGGGACGTGCGACGTCATGGGGCTCTCCTGACCTTTGGGCGCTTGCGGCCAGGAAGCTAGATCCCGCACCGCAGCGGACAAGGGACGGACCCGGACGGCGGCGCGCCGGGGATGCAGGCCTCACCCGCATCCCCGCCGCCTTTCCGGGGGCCCGGCGCCGGCCTAAGGTTAGTCCCTGGAATCGACATCGAGAGCGAGCGGGACATGGCGGACGGCACCAGGCAGGCGGGCGGCGTCGCGGTGATCGGGAGCGGCGGGATCGGCGGCTACCTGGCGGGTGCGCTGGAGCGGGTCGGGCGCGACGTGACGCTCTGCGTGCGCACGCCGTTCGACCGCCTCGTCGTCACCGACGCCTCCGGCGAGCGCGAGGTGCCGGTGCGCATCGTCGCGGATCCCGGTGCGGTCGGCCCCGCCGACTGGGTGCTGGTGACCACCAAGGCGCAGGATACCGCGGGCGCCGAGCCCTGGTTCCGCAGCCTCGTCGGGCCCGGCACCCGGGTGGTGGTGATCCAGAACGGCGTCGGCCAGGCCGAGCGGGCGCGGCCGCACCTGCCGGCGGGCGCGCCGGTGCTGCCGGCGATCATCTACTGCTCGGTCGAGCGCACGGCGCCCGGCCGCATCGCCCATCACGGCGGCACCCGGATGACCGTGCCGGCGGGCGCCGACGGCGCCGCCTTCGCCGAGCTGTTTTCCGGCACGCCGTTCGAGATCACCCAGGAGGCGGATTTCGTCACCGTCGCCTGGCGCAAGCTGCTGAGCAACGCGGTGGTCAACCCGGTCACGGCGCTCACCCTGCGCCGCATCGTGGTCTTCAACGACCCGGCGATCCGGGAGCTCGGCCGCGGGCTGATGGACGAGGTGATCCGGGTCGCCAACGCCGAGGGCGCGCGGCTCACCGACGAGGACGCCGCGCGCATCCTCGACGGCTACACGCGCATGCCGGCCGACGGCGGCAGCTCGATGCTCTACGACCGCCTCGCCGGCCGGCCGCTGGAGCACGCCCATCTCACCGGCGCCGTCGTCGAGGCGGCGGAGAGGCACGGGATCGCCGTGCCGCTCAACCGGGCGATCCTGGCGCTCGCCGCGGCGGCGAGCGGGCAGGGGCTGGCGGGGGACCGGTAGGTCAAAGGCATCCTGCCGGATACCGGGCTTGCGCCGGGCCGCGGCCCGGCGTCAGCTCGCCCGAGCGCCGCGGGACCGGCGCGACGGGGAGGCGGGCATGAACGGGCGAGCATGGACGAGGTGAGGATCGCCGTCGCGGGGGCGGGGCAGGTCGGGCGGCGACACGTCGAGGAGATCGGGAAGCACCCCGGGACGCGGCTCGCGGCGATCGTCGATCCCGGCCCGGGTGCCGCCGCCATCGCCGACCGGGAGGGCGTCGCGCTCCACGACACCCTGGAGGCGTGCCTGGCCGCCGACCGGCCGGACGGGGTGGTGCTGGCGACGCCCAACCGCCTGCACGTCCCGCAGGGGCTCGCCTGCATCGCGGACGGGATCCCGGTTCTCATCGAGAAACCCCTCGCGCACGGCCTGGAGGAGGGCGAGCGACTGGTCGCGGCGGCGGAGGCGGCCGGGGCCCGGGTGCTGGTCGGCCATCACCGCCTGCACAGCCCGCTCCTGCGCCACGCGGTCGCGGCGGTGCGGGCCGGGCTCCTCGGCCGAATCGTCGGGGTGATGGGCAGCGCGGTCTTCTGCAAGCCCGACGCCTATTTCGCGGGGGCCAACGCCTGGCGGCGCGAGCCGGGCGGCGGTCCGCTCCTCATCAACATGATCCACGAGATCGGCAACCTGCGCGCCCTGGTGGGCGAGATCGCCGCGGTCCAGGCCACCGCCTCGAACGCCGTGCGGGGCTTTGCCGTCGAGGACACGGTGGCGATGACCCTGCGCTTCGCCAACGGTGCCCTCGGCACCTTCCTGCTCTCCGACACCGCCGCCGCGGCCCGGAGCTGGGAGCAGACCTCGCGCGAGAACGCCGACTACCCGACCTATCCCGACGAGGACGCCTACACGATCCTCGGCACCGAAGGCTCGCTCGCCGTGCCGACCATGCGGGTGAAGCGCTACGCGGGCGCACGCTCCTGGTTCGAGCCTTTCGCCTGCGAGACGCTGGCGGTGGAACGCGCCGACCCGCTGGCGGAGCAGATCGCGCATTTCGCGGCGGTGATCCGGGGCGAGGCCGCACCGCTCGTGAGCGCCCGCGACGGGCTGCAGAACCTGCGGGTCGTCGACGCGATCGCGCGGGCGGCCCGCACCGGCGGCACGATCGAGATCCCGGCCCGCTGACGCGGGCGGGGCGGCCCGCCGCCACGCCCCGGAGGTGGCGGGCCGTGGCGGCTACTGGCCGTCACCGCCGCCACCGCCGCCGGTATTCGGAAGACCACGCTCGGGATCGGACGAGTTCGAGGTGTTGGCGGTATCGTTCGACCAGTTGTCGGCGCCGGTGCCGCTGCGGGCGAGCGTTCCGGTGGCGCCGGGCCCCGAGTTCTCGACTTGCGAGCGGCTGCCCTCGAAGACCTCCTGCCGGCCCTGGAACGGTGTCGTCAGTTGCGGCGGTCCCGGCTCCCGAATCTCAGCTGGGTTAGCCCCGGTCTGCGCCAGGGCCGGCACGGCCAGAAACACCGCGACACCGGCGATGCACAATTGCTTCATGTCTGCCTCCCGGTTCGAATCCTCCGCGTCGCTCGCGGAGCAGCAGGCACGATCTAGGTCTTCCTGTTCGGAATGCCACTTCATCATTCCGCGAGCGGCATGCGGCGGGTGCATGGGGTACGGCCGGCCCGTTCACGAGCTCTGCGGCGCGACCTCGACCCAGATTGCCGTCCCCTCGACCCGGACCGGATAGGTCGCGAGGTCGCGGCAGACCGGCCCGCCCTGGGCCCGGCCGGTGGCGATCTCGAACAGGCCGTAATGGGCCGGGCACTCGATGTAGCCCTCCACCACCTCGCCCCCGGCGAGGGCGACGCCCGCATGGGTGCACAGCCCCTGCGTGGCGTGAACCGCGCCGTCGAGGCGATAGAGCGCGAGGGCGATGCCCCCGGCCTCGCGGGCGAGCACCGGACGCTCCGCGAAGTCGGCGAGGTCGGCGACCGGATACCAGGTCATGGCAGCCGGCTCACGGGGCGGGCAGCACCACGGCCCGGCAGGGGCCGAAGCCGATCGGCGCGAAACCCTCGCGCCGGCCGTGGGCCGTCAGGATCACCTCGTCGCCGTCCTCGAGGAAGCGGCGCTCCTCGCCGTGGGCGAGGCGGAGCGGCGCCTTGCCGCCCTCGGTGGTCTCGAGCAGGCTGCCGCAGGCCTCGGGCTCCGGGCCCGACAGGGTGCCGGTGCCCAAAAGGTCGCCCGGGCGCAGGTTGCAGCCCCCGCTGGTGTGGTGGGCCACCATCTGCGCCACCGTCCAGTACATGTGGCGCGCGTTGGAGCGCGCGACCCGGTGGGGCGGCAGCCCGGCCTCGCGGGAGGCGGCAGTCGAGAGCAGGATCTCGAGGTCGAGGTCGAGGGCGCCGCCGGCCTGGTCGGCGGGGTCGAGGAGATGGGGCAGGGGGGTCGGATCGCCGTCGGGCCGGGGCGCCTGCGGGATGCGGAACGGCGCCAGCGCCTCCGGCGTGACGATCCAGGGCGAGATCGTCGTGGCGAAGCTTTTTGCCAGGAACGGCCCGAGCGGCTGGTACTCCCAGCCCTGGATGTCGCGCGCCGACCAGTCGTTGAGCAGGCAGAAGCCCGCGATCCGGTCGGCCGCCTCCGCCACCGGCACCGGCGCGCCGAGTTCGTTGCCGGGCCCGATCCACACCCCGAGCTCCAGCTCGTAGTCGAGCCGGCGCGACGGGCCGAAGACAGGCGCATCGAGATGCGGGGGCTTGGCCTGGCCGCGCGGCCGGCGCACCGGCGTGCCGGAGGGACGGATCGACGAGGCGCGGCCGTGATACCCGACCGGCAGGTGCTTGTAGTTCGGCAGGAGCGGTTGGTCGGGCCGGAACTGGCGCCCGGTGTTCATGGCGTGGTGGATGCCGACGAAGAAGTCGGTGTAGTCGCCGATCCGCGCCGGCAGGTGCAGGGTGCAGGCGCCGGCCTCGTGCAGCAGCGGCGGCACCCGGTCGCGGTCCGGGCTGTCCGCCCGCAGGAGCGCGAAGAGCTGGTGGCGCAGGGCCCGGCGCGGCCCGGCGCCGAGGGCGAGCAGCCCGGCGAGGTCGCCGGATTCGGCCGCCGCGACCGCCCGGGCCGCCTCGCCGGTCAGCAGGCCCGCGGCGTGCGCCGCGGCGAGGTCGAGGATGTGGCCGCCGATCGCGACGCCGGCCCGGCTCGCCCCGCCGGGCGGCGCGAACACGCCGAGCGGCAGGTTCTGGATCGGGAAGTCCGGGTGCCCGTCGGCCCCCGGCACGCTGCAGCGGACGGCCGGGTCGTGGGTGTGATCGAGGGCGGTCCGGTCGGCGGTCGGCATCAGCGCGGCTCCGGGCGGTTCGGGTCGAAGTGCTTTTCCAGCTTGCGACCGTAGGCGCCGTACTCCGCCTGGAGCGCCGGGGTCTCGGCGGCGAAGCGGCTGACCTTCTGGGGAAAGCGGGTCTCGAACATGAAGGCCAGCGTGCCCTCGAGCTTGTGGGGCTTCAACTCGACGGTCGAGGCCTTCTCGAAGGCGTCGGCGTCCGGCCCGTGCGGCAGGAGCGTGTTGTGCAGCGAGGCGCCGCCCGGACGGAAGCCGCCGCCGGTCTTGGCGTCGTAGACGCCGTAGACCAGCCCCATGAACTCGCTCATCACGTTGAGGTGGTACCAGGGCGGCCGGAAGGTGTTTTCCGCCACCAGCCAGCGGTCGGAGAAGATCACGAAATCGATGTTGGCCGTGCCGGGCGTCTCGGAGGGCGAGGTCAGCACCGTGAAGATCGACGGGTCGGCGTGGTCGAACAGGATCGGGCCGACCGGCGCGAACTTGCGCAGGTCGTACTTGTAGGGCGCGTAGTTGCCGTGCCAGGCGACCACGTCGAGGGGCGAGTGCGCGATCTCCGCCGCCCAGAGTCGGCCGCCCCACTTCACCAGCATCGTGCCGGGGGCGTCGCGGTCCTCGTAGGCCGCGACCGGGGTGAGGAAGTCGCGCTGGTTGGCCAGGCAGTTGGCGCCGATCGGGCCGCGCTCCGGCAGCGTGAAGGCGCCGCCGTAATTCTCGCACAGGTAGCCCCGGGCCGGGCCGTCGAGCAGCTCCACGGCGATCTTCACGCCGCGGGGGATCACCGCGATCTCGCCGGGGCCGGCCTCGATCACCCCGAACTCGGTGCGGACGCGCAAGCCGCCCTCCTGCGGCACCACCAGCATCTCGCCGTCGGCGTTGTAGAAGTACTCGTCCCGCATCGACCGGGTGGCGAGGTAGAGGTGTGCGCCCATGCCGGCCTGCGCCCCCGCATCGCCGGCGAGCGTCATGGTGCGGATGCCCTCGACGAAGGACAGCGGCTCGTCCGGGATCGGCACCGGATCCCAGCGCAGCGGCGCCGGCGGCAGGTCGACGGTCGCGCCCGGGGCGGTGAGCCAGAGCCGGGCATCGACCGGCCGGAAGGCACCCCAATGGGCGACCGTCGGGCGGATGCGGTAGAGCCAGGAGCGCTCGTTGGCGGTGCGCGGCGCGGTGAAGGGCGAGCCGGAGAGCTGCTCGGCGTAGAGGCCGTAGGGACATTTTTGGGGCGAGTTGCGGCCGACCGGCAGGGCGCCGGGCAGCGCCTCGGTCTCGAAGCCGTTGCCGAAGCCCGACATGTAGCCCGGGCTCAGGCCCGAGCCGGTGGCGGCGGGACGAAGCCCGGACGGCGCCTGGATCGTCATGGCGGCGGTCCTTTCCTGCCCTGTCGAATTGGTTTCAGTTGCAACCTTTCCATCTGGATAGGAGGGGCCGAAACCGGCGTCAAGCGGTGCGCGGCGCGGTTGCGCGTGCACCGCCCGTTGCGCGTGCACCGCCCTTGGGGCACAGGGTTGCGCATGATCGCGGTGGATTGGGGAACGAGCAGCGCCCGTGCCTACCGGCTCGCGCCGGACGGAGCGGTGCTGGCGCGGCGCGAGGGCGCCGGCGGCATCCTGCGGGTGCCCGAGGGCGGCTTTCCGGCGGCGCTGACCGAGATGGTCGGCGACTGGCTGGCGGATGGGGAGCCCCGGGTGCTGCTCGCCGGCATGGTCGGCAGCCGCCAGGGCTGGCAGGAGGCGCCGTACCTCGCCTGTCCGGCGGGGCTCGACGCGCTCGCCGGCGCGGTCGTGCCGGTGCCGTTCCCGGGCGCCGCGGTGCGGCTGGTGCCGGGCCTGAGCGCCGCGGACGCGGCGGGCACGCCCGAGGTGATGCGCGGCGAGGAGGTCCAGGTCGTCGGGACGCTCGCGCGGCCGGACGAGGACGCGCTCCTCTGCCTGCCGGGCAGCCACGCCAAGTGGGTGCGGGTCGCGGGTGGGCGCATCGCGGGCTTCTCCACCCACATGACCGGCGAGGCCTTCGCGGCGCTCAAGGACCATACCATCCTGGGCCGGATGATGACCGGGCCGGCGCAGGTCGGGCCGGCCTTCGCGGCGGGCGTCGCCCGCTCGGCGGAGGGCGGCGGATTGCTCCACCACCTGTTCGGCACCCGCACCCTCGGGCTGTTCGGTCGGCTCGCGCCGGAGGATGCGGCGAGCTACCTGTCGGGCCTGCTGATCGGGCACGAGGTCTCGGCCGCGCTCGAGGGCGCCACCATGGCGGGACCTGCGCTGGTGCGCCTGGTGGGCTCCGGCCCGCTGATGGCGCTCTACGGCCGGGCGATCGCCCTCAAGGGCGGCGAGGCGGTGGCCGGCGATCCCGACGCGGCCGCCCGCGGCCTGGCGCTGATCGGGGAGAGGATCCAGTGGGCATGATGCGCGACGACGGGACTCCGGACGTGACGGGCTGGCTGGCGCGCTGCCCGCTGGTGGCGATCCTGCGCGGCGTGCGGCCGGAGGAGGTCGAGGCGGTCGGCGAGGCGCTGGTGGACGCCGGCGTGGCGATCCTCGAGGTGCCGCTCAACTCGCCCGAGCCGATCGAGAGCGTGCGCCGCCTGGCGGCCCGCCTCGGCGACCGGGCCCTCGTCGGCGCCGGGACGATCCGGCGCGAGGCCGAGGTGACGGCGGTGGCCGAGGCCGGCGGGCGCCTGCTGGTGACGCCCCACGCCGATCCCGCCCTGGTGCGCGCCGCCAAGGCCCGCGGCATGGTGGCGATGCCGGGCTTCCTGACCCCGGCCGAGGCGTTCGGCCTGCTCGACGCCGGCGCCGACGCGCTCAAGCTGTTTCCCGCGGAGGCCGGCGGTCCGCCGATGCTGAAGGCCCTGCGGGCGGTGCTGCCGGCGGGCACGCCGCTCATCCCGGTCGGCGGGGTCGATGCCGCCAGCCTCCCGGCCTGGCGCGCCGCCGGCGCCAGCGGCTACGGCTGCGGCTCCTCGCTCTACAAGCCCGGCGACACGCCCGGCGAGGTCGCCGCCAAGGCCCGGACGCTGATCGCGGCGCTCTGACGCCTCGGCGCGACGCCCCGCGGGATTTTTCTCGCGGGGCGGGGGGCCGGAGCCCGGACGGGAGCCCGGCGGACACGGGCGGCGCACCGCGATCCGTCATTCGCATAAGGTATCTTATGGAACCGATGGGGATGCCGGGCGAACGGTCGATTCGTGCCCCGCTTCGCGGCACCGGACCCGCGGTACGCGAGACTAAATTCCTTGTCATTCAGGAACGGCGCTCCACCGGATTCCTTGAGATGCGGGCGCCGGGCCGATCGGTCTCGACGCCGCCGCAAACTCGGATCGTCCTGATGACCCACTCCCTCCGCGCGTTCGCCGCGCTGCTCCTCGCCGGCTCCGCCGCCCTGTCGCCGGCGCTGGCCGCCACCGGGACCGTGCCCGCCGGCACGGCGGGCGCCGCCCCCGGGGCAGCCGCGATCCTCGCCCGCATCCGGGTCGCGCAGGCCACCGGACCGGCCACCGGGGCTTCCGCCGGCCAGCCCGCCGCGCCCGCGGGCGATTCCCAGGCCGCGGCGGCCCGCAGCGACGCGGTGCGCCAGGCCTCGCCCACGCCGGTCGCGAGCCGCCAGCCGACCGGCGCCTTTCCGACGAACGAGATCAGCCGCCAGCCCTGGATCGACCTCGGCGCCGGCGAGGACGCGCTGCGCAAGGACATCGGCGCGCTGCAGCAGACGCTGACCGAGCTGCAGCAGCTCCAGCTCCAGACCAAGCAGGCGCACTGGAACGTCTCCGGCACCCTGTACTACCCGTTGCACCTGCTGCTGCAGGAGCATTACGAGGGCCTGTCGAAATACGCCGACACCATCGCCGAGCGGCTGCTCGCCGTCGGCGCCTCGGCGGACGGGCGGGCCAACACCATCGTGCGGACCTCGGGCGTGCCGGAGATCCCGGGCGGCTTCCTCGACGACGCCCAGGTCCTGGCTTGGTTCACCCAGGCCTACAAGCGCGTCGGCGAGGAGGTGAACCGGGGCATCAAGGTGACGGAGGACATCGACCCCACCACCTCGAACCTGCTCCAGGAGGTCGAGCACGGCATCGCCAAGTACCAGTGGCAGATGCGCGCCCACCTGCAGCGCACCGGCACCGACCCGAATGCCGGTCGCGACCTCAACGACGGCAAGCCGGTCGAGCTGCCCGGACAGCCCGGCACCGAACCCGGCCAAACAGCTCCGGACCAGTCGAATCCGGGCCAAACGGCCCCCCAAGGAACGCCCGGTCGGGCCGCGCCGAGGCCCTGACGGCGTCCCCGGGCGGCGCCTGGCCCCGCGTCGCCCGGGTCAGGCCGTCCGGCGCGGCCGGCCCGGCCGGGCGACCCGTCGCAGGATGTGGCCGAGTTGCTCGGCCGAGTACGGCTTGTGCAGGAGCTCGAAGCCGTGGGCGTCGTCCTGGGCGAGCACGTGGCTGTAGCCGGAGGCGAGCACCACCGGCAGGCCCGGCATCCGGCGCCGCAGCTCGTGGGCGAGCGCGAGCCCGCCCATCCCGGGCATCACCACGTCGGAGAACACCACGTCGAACCCCGCCCCGTCCGGCCCGAGCCGTTCCAGCGCCTCCTCGGCGTTGGTGGCCCAGGTGGTGCGGTAGCCGAGATCCTGGAGGATCTGCGTGCAGAAGCGACCGACCTCGATGTTGTCCTCGACGACCAGCACGCTCTCGCCGGCACCGATCGGCGAGGCCGGCGCGTCGGCGGCGGCCCCGTCGCCGGATTCGCTCAGGGCCGGCGCCTCCGGCAGGTAGAGCGTGAAGGTGGCGCCGCGGCCGGGGCTGCTCGTCACGTCGACGTCGCCGCCCGACTGCTTGGCGAAGCCGAAGACCTGCGACAGGCCCAGCCCCGTGCCGCGGCCGACCTCCTTGGTGGTGAAGAACGGCTCGAAGATGCGGCCGATCAGGTCCGGCGGCACGCCCGGCCCGGTATCGGTGAGCGAGACCGCCGCGAAGGCGTTGTGCGAGCCGGCGTGTCCCCGGATCGGCGGCATCGCGGCACCGCAGGCCAGCGTCAGGGTGAGCGTGCCCTGGCCGTCCATGGCGTCGCGGGCGTTGACCGCCATGTTGATGAGCGCGGTCTCGAACTGGCTCAGGTCCGCGCGCACGAAGCACGGATGGTCGGGCACCTCGACCACCACCCGCACCCGGGCGCCGGTGACCGTGTCGATCATGTCGGCGACGCCGCGCACCTTCTCGCCGACGTCGAACACCGCCGGCGACAGGGCCTGGCGGCGGGCGAAGGCGAGGAGCTGGCCGGTGAGCTTGGCCGCCCGGTCCACCGTGTCGGAGACCGCGTCGAGGTAGCGGCGTTTGCGCGCCTCCGGCAGCTCGGGCCGGCGCAGGAAATCCACCGACGAGCGGATGATCGTGAGCAGGTTGTTGAAGTCGTGGGCGACCCCGCCGGTGAGCTGGCCCACCGCTTCCATCTTCTGCGACTGGCGCAGGGCCTCCTCGGCCTGGGCCAGGGCGGCGGCCTGGGCCCGGACCGCCGTCACGTCGCGCACCGTCGCGTAGATGCGCCCGTCCCGGGGCACGGCGTTCCAGGACAGACAGCGGTGGGAGCCGTCGCGGTGCCGGTAGCGGTTCTCGAAGTTCGGCTGCGACTCGCCGCGGGCGAGAGCCTCGGCCGCGGCCTTCGTCGCCGGGCGGTCGTCCGGGTGGACGAAATCGAGGAACGGGCGGCCGAGCAGTTCGCCCTCGCTCCAGCCGAGGAGCGCCGTCCAGGCCGGGTTGAGGCTGACGAGGCGGCCCTCGAAGCTGGCGACGCAGAACAGGTCGGTCGAGGCCTGCCAGATCTGGTCGCGCTCGGCCGTGCGCTCGGCGACCTGCGCTTCGAGCGAGGCGTTGAGGACCCGCAGCGCCTCCTCCATCCGCTTGCGGTCCGAGATGTCGCTGAAGAACACCGCGACCCGCGCCTGCGCCGGATCGCCGATCCGCAGCGCCCGCACGTCGAACCAGCGCCCGAACACGTCGGCCTGGTTCTCGAAGTGGATCGGCTCGCCGGTGAGCGCGACGCGGCCGTAGGTGTCGAACCAGTACTGCTCGAGGTCGGGGGCGAACTCGCTCACCCACAGGCCCGCCACGTCGGCACCGGTCTGGCGGGCGAAGGCCGGGTTGGCCTCGGCGATCCGGTAGTCGATCGCGCGGCCCGCCTCGTCGAACTTCATCTCGAGGATGCAGAAGCCGACGTCGAGGCTGTCGAGCAGCGTGCGGTAGCGCTCCTCGCTGTCGCGCAGCGCCGCCTGGGAGCGGACCTGCTCGGTGACGTCGTAGCCGCCGACGAAGATGCCGGTGACCGTGCCCTCCCCGTCCCGCAGCGGCTGGTACAGGAGGTCGATCGCCCGGTCGGCCTCCTCGCGGCCGAGCCGGATCGGCAGGGCGCGGGCGGCGAAGGGCCGGCCGGTACGATAGACCGTGTCGAGAAGCTCGTAGAAGCCCTGGTCGGCGAGATCCGGAAACACCTCCCGCACGGTGCGCCCGAGGAAGTCGCGCGACCCGGCGATCGCCACGTAGGCGTCGTTGACGTACTCGAAGAGGTGGCAGGGCCCGCGCAGCACGGCGACGAAGCCCGGCATCTGCTGAAAGACCAGGTCCCGCCGGGCATGCGCGGCCCGCAGGTCCCCGTCCGCCTCCAGCTCGGCCGCGGGATCGGGCGCCGCGCGCCGCGCGCCGTCGTCGGCCGCCGGCTCGCCGACGCGGTGGAGCACCGTGGGGGCCGCGCCGTCGGCGCCCGGCACCGGGCTGTGGGTGATGCGCCGGCAGCAACCCGCCGGGGCGCCGTCCGGGCCGCGCCGGCCCGGATAGGGCAGCGTCAGGGCATCGGGCCGCCCGGTGGCGAGCGCGCGGGCGAGCGAGGCCTCGATCGGCCCGACGAGGGCGGCCTCGGCGGGAAAGACCTCGTGCAGGCGCAGTCCCGGGAGGTCGTCGCGCCCACCGGCCGCGTCGCGATAGGCGCGGTTCGCCGCGAGGATGCGGCCCTCGGCATCGAGGACCAGGCAGGGCTCGGGCGAGGCGTCGAAGAGGCGGCGGTAGTCCAGTCCCGGCGTCACGTCGCTCATCCGGGCAGACCGCGCAGGACGGGCCGCGCAGGGGCCGTGGGCCCGCGCGGGGACGCGACGGGGTGACGTGACGAAAGCGGGAGGAGGGTCATGATGGGTGACGCTACCACGCGCGCGGGGGCGTGTCGCCGATGCCGACGCTCCGGCCGCGGCGGGGAACCGGCGGATGGCGGCTCGAGGCGCGCTCCGGACCGCCCGTCGGGACCGCACGCCCGGCCCCGCCCCCGGGGGTGCGAGGAGGACGCGGCGACGGCAGAGCCTTGATCTCGGCGGCATTTGCGTGTTTCGCCATCATCCGCCCCCTCCTCCCGACCGGTCCGCATGCGCCCCACAGCTTCCGCGAAGGTCCTCGTCACGAGCCTGAGCCCGGACGTGGTGAACCACAACGCGGCGATCCGCGCCTATCTGCGCGACGGCTTCGCCGAGGTGCTCGATGCGGGCGCGGTGCGAGACAGCCCGCTCGAGCTCGCCGAGGAGGCGATCGTCGAGTTTCGCCCGAGCCTCGTCGTGGGCCTCGGCAGCGTCGCCGTGGAGGCCGCGCCCCTCCGGGCCCTGGCGCGGAGCGCCCGGCGGGCGGGGGCCCGCCTCGCCTTCTGGCTGCAAGACGACCCCTACGAGTTCGACTACGCGCCCCGGGCCGAGGCCCTGGCCGACCACCTCTTCACCAACGACCGCTGGGCCCTGGCGCATTACCGGCATCCTTCGGTCTCGCACCTGCCGCTCGCCGCCTGCCGCCGGACGCACCTGCGGCCGGTGCGGCCGATGGCCGAGCGGACCCTCGACCTGTTCTTCTGCGGCGCCGCCTTTCCCAACCGGATCGCCCTCCTCGAGCGCGCCCAGCCGAGCCTGTCGGGGCACCGGGTCGAGGTTCGCGGCGCGGGCTGGCCGGCCTCGCTGGCTTTTGCCGAGAACACTCGCCTGAGCGCGGCCGCGATGGCCGACCGGACGAGCGCGGCCCGCCTCGTCCTCGCGGTCGGCCGCGACCTCGACATCGCCAACCGGCGCTACCGGCTGCCGGCCTCGACGCCCGGGCCGCGGGTGTTCGAGGCGGCGCTGGCCGGCACCCCGCAGCTCTGCTTTGCCGCCGGCCTCGAGATCCTGGACTACCTCGACGAGGGCCGCGAGATCCTGCTCTTCGACGACGTGCAGGAGATCGCGGAGGCGATCGCCCGCTCCCACCGCGAGCCCGCCGCCTTCCTGGCGATGGCGGAGCGCGCCCGCGCCCGGGTGCTCGACGCCCACACCTACCGCCACCGGGCCGAGACCATCCTGGCGGCGATGGCCGCGTGACGGACACTCCCATGCCCTCCTCCCGGTCCGCCCGCGCGCGCCTCTCGGTGCTGCTCCTCGACACCGAGCCCCGCACCAGCAACGCCTACATCGCGCTCGCGGTCGCCGACGCCCTGGCGCGCCACCCCGCCGTCGCCCGGGTGGTACGGGCGACCCATGCCGACGCGGTGGCGCTGGCGCAGGACGCGCGGTTCGACCTCGTCCTCGCCCTCGGCGGCGCGAGCCGCCACCACGCCCTGCTGCGCCGCCTCTGCGCGCTCGCCGGCACCAGCGCGCTGTGGACGACCGAGGACCCGTATCTCGCCGCCGCCAATGCCCGGCTCGCCGGCTGCTTCGACCTCGTCTTCACCAACGACCGCGGCTCGCTGCCCCGCTACGGGGCAGGCGCCCGCCACCTGCCCCTGGCGGCCACGACCCTGTTCCAGGACCTGCCCGTCCTGCGCGACGACGCGGCCTACCGCTACGATTTCCTGTTCGTCGGCACGGCCTGGCCGAACCGGGTGGCGACGCTCAACCGGATCCTCGCCGGCCTGCCGCGCAACCTCAAGGCGAAGATCGCGCTGCCGGCGAACGCCTACCTGGCCCCGCCGGTGCTGGTGCGCGACGACCTCGTCGTCGACTGGCGCTGCGGCAACGCGGATTTCGCCCGGCTCGCCCATGCCAGCCGGGTGGTGCTGACCCTGCCGCGGGTCTTCACCGCCGGCGCAGGCGAGGCGGCCTCGGGCACGACGCCGCCGCCGCGGCTGTTCGAGGTGGCGCTGGCCGGCGGCGCGCAGCTCGTCGTCGGCGCCGACCCCGAGACCTTCGCCTATTACGCGCCGGACCGCGAGATCCGGGCCTGCGCCGAGGAGGACGCCGTCGAGGCGCTCGCCGCTCTACTGGCCGATCCGGAGGGCCGGATCGCCATGGCGGAGCGGGCCCGTGCCCGCACCCTGGCCGCGCACCTCTACGACCACCGGGTCGACGTCATCCTGCGGGCGGTGCGGGAACGCGAGACCGCGACGGCCCCGCCGTCGGCGAGCGACACGAGACCCCTCCCCGGCGCGAGGAAGCCCCGCCTCCTCTTCGTCGCCCACAACCGGGCCGGGCGGCGCCAGGGCGGCGGGGTCGAGTTCTACCAGGAACAGCTCGCGGACGCGCTCGATGCCGGCCCCGACGGGTTCGAGGTCCTGTTCCTCTACCCCTCCTTCGAGGAGGACGCCTGGGTCCTGCGCCTCGACGAGGGCGAGACCTCGGAGGCGTTGCCGATCCCGCCGGCGGAGCGGCTGCTCGCCAGCCCGGAGATCGAGACGCTGTTCGAGCGCATCCTGGTCGAGCGGCGCATCGACCTCGTCCACATCCACCACCTCCTCGGCCTGCCGCTGAGCCTGCCGACGATCGCCCGGGCCCACGGCGTGCCGGTGGTGATGCAGCTGCACGACTTCTTCCTGATCTGCAGCCGCTACACCCTGCTGAACCAGCACGGCGCCTTCTGCGACGTCGTGCACCGCGGCGAGAGGGCGTGCGACGGCTGCCTGTCGAGCACCGAGGGATTGCCACCCGGCTCGAAGGCACGCCGGGACGGGTTCGTGGCGCGGATGCTCGGGAGCGTCGACGCCCTCGTCGCCAGCACGCCCGCCACCGCCGCCTATGTCCGGGCGTTCTACCCCGAGGCGCCGGCCCGGGTGGCGGTGATCGAGATGGTCGATGCCGGGCCGGCCGGCTCGGGCCCTGGCGCGCCGCTCCCGGCGCGCGGGCCCGACGCCCGGTCTCCCCTGCGGGTCGCGGTCCTCGGCAACGTCGTCGACCACAAGGGCGCCCGGACGCTGCTCGAGCTCGTGCGCATCACCGAGGGCGAGGCGATCGTGTTCGAGGTGCTCGGCTACGTCGAGAGCTACCTCGTCGCGGCCTTCGAGGCGCTGGCCGGGGAGCGGCTGCACCTGCGCGGCGGCTACACCCGCGACGAGGTGCCGGGGCTTCTCGCCGGTTGCGACGTGTCGCTCCACCTCTCGCTCTGGCCCGAGACCTACATGATCTCGCTCACCGAGGCGTGGCGGGCGGGACTGATCCCGATCGTCACCGATCTCGGCGCGCCGGGCGAACGGGTCACGCAGGGCGTCGACGGGCTCAAGGTGCCGCCGGGCGATGCGGGCGCGGTGCGCCAGGCCCTGCGGCGGCTCGCCCACGACCCGGACCTCGTCGCCGCCTTGCGCGCCGCGATCCGCCAAAAGACCTTCCCGACGGTCGCCGGGCACGCCGCCGCCCTGGGAGCGCTCTACCGCGAGCTGATCGCGGCTCGGCCGGTGCCTCATGCGGTCCCCGGCGCGCCGGCCGCGCCCTTCGCCCTCTCGGCCGTCGATCTCGGCTTGCGTCTCAACAACCCGGACTGGACCGACCCGACGATCGTCTGGGACGGCACCGACGAGACGAGCGCGATCGTCGACGCCCTGCCGCCCGCCGTGGCGCTGCTGCCCGAGCGGCCGCTGGTGCCGGACGATCCGACCCTGTCCTGGGAGATCGCCGACCTCGTCGCCGACGGCCAGCGGCTGCCCGGCCGGATCGGGGCCTGCGCGGCGGGCGACAGCCTGTCCCTGCGCGGCTGGCTCTGGCGGCCCGACGCGGGACGGCCGGTCCAGACCTGGCTGCGGCTGCGCTCCGGCGCGGTTACACGCTTCGTCGCCGCGCCGCCCGAGCGCCGCCCGGAGCTCGCCGGCCGGTTCGGTACCGGCCGGGCCGAGCAGGCCGGATTCGCGGCCCGGATCCGCACCGCCGGCCTGGAGGCGGGCCTCCACACCGTCGACCTCGTCCAGGTCTTTTCCGACCACCTCGCGGTCGCCGAGGGAGTCGCGCGCTTCACGGCTGCGGGATTCGCCCCGCCGGGGCCCGTCACGCCGTGGCGGCCGGGCCTGCCGGACTTCGCCCTGCGCCGGAGCGCCGTGCGGGCAACGGTAACGGGCCACGGGCTCCCGCTCGTCGAGGGCGTGCCGGTGGCCCGCCAGGGCGGTCTCACCCGCATCGAGGTCGCGTTGCCGGCGGGCGCCGGGACGGGACAGCCCATCCTGGTGTTGGAGGGCCCGCAGGGCGCGGCCTGGACCCGGGCGGTCGGGCGCGAGCAGGACGGGACGATGCGGGCCGGCGCCGAGGCGCAGGCCCGCGACCTCGCGCCCGGTCCCTACCGGCTCTCGGTCGCGATCGAGGACGATCATGGGGCGGAGCGGCCCGGGGCGGAGCTGTTCGAGACCGGCGCCACGCTCTTCGTCGCGCCCTCCACCCGCGTCTGCCTCGTCACCGCCGCGGCGCCGCCGGCCCTGCGCCGGGCCTGGATCCCGAAGCTGCGCACCCGCCCGAACCTCGATGCCGTGGTGACCGGCGAGACGTCGGACCTGCTCGGCCCGAGCGTCGCGGTCTCGGGCTGGTGCTTCGTGCAGGGGCGCGGGCGGCCGCTCGCCTGGATCGCCCGCTGGGGCGCGCGGGGGCAGCGCCGGTACATGGTCGCCGAGTGCTTCGCCCGGCAGGACGTGGCGGCGCACCTGAAGGAGGCCGACGCCCTGACCGCCGGGTTCGAGATCCTGTTGCCCCGCGAGGCGATCCGCGACGGGACGCTGCGGGTGTTCCAGGTCTACGAGCGCGGCACGGTGGCCCTGCCGGGCTTTCCCGGCCACGTCGCCGGGATGATGCCGGATCCGGCGTGACGGGCGGGGAGCCGCCTCCCCGCCCCGCGCCTCACCACTTGTAGCTCAGGCTCGCGGTGATGCGGCGCTGCTCGCCGTAGAAGCAGGCGTTGACCGACTGGCACGACGAGACGAAGCGCTTGTCGGCGAGGTTCGCGGCGTTGATGGCGAAGCGCCAGTTGTCGCGGCTGTAATGCACCACCGCGTCGAACAGGGCCCGTTCCGGCACCGTCAGGGTGTTGTTCACGTCGGCGAAGGAGCGGCCGACGTAGCGCACGCCCGCCCCGAAGCCGAACCCGGCCCAGTCGCCGGTCGGGATGGTGTAGTCGGCGAAGACCGAGGCCAGGGTCTCGGGCGTGTTGGTCGGGGTCCGGCCGATCGTGCCGACGTCGCCCTTGGTGATCTCGAGGTTGTAGCTCGTGAACGACGCGACGACGTTGAAGTCCTTGGTGATGTTGGCCACCAGCTGCGCCTCGAAGCCGCGCGAGCGGGTCTCGCCGAGCTGGAGCTGGTTGAGCGGGTTGGTCGGGTCGGCGGTCAGGGAGTTGGCCAGCGCGAGGTCGAAGGCCGCGACCGTCAGGAAGGCGTTCGCCCCCGGGATCTCGTACTTGATGCCGGCCTCGAACTGGTCGCCGGTGGTCGGCTTGAACGGCTGGCTGAAGAAGTTGGTGCCGACCTGCGGGTTGAAGAAGGTCGCGTAGCTGACGTAGGGCGCCAGGCCGAAGTCGAAGTTGTAGATCAGGCCGTAGCGCTGCGTGAACGCGTTGGCCGACTGCCGCGTCTGGGTGCTGGCGAGCCGGTTGTTGACCTCGTTCGAGGTGAAGTCGCCGCGGCCGGACACGACCAGGGTCAGCTCCGGGGTGAGCTTGATCTGGTCCTGGTAGTACAGGCCGAGCTGCTGGAATACGTCGTAGTTGACGAGGTAGGGCGCGACCGGGACGCTCGCGGCACCGTAATTCGGCGTGATGATGTTGAAGTTCGGGACCGGCACTCCGGCGAAGCCGCCGGTGGCCTGGTTGTCGTTGAGCTGGAAGTTCTTGTAGTCGAGGCCCATCAGGAACGTGTGCCTGAACAGGCCGTCGTCGAACCGGGCGACCGCCTGGTTGTCGACGTTGAACAGGCGCGCCCGCGAGGCGGCGCGGAAGCGGTAGCGGGCGATCTGGGTCTGGTTCGCGTCGGCATAGCCGATGCCGCCGAGGAACGCGTCGTCGAGCGAATCGCTGAAGGCGTAGCGCAGGTTCTGCCGGAAGGTCCAGGTGTCGTCGAAGACGTGCTCGAACTCGTAGCCGACATTGGCCTGCATGCGGCGGTAGGTGTTGTTGGACGGATCCGAGACGTTGTCGCTCTGCCGGACGCGCAGGCCGAGCACCGTCGGCCGCACCGTGCCGTAATACGGCAGGAACGCGTTGAGGCGGCCGGTATCGTCGTACTGGAGGCTCGACAGCAGCGTGAAGGTGGTGGCGCCGTCCGGCTTGTAGGTGAAGGTCGGGGCGATGTAGCCGCGGTTCTCGTCGAGGCCGTCGACCTGGGTACCGCCCTGCCGGCCGATGCCGGTCAGGCGGTAGAACCAGTGACCGTCCTTGTCGGCCGGCCCGCCGAGGTCGAAGGCGAGGTACTTCTGGCCGAACGAGCCGCCGCCGACCTCGATGTAACGCAGGGGATCGACGGGCGGCTTCTTGCTGATCAGGTTGATCAGGCCGCCGGGGCCGCCCTGGCCGAACAGCACCGCGGCGGGGCCGCGCAACACGTCGATGCGCTCCAGCCCGAACGTGTCGACCTTGTAGGCGGCAAACCCGTAATTGAAGAGCTGCAGGCCGTCCCGGTACAGGCCGGTGTCGTTCGCCGTGAAGCCGCGGATCAGGAAGAAGTCGACCCGCGGATCGGGCCCGAACACGTTGCCGAAGACGCCGGCCGAGTAGGCGACCGCGTCGCCGACCTGCTGCGGCTTGAGGGCGTCGATCTGCTCGCGCCCGATCACGGTGACCGATTGCGGGGTCTCGATCAGCGGGGTGTCGGTCTTGGTCGAGGTCAGGGTGCGCTTGGCGACGTAGCCGTCGATCGGGCCGCGCGGATCCTCCTTGGGCTGGGCCGCGACGATTGTGGCCGCGGGCCGGGTGCCGTTGCCCGCGACGTCGATCGCCTCGAGCTGAATCGCGCCGCCCGCCGCGGCGCCCTGCCGGGGCGGCGTCGCCTCCTGGGCCGCCGCCGAGCCGGCCGTCAGCCCGAGGAGGGAGACGCCGGCGGCGAACATCGCGACGACGCGGCGACGGGGCGGGACGGGAGCGCTGGGCTGGGCACGCATGTCGAGACCTTCGGCAACGGGCGACCGGCCCCGGGGAGAGACCCACCCGGGCTGGCACCGTTCTTTAGAATGATACTAAGTTATTGTTCCTAATAGGGTTTTTAGCATGCGTTGCCGGCTCGCGAACCGGGATTTCCGGATCGCGCGGCAGTTGTTAGGGCCCGTGGCAAATCGGCAACGACCGGTTGCCCGGAGCGTGCCCGCTCCGGGTCGGCGGCGATGGCTTGTCCGCGGTCGGGCCGCCCGTCAGCGGGACGCGAAGGTGTCGCGGATCGCCTTGGCGTTGCGGCGGATCATCGGGCGGAGCCAGGCGCCGGACGCGATGTAGGCACCGGGGCTCGCCGGCGCGAGGGCGGCCGCGAGGGCCCGGGCGAGGTCGGTCGGGGACGGCGCCCGCGCGGCGCCGGGGTCGCGCCGGTAGACCGCGGTGGTGTCCTCGCGCCAGTACTCAGGATGCGGCGCCAGGCCGGCGCGGGCGGCGGCCCGGTCGAGGGTCTCGCGCACGAAGCCGTGGACGTGGGCGAAGTGGAAGCGCTCGTGCGGCGGCTTGCCGGTCGCCGCCATGTTGGGCACCGCGGCGTAGAGGACGCCGCCGGGCGCCAGACGGGCGGCGAGGCGCTCCAGGGTGTCGACCGGGTCGCGCAGGTGCTCGAGCACGTGGTGGACGGTGACGACGTCGAAGACCTCGTCGGGCGCCAGGGCATCGAGGCGGTCCAGCACCTGGGCGCCGTGCTCCTCGCGCGCGAAGGCGGCATAGGACAGGCCGGGCTCGACCCCCGTCACGGTCGCGCCCCGCTCCCGCGCGGCAGCCAGGAACTCGCCCGAGCCGGAGCCGAAATCGAGCACCCGGGCGCCGGGCCGCAGGGCGGGCGCGAGCAGGTCGGCACGAAACGCCGCCTCACGCCGGGAGCGGTTGAGATGGTGGCGCGGCGGGCGCTTGCCGAGGGCGAACTGGTAGGCGGCGCGGTAGGCCGAGGCGTAATAGGCGCCGAGCTCGGCTTGCGTCGGCATCGGGTCGGTGCGGATCAGGCCGCATTCCGTGCAGGCCACGGAGCGCAGCCGCTTCAGCCGCCGGTCGGTCTCGGCCACGACGAGCGTCCCGGTGCCGTCGCACAGGTTGCAGGCCATGGCCTCGCCCCGGTACGGGTAGCCGGTGAACGGCACGGCGTGCCGGACGAGGTGGAGCGAGGGGGACATCGGCGGCCTTTTCGCGGATCGCGGCCGGCGGCCGCCCGCACCGCGCACGACGAAGATCACCCGGCCTTCCAAGGGATGAGACGGACGAGAGCCCGGTCTTCATCCCTCCCTTGCGGGGTTTGTCCGGCGAAAGGAAGGCCCGGCGCGCCGGCCGGCGCCCTCAGCGCTCGTGCCCGGCCGTCGCGGTCGTCTCGCGCACCGGCGACAGCAGGTAGTCGATCACCCGGCGGCGCCCGGTGCGGATCTCGACCGTCGCGGTCATGCCCGGGGTCAGCGCCACGTCCTTGCCGTCGGCCTTGATGAAGGTCTGCGACAGGGCCACGGTCACCGGGAAGACCAGGTTCTGGGTCTTGGGCATGCCCGTCACGGGATTGAGGCCCTGGCCGCGCGCCACCGACAGGGCGTCGCTGCCGCCCCCCGCCTCGCGGTCGTCGACCGCGTCGCGCGACACCCGCACGACGCGCCCCTCGATCGAGCCGTAGCGGGTGAACGGGAAGGCGTCGATCTTCACCACCGCCTCCTGGTCGGGCAGCACGAAGCCGATATCCTTGTTCTGGACCTGGGCCTCGACCTCGATCGGCCCGTCGGTCGGCACCACCACCATCAGCGGCTGGCCGGCGGTGACCACCTGGCCGAGCGTCGTCACGGCGAGCTGCTGCACCGTGCCGGAGATCGGCGCCTTCAGCGCCGTGCGCTCGCGCTTGAGCGTCGCCTTCACCACGTCCTGCACCAGGGCGTCGCGCTTCTGCGCCGCCTCCGTCAGCGCCTGGTACTGGCGCGCCACGGTCTCGCTGGTGAGCTGGGTGATGCGCCGCTGCAGCGAGACGGCGCCGGCCTTGGCCTCGGTCAGCTGCCCGCGGTCGTAGGCGAGGTCGGCCGAGACCTGCTCGACCTGCTGCACCGCGTCGATCACCGCCGCGCGGGTGCCGGCGGATTTCGCCACCAGGGTCTCGCGCATGTCGGCGCGTTCCTTGAGCACCGCCTGGAGGCGCATCCGCGCCGCGATGCTGGCGGCGAAGCGCTCCTGCGTCGCGACCTTCTCGGCGAGCTGCGCCTCGAACGCGTCCCGGGTGGTGACGTACTGGCCGATCTCGGCCAGCATCGCGCCCTCCTCGCGCGCCCGCACCGCCGGGGGCACCGCGGCCGGAAAATCGACCTTGGCGGTGGGCCGGTTCTTCTCCACCGCCTCGATCGTGGCGCGCCGCCGGGCGATCTGGGCCTCGAGCGCCGCGAGGTCGCCCTGGCGCGAGGACAGGTCGGCCTCGGCCTCGGTCGGTTCGAGCGTCAGCAGCACGTCGCCGGCCTGGACCCGGCTGCCGTTCTCGACCGCGATGGTCTGGACCTTGCCGGTGTCGAAGGGCTGCACGACCTTCGAGCGTCCGGAGGGCTGGATGCGGGCGGTCGCGACCGCGTGGATGTCGATCTGGGCGAAGATGCTCCAGACGAGCGCCGCCCCGAACATCAGGCATAGCACCCAGGTGAACACCACCGCGTAGGGCGAGGGCGGGGTGTCGAGGATTTCCAGATGCGCTGGCAGGAATTCCTGGTCCGAGCGGTCGTCGGCGAGCCGGCGCACCCGCTCGGAGAGGCCGCGCGGGCTGAAGCGGGCCGGCGGCGGCGGGGCGCGGCGGGGCGCCGGCAGGGAAGGCTGCGGCTTGGAGGGTTGCGGGGCGGCGCTCACGCGGCCTCTCCTTGGGCTGAGCCGTGGTCGGATTGCAGGCGCCACAGGCGGCCGTAGAGCGAGGTCGGCCGCTCGACCAACTCGCGGTGGGTGCCGTCCTCGACGATGCGCCCGTCCTGGAGCGCGATGATGCGGTCGCAGATCCTGACCGCCGCGAGCCGGTGGGCGATGATGATGACGGTGCGGCCGCGCACGATGTGCTTCATGTTCTCCTGGATGATCCGCTCGCTCTCGTAATCGAGCGCCGAGGTCGCCTCGTCGAGGATCAGGATGCGCGGGTTGGTGGCGAGCGCGCGGGCGATGGCGAGCCGCTGGCGCTGCCCGCCCGAGAGGTTGGCGCCGCGCTCCTCGATCGGGGTGTCGTAGCCGAGCGGCAGCCGGTTGATGAACTCGTCGGCGCCGGCGAGACGGGCCACCTGCATCACCTGCGCCCGCGACAGGCCGGGATTGGCGAGCGCGATGTTCTCGAACACCGTCTTGTTGAAGAGCAGGTTCTCCTGGAGCACGACGCCGATCTGGCGCCGCAGCCAGGCCGGATCGACCTGGGCGATGTCGACCCCGTCGACCAGCACCTGGCCCTTCTCGGGCACGTAGAGGCGCTGCAGGAGCTTGGTGAAGGTCGACTTGCCCGAGCCCGACGGACCGACGATGCCGATGACCTGGCCGGCCGGGATGTCGAGGCTGACGTCCTTGAGCACCTCCGGCGTGCCGGGCTGGTAGCGGAAGGTCACGCCCCGCACCGTGACCTGGCCCTTGGCCGGCGGCAGGTGGGCCTGGGCCAGCGCCCGGGTCTCCGGCGGGCAGTTGAGCACGTCGCCGAGGCGCTCCAGCGACACCTTGACCTGCTGGAAGTCCTGCCAGAGCTGCGACAGCCGCAGGATCGGCGCGGTGACCTGGCCCATGATCATGTTGAAGGCGATCAGGCTGCCGACGGTCAGTTCGCCGTTCATCACCGCGTAGGCGCCGAAGAACAGCACGAGCGCGGTCGTGACCTTGGAGATGTACTGGATCGCGTTCTGGCCGATGCTGGCGACGAGACCGGCGACGAACGAGGTCTTGACGTAGGCGGCGAGCCGCTCCTCCCACTGGCTCTTCAGGGTCGGCTCGACCGCGAGCGCCTTGACGGTGTGGATGCCGACCACCGACTCGATCAGGAACTGGCTCGACAGGGCCGAGCGGTTGAACTGCTCCAGGGTCTTCTCGCGCAGGACCGGCCGCAGCAGCACCGCCACCAGGATGTAGCAGGGGATCGACAGGGTGACGATCAGCGCGAGCAGCGGCGAGTAGACGTACAGGATCGCGAGGAACAGCAGCGTGAACGGCACGTCGATCGCCGAGGTGAGCGCCTGACCGGTGAGGAAGTTGCGCACCGTCTCGAGCTCGCGCACCCGGGCGACGGTCTGGCCGGCGGGCCTGGTCTCGAAGTAGCCGAGCGGCAGGCGCATCAGGTGGTCGAACAGCCGCGCGCCGAGCTCGACGTCGATCCGGCTCGCGGTATGGGTGAGGATGTAGCCGCGCAGGTATTGCAGCACGACGTGGAACAGGCCGAGCGCCACGAGGCCGACGGCGACGAGCGTCAGGGTCGAGTAGCCGCGGTGGACCAGCACCTTGTCGATGGTGATCTGGAAGAAGATCGGGGTGATCAGCGCGCAGAGCTGGATGAACAGCGAGGCGACCAGCACGGTGGCGAGCGGCTTGCGGTAGCGCCAGACCGAGGGGACGAACCAGGTCAGGCCGAAATGGTGGAGCGCCGTCTGGAGGTTGGCGCGGCGCGCGATCAGCACGATGGTGCCGGTCCAGCGGGCCAGGAACAGTTCGGGCTCGACGTGGTCGGCGGTGCGGGCGACCGGATCGATGATCCGGAGCTTGCCGTCCTCGAGGCGCCGGCCGAGGACGACGAAGCGGCCGTCGTCGACCTCGAGGATGGCGGGGAGCGGGATGCCGTCGAGGCGCGCCGGCTTCTGGTCCTGGAGCAGGCGGCCCTTGAGGCCGAGGCGGCGGGCGCCGCGCACGACGTCGACGCCGCTCATCGGGGCCTGGCCGAGGCCGAGGTCGTGGCGGACCTGGGCCGGTTCGCACGGGACCTGATGGAACGAGGCGACGAGGGCGAGCGCGCCGAGGCCCGAATCGGGCCGCGCCGCGGGCAGCTCCGCGGCTCCGGGCCCCGCGTGGCCGGGGCCGGCCTGTGCGGCCGCGTCTTGCACCATGTCCCTTGCCCCCGATTGCGGTGCGGCCTTGCCGGCTCGTGCCGCGCATCCATCTCGCGGACTCGCGGCGCTTGAGAGAATTCGACCGTTCGAGACCGGCTTGGTCGTGGCCGGCCCGGCGCCCCGCGGCGAACGCCGCGCGCGGGCCGCGACTGTTTCGCGTCGGCTGAATCCGGAAACCTCTTGGCCGGCCGGCATGATGGTTTCATGACAGGGGACGCGCCGGGCCCGCCCGCCGGGCGGTCTGCTTCGTGCATGGCGCAGCGCCGAACCGATCACGGGAGGCTCGATCCCGGCACCTCGTCCGCACGACGCATCGCGGGCCGCGCGAGCGCCCGCTTCCCCAAGAGGCTCCCTGCGCGCCATGAGCTCTCCCAACCGATGAGCCCTTCCACCCCATGAGCCGTTCCACCCCATGAGTACCGTCATCCTGGGCGGAGCCGGCTTCGTCGGGCTGAACCTCGCCCACCACCTCCTCGCGGGCGGCGGCGACGTGCGGCTCCTCGACCGGGCCCCGCCTCCGCCGGCGCTCCTCGCGGCGCTCGCCGCGCCGCCCGGCCGCCTCGACCTCGTGCCCGGCGACGTGACCGATCCGGCCGCCCTGTCGGCGGCGATCCGCCCGGGCACCGACGCGGTGGTGATCGCCGCCGCGGTGACGGCGGACGCCGCCCGCGAGGCCGCCGATCCGGCGTCCATCCTGGCCGTCAACCTGACCGCAATGGTGCCGATCCTGGAGGCCTGCCGCCGGGCCGGGGTACGCCGGGTGGTGAACCTGTCCTCGGCGGCGGCCTACGGCGCGGTGCGAGCCGAGCGCCTGTCCGAGGACCTGCCGGCGCGGCCCGAGAGCCTCTACGCCGTCACCAAGTTCGCCTCGGAGGCCGTGCTGGCGCGGCTCTGCGGGCATTGGGGACTCGACGGGGTGAGCGTGCGCCTGAGCGCGGTGTTCGGCCCGTTCGAGCGCGACACGTCGTTTCGCGATACCCTGAGCCCGCAGGCGCAGATCTGGGCGGCGGCGCGGGCCGGCACCCCGGCCCTGCTGCCGCGGCCGGGCCTGCGGGACTGGCTCTACGCCCCGGACGCCGCCGCCGCGGTGGCGCGGATCCTCCACGCGCCGCGCCTGGATTCCCGGCTCTACAACGTGTCGAGCCCCGTCGTCTGGCCGGTGCTGGCCTGGGGCGAGCGGCTGGCGCGGTCCCGGCTCACGCAGGCCGGCTTCGCCTGCCGCCTCGCCGCGCCGGGCGAGGCCCCGACGATCACGCTGCACGGCGACACCGACCGGCCGCCGCTGGCGACCGACCGGCTGCGCGACGAGCTCGGCTGGGAGGCCGCGCAGGGATGCGAGACCTCCGCCGATGCGTTCCTGGCCTGGCACGAAGCGCGGGAGGATGTCCGATGAGGTTCGACGGCAAGGTCGCGGTGGTGACCGGCGGCGGCTCCGGGATCGGCGCCGCGACGGCGCGGCTCCTCGCCGAGGCCGGCGCCCGGGTGGCGGTGATCGACCGGGACGCTGCGGCGGCAGAGGCCGTGGCGGCGGAGATCGGCGGCCTCGCCCGGGCGTCCGATGTCGGCGATCCCGCGGCGGTCGCCGCCGACGCCGCGGCGATCGTCTCGGGCCTCGGCGGCATCGACGTCCTGGTGACGGCGGCGGGCTTTTCGGTGGGCGGCACCGTCGAGACCACCGCGCCCGCGGACTGGGACGCGGTGTTCCGCGCCCATGTCGGCGGCACCTGGCTGTGGGCGGGACAAGCGGTGCCGGTGATGCGGGCCCGCGGCGGCGGCGCGATCGTCACGGTCGCCTCGCAGCTCGCGCTCGCCGGCGGGCGCGGCAACAGCGCCTACATCGCCGCCAAGGGTGCGGTGCTGAGCCTCACCCGCACCATGGCGCTCGACTTCGCCGCCGACGGCATCCGGGTCAACGCCGTGGTGCCGGGCGCGGTCGAGACGCCGCTCCTCGCCCGCAGCTTCTCCCGCGCCGCCGACCCGGCCGCCGCCCGCGCGGCCTCCGAGGCCCGCCACGCGATGAAGCGCCTCGGGCAGCCCGAGGAGGTCGCCCGCGCCATTCTCTATCTCGCCAGCGATGCCGCTTCCTTCACCACCGGCGCCGCCCTGCCGGTGGAGGGCGGCTGGCTCTCCGCCTGAAGGTTTTGCATGTCCCTCGACGCTCTTCGGCTCCGCGTCCGCGACGAGATCGCCCGCACGGCCCATCCCCGCGCGCCCTGGCTGACGCCCCGCACCGGCCCGGACGGCCAACCCGCCCACGACGTGATCGTGGTCGGGGCCGGGCAATCCGGCCTCGCCGTCGCCTTCGGGCTGATGCGGGCGCAGGTCATCAACATCCTGGTGCTCGACCGGGCACCGAAAGGTTTCGAGGGCCCCTGGCTCACCTACGCCCGCATGCGCACCCTGCGCAGCCCGAAGGATTTTACCGGACCCGATCTCGGCCTGCCGGCGCTCACCTACCAGTCCTGGCACGAGGCCCGCTACGGGCAGGCCGCCTGGGAGGCGTTGGACCTGATCCCCCGGGAGGACTGGGCCACGTATCTCGCCTTCGTGCGCGACGCCATCGGCGTGCCGGTCGAGAACGGCGTGACGGTCACCGGCCTCGCGCCGGCCGACGGCCTCCTGGCGGTGACGGATTCGAGTGGCACGGTGCGCTACACCCGCAAGGTCGTGCTCGCCACCGGCCAGGAGGGCGCCGGGCGCTGGGCGATGCCCGAGGCGCTGGCGGACCTGCCGCCCAGCCGCGTCGCCCGCACCGACGACGCGATCGACTTCGCAAGTCTGGAGGGGAAGCGCGTCGCGGTGATCGGCGCCGGCGCCTCGGCCTTCGACAACGCCGCCACGGCGCTCGAAGCCGGCGCCGCCGCGGTGACCGTGCTGTGCCGGCGGGCCGAGGCGCAGGTGGTGCAGCCCTATCGCTGGCTGACCTTCGCGGGCTTCCTGCGCCATCTCGGCGACCTCGACGACGCTTGGCGCTGGCGCTTCATGAGTGCGGTAATGGGCCTGCGCGAGGGCTTTCCGCAGGCGACCTGGGACCGCTGCGCCCGGCACCCGGCCTTCCGGTTTCTCCCCGGCGCCCCCATCCGCGCGGCGCGGATGGACGGCGGCGCGGTCGTCCTCGACACGCCGCGGGGCGCGGTGACCGCCGATCTCGTGATCGCCGCCACCGGCGTCACCGTCGATTACGCGGCGCGGCCCGAATTGTTAGCGTTTGCCCACAACATCGCCACCTGGGGCGACCGCTACGCCCCGCCGCCGGAGGAACGCGACGAGCGCCTCGCCGCCTACCCGTATCTCGGCGGCGACTACGCCTTCACCGAGCGCGAGCCCGGCCTGACGCCGTGGATCGGAAACATCCACCTGTTCGGCATCGCCTCCACGGTGAGCCACGGCCCCTCCGGCTCGTCGATCAACGCCATGACGACCGCGGTGCCGCGCCTGGTCTCGGGCCTGACCCGGGGATTGTTCACCGCCGATCTCGACCGCCACTGGACCGACTTCCGGGCCTACGACGTGCCCCAGGCGGTGTTGCGCTGAGCCTTCGTGTTAGCTCTTGCCCCCGGCTCGTCCCTGGTCTCGAATGGCGCTCGCTGGAACGGCCCTTGCAAGAAGGCCGACCGGATCGGGGATGCAGGGAAGGAACCGGCGTGACGAAGACCAGCATGCGGACGGGCGGCCTCGCGGCGGCCCTGCTCACGGCCCTCGTCGTGGCGGGGCCGGCGAGAGCCCAGAGCCGGGCCGAGACCCTGCGCTACGTCACCGGGGCCGCGGTCAACACCCTCGACCCGACCATGCCGGGCACGACCCGCGAGGCCTTCGCGATCAGCCTCTCGACCTACGACCGCCTCGTCACCTTCGGCCGCAAGAAGCTCGGCGACAATTGGGTGTTCGACCTCGATTCGGTGCGCGGCGAACTCGCCGAACGCTACGAGGTCAGCCCCGACGGCCTCACCCTCACGTTCTTCCTGCGCAAGGACGCCAAGTTCCAGGACGGCACTCCGGTCACGGCCGACGACGTGAAGTGGTCGCTCGACCGCGCCGTCTCGGCGAAGTCGCTCGCCGCGCCGCAGCTCCTCACCGGCTCGCTGACGAGCCCCGACCAGTTCGCGGTGGTCGATCCCCATACCTTCAAGGTGACGCTGCCGAAGCCCGACCGGCTGGCGCTCCCGAACCTCGCCACCGTCTACGCCATCGTGATCAACTCCAAGGTCGCGAAGTCGCACGCGACGGCCGAAGACCCGTGGGCGCAGGCCTGGCTCAAGGACCACGCCGTCGGCAGCGGCGCCTACGGCGTCGACGTGTTCAAGCCCGGCGAGCAGGTGGTGCTGAAGCGCAACGCCGACTGGACGGGGGCGGCCCCGGACAAGCCCGCCGGCTTCAAGCGCATCATCGCCCAGACCATTCCCGATCCGGCAACCCGCGCCAACCTCGTCGAGAAGGGCGACGCCGACATCGTCATCGACCTCCAGGCCAACGACGCGCTGGCGCTGAAGGAGCGCGGCAAGCTGAAGGTGATCGCCACGCCGCAATTCAACGCGGTGACGCTGATCTCCTTCAACACGAAGCTGCCGCCCTTCGACAAGGTCGAGGTGCGCCAGGCGCTGGCCTACGCCCTGCCCTACGATGCGATGTTCAAGGCCGCCCTGTTCGGCCGCGGCAAGCCGCTCTTCGGCGCGACCTGGGGCGAGGGCGACCCCGCCCCCGTCTTCCCCGTCGCCCAGCCGGTGACCCTCGACCTGGCGAAGGCCAAGGCGCTGCTGGCGAAGGCCGGGCTGCCGGATGGGTTCTCGACCACCTTCAGCTTCAATGTCGGCCAGGCCGCCACCGCCGAGCCGATGGCCGCGCTGATCCGCGAATCGCTCGAGAAGATCGGCGTCAAGGTCGAGATCCAGAAGCTGCCCGACGCGCAGATGTCGACGCAGGTGAGCGAGAAGAAGCTGCCGTTCTTCACCGAGGGCATCGTCGCCTGGCTGCCCTCGCCGGATTACTTCTATCGCAACTTCTACACCGGCAACCAGCGCTGGAACTACAGCTCGATCGACGATCCCGAGATCAACACGCTCGCCGCCGAGGCGCGGTTCGAGCGCGACCCGGCGAAGTACGACGACGAGGCCCGGGCGCTCAACAAGCGCCACCTCGCCCTGATGCCGCAGATCCCGATCTGGCAGCCGAACCAGGACGCCGTGATGGCCCAGTCCGTCGACGGCTACACCTACCAGTTCCACCGCCAGGTCGATTACCGCGACCTGTCGAGGAAGTAGGATGGCCTCCGCCTCCGGCATCGCCCGGCGCACCGGGCGGCGCTTCCTGTCCTCGCTGCCGGCGCTCCTCGGCGTCCTGGTCTTCACCTTCCTGCTGATGCGGGTGCTGCCCGGGGACCCGGCGGTGTTCTTCGCCTCCGGGCCCAATGCCGGCAAGGCGGAGATCGAGGAGATCCGCCGCCAGATGGGCCTCGACAAGCCGGTGCCCGAGCAGCTGGTGCGCTATCTCGGCGACGTGGCGCGGGGCCAGCTCGGCCGCTCGATGACGACCGGGCAGCCGGTGCTGACGGATCTGCGCCAGCGCCTGCCGGCCTCCCTCGAACTGACCGTCTCGGCGCTCGTCATCGCGCTCCTCCTGGCGATCCCGCTCGGGATCGCGGCGGCGCTCCGGCCGGGCTCGGCGGTGGATCATGCCGTGCGCTTCCTGTGCGCGCTCGGGGTCTGCGTGCCGACCTTCGTGTCGGGGCTCCTGCTGATCTACGTCTTCTACTACCTGCTCGGCGTCGCGCCGGATCCGACCGGCCGCGTCGACGTGTTCGCTGCGAGCCCGCCGGACATCACCGGCTTCCTGCTGATCGACTTCCCGCTCGTCGGGGATTGGGAGGGCTTTCGCGCCGCGGCCGGGCAATTGGTGCTGCCGGCGCTCACCATGGCGCTGTTCGTGCTGGCGCCGCTCGCCCGCATCACCCGGGCGGCGATGCTGAGCGTGCTCGGCAGCGACTTCATCCGCACCGCCCGCTCGCTCGGCCTGCCGCGGCGGCGGGTGATCGTGACCTACGCGCTCCGCAACGCGATCCTGCCGGTGCTGACCATCGCGGGCATCGTCTTCTCCACCATGCTCGGGGCCAACGTGCTGGTGGAGAAAGTGTTTTCCTGGCCCGGGGTCGCCTCCTACGCGCTCGATGCGCTGCTCGCCTCCGACTACGCCCCGGTCCAGGGCTTCGTGCTCTTGATGGCGAGCCTGTTCGTCGTCGTGAACCTCACGGTCGACGTGCTCTACGGCCTCGCCGACCCGCGCGTCTCCATCGAGTGATCGGATGCGAGGAACCCGATGAACGCCGTCTCCCCGACCCTCGCGCCCCCGCCCAGCACCCTGCGGCACGCCGCTTACGTGCTGCGCGAGAACCCGCTCACCGCCGTCGCGGCGGCAGGCGCCACGCTGCTCGGCCTCGTCGCGCTCTTCAGCCCCTGGCTCACCCCCTACGATCCCGTCGCCTCCGACGTCTCGGTGGCGCTCCAGCCGCCGAGCGCCGCGCATTGGGCCGGCACCGACCAGCTCGGCCGCGACGTGTTGAGCCGCATCGTCGCGGCGACCCGGCTCGATCTCGGCATCGCGCTCTCGGCGGTGGGGCTCTCCTTCGCACTGGGCGCGGTGATCGGGGGGGTCAGCGGCTATGCCGGCGGCCGGCTCGACCGGGTGGTCGGGCGCCTCGTCGACGTGCTGATGGCCTTTCCGCTCTTCGTCCTGGCGATGGCGCTGGTGGCGGCCCTCGGCAATCGGGTCGAGAACATCGTCATCGCGACCGCGATCATCAACCTGCCGTTCTACATCCGCTTCGCCCGGGCCGAGGTGAACGTGCGGCGCGATGCCGGCTACGTCGAGGCGGCGCGGGCCGGGGGCGAGGGCCACCTCGCGGTGGTCCTGCGCTTCCTCCTGCCGAACGTGCTCCCCGCCATGGCGGTGCAGATCTCGCTCAACCTCGGCTGGGCGATCCTCAACGCGGCCGGCCTGTCCTTCATCGGGCTCGGCGTGCGCCCGCCGACGCCGGAATGGGGAATCCTCGTCGCCGAGGGCGCGCGCTTCATCACCACCGGCAAGTGGTGGCTCGTCGCCTTCCCGGGCCTCGCCCTGATGCTGGCGGTGCTCTGCTTCAACCTGCTCGGCGACGGCCTGCGCGACATCCTCGATCCCCGGATGCGGACCTGATGCAGCCTTCCCTTCTCTCGGTCGAGGACCTGCGGGTCACCTTCGCGACCCGGCGCGGCCCGGTCGAGGCCCTGCGCGGCGTCTCGCTGTCGGTGGTGCCGGGCGAGAGCCTCGGCCTCGTCGGCGAATCGGGATCGGGCAAGTCGGTCACCGCCTTCGCGGCGGCGCGCCTGCTCGATCGGGCCGGGCGCATCGTCGGTGGGCAGGTGCGCTTCCGCGGCCAGGACGTGACACGCCTTTCGGCGGCGGACCTCCGGGCGGCGCACGGCCAGGCGATCGGGATGATCTTCCAGAACCCGCGGGCGGCGCTGAACCCGATCCGCCCGATCGGCCGCCAGCTCGCCGACGTGCTGATGGCGGGCGGCCTGTCGAAGGTCCAGGCCAAGGAGCGGGCGCTGGAGAGCCTGGAGGCGGTGCGCATCCGCGACGCCGCGCGCCGCCTCGACGCCTATCCGCACGAGCTCTCCGGCGGCATGTGCCAGCGGGTGATGATCGCGCTGGCGCTCGCCTGCCGGCCGGCGCTCCTCATCGCCGACGAGCCGACCACGGGCCTCGACGTCACGACCCAGAAGACCGTGATGGATCTCGTCGCCCGGCTCACCGCCGAGCGCGGCATGGCGATGATCCTCATCACCCACGATCTCGGCCTCGCCGCGCAATATTGCGGCCGCATCGCCGTGATGGAGCAGGGCCGCCTCGTCGAGGAGGGCGAGCCGGGGGCTCTGTTCGCCAAGCCCCGCCACCCCTACACCAAGCGCCTCGTCGCCGCCTCGCCGACTCCGACCTCGACGCTCTCCGACCTCGTGCCGGAGGGTCCCCGCCCGCCGGCCCTGAAGCGCCCGGCCCCCGCCCCCGGCACCCCGCCGCTCCTCGAGGTGCAGGGATTGGGCAAGGTGTTCGGCGGCGCCATGGCGGTCGAGGACGTGTCCTTCTCGCTCCGCGAGGGCGAGAGCCTCGGTCTCGTCGGCGAATCGGGCTCGGGCAAGAGCACCACATCGCGGATGATCTGCCGGCTCCTCGATGCCAGCGCCGGACAAATCCTGTTCGACGGCGAATCGATCGGCACGATTCCGGCCCGCGACTTCCACCGCTCGCCCCATCGGCGCGCGATCCAGATCGTGTTCCAGGATCCGACCGACAGCCTCAACCCGCGCTTCTCGGCCTTCGACTGCATCGCCCATCCGCTGAAGCGCCTGACGCCCCTGCGGGGCGAGGCGTTGCGGCTGCGGGTGATCGAGAGCGCCGAGCGGGCGGGCCTTCCGTCGGTTCTCCTCGACCGCTTCCCGCACCAGCTGTCGGGCGGCCAGAAGGCCCGCATCGGCATCGCCCGGGCGATCGCCGTGAAGCCCCGGCTCCTCGTCCTCGACGAGCCGACGGCGGCCCTCGACGTCTCGGTCCAGGCCGGGGTGCTCCGCCTCCTCGACGACCTGCGCCGGGAGGACGGGCTCGCCGTCCTGTTCGTGAGCCACGACCTCAACGTGGTGCGGATGATGTGCGAGCGCACCCTGGTGCTCCAGGGCGGGCGGGTGGTCGAGGAGGGCGTCAGCCGCGACCTCTTCCGGGCGCCGCGCACCGCCTACACGCGGGAGCTGCTGGCCGCGATCCCGCATTTCCGGCCGGGCGCGGGGCGGGGGCTGGCGGCGGAGCCGGCGGCGTGAGCTTTCGAAACTCCGGTCGCGCGCATGCACCCTCCACCCTCTGCGGGGGAGGGTGGCCCCCGAAGGGGGCCGGGAGAGGGGACGCCGCTTCCGAAAAAAGTCGCACGCTTCATGAAAGGCGCCACCTGAATCAGCGTCGCGCTGCCCCTCTCCCGCCCGGCTCCGCCGGGCACCCTCCCCCGCAGAGGGGGGAGGGATAAGCCTGCGTCAATCCTTCCACTCGTTCCGGTCATCGAGGAAATCCCATGCGCGTGATCCGCACCGCCGCCGCCCAGCTCGGGCCGATCCAGAAGGCCGAGGACCGCGACAGCGTCGTCGCCCGGATGATCGCGCTGATGGACGAGGCCAAGAGCCAGGACGCCGACCTGATCGTCTATCCGGAACTGGCGCTCACCACCTTCTTCCCGCGCTGGTACCACGCGGACCGGGCCGAGGCGGACCCCTGGTTCGAGCGCGAGATGCCGGGCCCGGCCACCGCGCCGCTCTTCGCCCGGGCGCGCCAGCACGGCATGGCGATGTCGTTCGGCTATGCCGAGCTGACGCCGGAGGGCCGGCACTTCAACACCTCGATCCTGGTCGACCGCGACGGCGCCATCGTCGGCAAGTATCGCAAGGTCCACCTGCCCGGCCACGTCGAGTTCGATCCCGAGCGCACACACCAGCATCTGGAAAAGCGCTACTTCGAGCCGGGCGACCTCGGCTTCCCGGTCTGGCGGATGCTCGGCGGCATCCTCGGCATGTGCATCTGCAACGACCGGCGCTGGCCCGAGACCTACCGGGTGATGGGTCTGCAGGGCGTCGAGATGGTGGTGCTCGGCTTCAACACCCCCTCGGTCAACAGCCAGCGCAACGCCGAGGGCATCGAGGAGCGGCTGTTCCATCACCGCCTCTCGGTCCAGGCCGGCGCCTACCAGAACGCCACCTGGGTGGTGGCGGTGGCCAAGGCCGGATCGGAAGACGGTCATCACCTCACCGGCGGCACCCTGATCGTCGACCCGAACGGGAAGATCGTGGCCGAGCTCCCCGGCGAGGCCGACGGCGTGATCGTCGCCGCCTGCGACCTCGACGAGACCCGGTTCGGCAAGGAGACGATCTTCGACTTCGCCCGCCACCGCCGACCCGAACATTACGGCCGCATCACCGCCCAGACCGGCGTGGTGCTGCCCGAGTGAAGCCCGGCGGCGCGACCTCAGGCGAGCGCCACGATGCCGATCGCCATCGCGACCGCGGCCTGCGTCGGGTCGATGACCGGGATGCCGAGCTCCCGCTCCAGGCCGCGGCGGTGCACCGCCATGCCGGCGCAGCCCATCACGATGACCCCGGCCCCGTCCCGGTCGCGCAGGTCGCGGCCGACGGCGATCATCCGGGCGAGCGTGTCCGGGCCGCTCGCGGTCTCGGCCACCGTCATCTCGAGCGCCCGCTCGCCGGCCAGCCGCTCGCTCACGCCCATCTGGCGCAGGGCCCGCAGGTGGCGCGGGATCGAGCGGCTCGCCACCGCGATCACGCCGAACCGGTCGGCCCGGGCGAGCGCGGTCAGGATCCCGCATTCGGCGATGCCGAGGACCGGCCGGTCGGTCGCCTCGCGGCAGACGTGCAGGCCGGGATCGGAGTAGCAGGCGATGACATATGCGTCCGCCGCCTCGCGCCGCACGAGGTCGTGAAGCGGCAGGGCCACCTGCTCGACATCGGCCTGCGACTGGATGCCGAACGGCCCCTCGGCCAGCGTCCGGCAGTCGATGGCGAGGCCCGGCCGCGCGAGCGGCGCCAGCGCGTGATCGAGGCCGCGGGTGACGGCCTCGTTCGAGTTCGGATTGATGACGAGGATGCGCCGGTCTCGAGCGGAATCGGTCTTCTGCATGGTGGTCCCCCGATGTGTCAGACCTTCAAGCTAGCAAGTTTCGGACGAGGAACATCCGTATGAGTGAGCCCGCCTTCGACACCGTGATCCGCGGCGGCACCGTCGCCACCGCGAGCGACGTCTTCTCCGCCGATCTCGGCATCCGGGACGGCCGGATCGCGGCGATCGGCCTCGACCTCGCCCCGGGACGGCGGGAGATCGACGCGCGGGGCAAGCTCGTCCTGCCGGGCGGGATCGACAGCCACGCCCATATCGAGCAGCTCTCGGCCTCGGGGCTGATGAACGCCGACACCTGGGAGAGCGCGACCCGCTCGGCGGCGCTCGGCGGCACCACCAGCGTCGTCGCCTTCGCGGCCCAGCATGTCGGGATGGATCTGGCGAAGGTGGTCGCGGACTACACGGCGCTGGCGCAACGCGGCGCGGTGATCGACTACGCCTTCCACCTCATCGTCGCGGACGCGACCGAGAAGGCCCTGACCCAGGACATCCCGGCCCTGGCGAAGGAGGGCCACCTCTCGCTCAAGGCGTTCATGACCTACGACCGCCTGCGCCTCGCCGACGAGGCCCTGCTCGACCTGATGGCGGCGGCCAAGGAGGTGGGCGCGCTGGTCTGCGTCCATGCCGAGAACCACGGGCTCATCGCCTTCGCGAGCCGGCAATTGCTGAAGGACGGCAAGACGGCGCCGAAGTATCATGCCGCGAGCCATCCGCGCCTGTCGGAATCGGAAGCGTTCGAGCGGGTGGTGCGGTTCTCGCAATATCTCGACCAGCCGGTGATGATCTTCCACGTCTCGACCGAGGAAGGCGCCGCGATCCTGCGCCGGGCCCGCGGCGAGGGCGCCAAGGTCTATGCCGAGACCTGCCCGCAATACCTCTTCCTCACCGAATCCGATCTCGACCGGCCGGGGCTGGAGGGGGCGAAGTGGATGTGCTCGCCGCCGCTGCGCGAGGCCCGCGACCAGGAGGCCCTGTGGCGCGCCCTCGCTCTCGGCGACCTCCAGACCGTCTCCTCCGACCACGCCCCCTACCGCTACGACGAGACCGGCAAGCTCAAGGCGGGTCCGGGGGCGACCTTCAAGGAGATCGCCAACGGGATGCCGGGCCTGCAGATGCGCCTGCCGCTGCTCTTCGACGCCATGGTGTCGGGCGGGCGGCTCGGGCTGAAGAAATTCGTCGAGATCACCGCGACGGCACCGGCCCGGATCTACGGCCTCTCGAACAAGGGCTCGGTGGCGGTGGGGATGGATGCCGACCTCTGCCTGTGGGACCCTGACAAGCGTGTCACCCTGTCGGACGAGATGGTGGAGGACCGCACCGGCTTCACGCCCTATGCCGGGCGCACCCTGAAAGGCTGGCCCGAGACCGTGCTTCGCCGCGGCCGGGTCATCGCGGAAGGCGGTGCGGTGACGGCGGAGGCGGGCAGCGGCGCGCCGATCCGGCGGCGCTGAGCGGCGAAGCGGGAGCGCGATTGACCGCGCACGGGCCGGCGACCGGCGGCGGGGCGGGCACGCTCGCCCTCGCCGCGACAGCGGCAGCGAAGCCACGGTGACCGGAGATCGGCCGCGGGTCGCCCGATTCCGCGGCGATCCGTGGCCTGTGGCGGGAGAATCGCCCTAGGTTGGAGGCTCGGTCGAGGAGTCATCCCGCTGTCAACGGTCAAGTCGACGACTGCCCCGGTATCCACCGTTTCGACGGTGCGCCGCAGCTGGTTCTGGACCGCGCTCCAGGCCACCGAGCGCCTGCGCGCGCGGGCTTGGCTCGGCGATCTGGTGGCGCTCGGCGCGACCGCGGTCGCACTCGGCCTGCGGCTCGCGGTGGACGACGTGCTGCCGCCAGGCTTTCCCTACCTGACCTTCTTCCCGGCGGTGATCCTCACCACGTTCTTCTGCGGCCTGCGGGCCGGCATCACCTGCGCCACCTTGAGCGGGTTGTCGGCCTGGTACTTCTTCCTGCCGCCGAGCACGGGGTTCATCCTCTCGGCGCAGTCGGGGCTGGCGCTGGCCTTCTACGTCTTCATCGTCGCCGTCGACATCGGGCTGATCCACATCATGCACACGGCGGGCGAGCGGCTGCGGCACGAGCGTGCCGTGACGGCCGGGCTCTACGAGCAGCAGCGCACCATGTTCCAGGAGCTGCAGCACCGGGTGGCGAACAACATGCAGTTCGTCGCCGCGCTCCTCACCCTGCAGAAGCGCCGGGTCGGCAACGACCCGCAGGCGGCGCTCGCCGCCCTCGACGAGGCGCGCATCCGCCTCGAGACGATCTCGCGCATCCACCGCCGGCTCTACGATCCGAGCCGCATCTCCCTGCCGGTCGGCCAGTACCTGCAGGAACTCTGCGGCGACCTCCTCGACGCAACGGGGGCTCGCAACATCGTCTGCCTCGTCGACGTGCCGCCGGTGCGCTTCGACCTGACGCGGCTCACCACCCTGTCGCTGCTCGTGGTCGAGGTGGTGACCAACGCCCTGAAGCATGCCTTTCCCGACGGCGCCCGCGGCACCATCACGATCCGGATCGAGGCGATGGCGCCGGACCGGATGGCGCTCACCATCGCGGATGACGGGCGCGGCATCCCGGCGGGGTTCGACCCGGAGGCGAGCCGGAGCCTCGGGCTGCGCATCGCGCAAGGGCTCGCGGCCCAGCTCGACGGCACCCTCACCTATGCGGGCGGCCCCGGCACGGTGGTGCGGCTCGACTTCGCCGCCGAGGCCCCGGGCGCCTGAGCGCCGGGGCCGCCCGTCCGTCAGGACAGGCGCAGCAGCAGCGCCAGGGCGGAGACGATCAGCACCGCGAAGGTCGCCAGGATGCCGCCGCCGCGGCAGGCATACTGGCGCGGCGAGTTCGCCGGCGCGGTCATGCCGAACGGATGCAGCACCCGGCCGACCAGCAGCACCGCGAGCAGGCCGTGGACCAGGCCCCGGCTGCCGCCATGGGCCTCGAACAGCCCGACGACGATCAGGATCAGCGGTACGTACTCGGCGAAGTTGGCCTGGGAGCGGGCGCGGTGCAGCAGCACGGCATCGCCGCCGTCGCCGTGCAGCACGTTGGCGGAGAGCCGCCGCGCCATCACCCAGATCGACAGCCCGGCGAAGAGCAGCGCCAGGACCGCGCCGTAGCCGGCGGTCAGGGACGGAAACACCATGGTGATCTCCTCAGGCGCGAGTCGGCGCATGGATGGGGCAACCGTTATGCTCCGCCCGGAACCCGGCCGAGCGCGGATAGACGGCGCGGCGCGCCCGCATCACCGAGCCGAGCGGCCGATGCGCCGCCAGGCCGTGCCACGGGCTGAAGGCGAGACCGTCGTCGAGGCGCCTCACCTTTTCGTCGCTCCACGATTCCTGCGGCGCGATCGTGATCCGCGCCACCGGGACGTAGGGGCTCGCCTCCTCCGGCCAGGGCTTCGAGGCATCCTCGACCGGCATCGTCTCGCGGTCGGTCAGCAGCTGGGCCCGCAGCTCCCACACGCCCTCGTGGGCGCGGAAGAACTCCGAGACCGCCTCGCGCAGGCCGTTCGGCTTGCCGTTGACGTCGAGCGACGCGCCCGTGAGAGCGGTGAGCGCCGGCGCGACCGGGGCGACCGCGACCTTGGCGACGTGATCGCCCCAGCGCAGGGCCGCCTGGCTGTAGAAGGTTTCGCCGAGGATATGCGTCTCGGGATGGCCGCCGAGGCTGATCAACGTCGCGCTCTTGCCTCCCACCGCCTCGAGCGCCCCTTCGAGCCCGCGAAGCGCGGCGGAAAACACCTTCTTGAACACCTGCGGCGTATCGGTGGTGGCGGCCAGGAGCTTCAGGCTCTTCAGGAACGCCTTGGCGTCCGGCGCCGTGAAGGCGGGAGCGTTCGCCAGCACGAAATCCTGGGTCTCGCCCTCGGCCTCGGGAAGCCGTTCGCCGGAGACCCCGATCACCTTCACGGCGAGGCCCCGCGGGGTCGAGACGCTGTCGTCGAGGATGTCGCCCGGGTTGGTCGAGAGCCGCATGACGACGTCGTAGGAGGCGGGTGTCGCAAACAACCCCTGCGCCAGCGCCAGGGGCAGACCCGGCAGCACGGTCAGCCGACCGGTCAGGAGGCCGTGGCTCTTGGCGTGGACGCCGCGCACCGCATGGCCGTAATCCTCCAGCGTGGTCTCCTGGATCTTCCGGAAGACCCGGATCATCTCCGCCTGCACCTCCTCTTCGTCGGGCTGGACGACCTCGAGGGAGGGATCGAAGCGAATCGGCGACTGCATCGTGGCGGGTCTCGCTGAAAGTCAAGGACGCCGGAAGCGTCGCTGCGTCAGCGGAAACTGTTATCCGCAGCCGGTGTTCCGGCTCTCGATGCGGCAGTCACCGCCCGGGCGAGAGACCGGTCCAGCGCCGCGACTAAGGAAACGATTTTTCCGCTCCGGGTCCACGACCGGCGTCGTGAGCACATCGTTCTCTACAACAGGCGTTTGGCGGCAAATTTCTTCTCCTTGCCGCGCGGAGTTTGGGAAGCGCGTTCATTGACGCCCGTCCCCGGCGCGGTTTGAATGCACCGCACAGGACCACCCGGGGCCGCATGGCGTCGCGCCCGGCCGGAACACCACCACGAGGAGCACGCCCCATGCCCGCCGCCGTGAAGGCCCGTACCCTGGTCGACCGCGGCCGCATCCTCGCCTGGAACACCCTGACGATCGCCGTCTTCGTCGCCCTCACCGCCTACGTGGCGCGGATCGACGCGATCCTGCGGTAGCGCGCCGCGCTCACTCCTCCTTCTCCCGCACCAGACCGAGCGACTCCTCCAGCGCCCCGAGCAGCCGGTCGAAATCCCGCCTCTGCGCCTCGCTGAGCCCAGACAGGAGCTTGGCCTCGCGCGCGAGCAGGATCGGCACCAGCTCGGCATAGGTCTGGCGTCCCTGCGGCGTGAGCTCCAGCATCATCTCGCGCCGGTCGTCGCCGCTCTCGCGCCGGGCGAGCAGGCCCAGCTCGATCAGGTGTCCGACGGCCCGGCTGATCCGCGACTTGTGCGTGCGGGTGCAGCGCACGACGTAGGCCGCGCTGCGCGGTTCCGCGTGCTGTCCCAGCGTCGCCAGCACCCGCCATTCCGGGATGTCGATCCCGAACCGCGCGTAGTCGGCGGCCAGCGCGTTGCTGAACTCGCTGGCGAGCCGGTTGAGCCGGAACGGCGAGAAGGCGAGCAGATTCAGGCGGTCCATCGGCTTCGCGTTCGCCTCCATGGCGCTTGAAGGGGGTCACAGCCTACATGAAGTTGCAAGCGCAACATATTGTCCGGCGCCCGGCCGCTCATCACCACGACCGCTCCGATCCGGTGCGGTGCCACGGACCTCTCGCCGACTCGGACAGGCGACCTGCGAACGGCACGTCGGCGGGTGCAATGACCTCCTGGCGGGTCCGCCACAAGGCCATCACCATCGGCCAGGGCGAGAACCGTCCTGCCCGCGCCTTGTCGGTCAGGTCGCGCAGGTAGGCTCCCGGCGCCGCGATGGCGGTTCCGCGCTGGAGGATCGCCGCCACGACGATTGCCGCCGTCTCCTCGCCCATGACCTCCACCGCCCCGGCCCAGACCGTCGGTCCGATGCCGAGGCTCGCCCGCGCCAGCACCGCCGCGCCGAGGAAGTCGCGCCAATGTCCGATCCCGTGCCGGGCGTAAGCCCCGACATCCGGGCAGGCCTCGAGGACGAGCCTCAACGGCAGTACCCGCGTCGGCGGCACCACGGTGTCGGGTCCGGTCTCCCCGGGATCCGTCTCCTGTCCCCGCAAACCCCGTTCAAGATTCTGGAAAGACTCAGGTTTTGAACTCTGATGGTGGCAGCCGATCTGGGACTCACTGGCGCCCGTTTTTCCGAATTCCAGCGATTCCGCCAGGCACTTATCCACCTCCGCCCGCAAATCCCGCAATCCGCCGGCGATCTCGGTCAGAGCCGCGTTGCCGGCCGAGCGCGGCGGCATCGCGCCCGCTCCCGCGAGATGAGCCTCGATCGCGTCCCAGGCCCCTGCCAGCCCTTCTGCGCGGGCGAAGGCGACGATCTTGCCGATGTCCCGGCGCAGGAGCGAGATTTCCTCGCGCAGGAGCGCCCGTGTCCTGGCGGCGGCCCGCACCTCGCCGGCCAGCGCCTCGAACTCCTGGGCGCGCGCCACCAGGGGCGAGAGGTCGAAGCCGAAGGCCTGCTCGATCCGGCCGCCCTCGCCGCGCCTCGCGTAGCGCTTGCCGTTGGGGCTGTCGCGGCGGATCACCAGGCCGGCCTCGACGAGCTGCGTCAGCGCGCGGCGCAGCGTCGTCGGCGACGGGCCATGGGCGCGCACCGACAATTCGCGGTTGGAGGGAAACACCACCAGGTCGGTACCCGGGGTCAGGGCGGTCTCGGGGTGGAAGCTCAGGAGCGCCGACAGGACAGCGAGCGCCCGGTCTCCGACACCGAGGCGAGCCTTCGCTTCGGTCAGGTCGCGGAAGGTCCGCCATTTGTGGCTGGCGGCCTCGTCCGGGCACGCTTTCGCCGCCGCCTGCGCCGCCATCATGGCAAGCGACAACGGCCGCCGCCCGAAGGGCGTCGTCGGTTGGGTCTGGGACATGGCCGTGCCTGTCGTCAGGCAACAGAAAAGGGTTCGCCGAATCGGCGCCACGCTTGACAGAATGTGCCGGATTTGATTCTCTCAGGCTGCCAGGCACTAAGAGAAGGGCTTCCGGGGCGTCGCTTCGGGGGCCTTTTTCTTTTGCCGGATCGATCCTTTCTGGGTTCGCGTGAGTGGAACCGCCCGAGGCGGGGTTAAACCGGGCCGAGTGACCCGATTCTCACCGGAGCGAGATCTTGTCGGAAGAGGGAGCCCGGCTCACGCCGCCCTCCCCCAGGCCCGGGCGATCTCGCCGGCAATCTCGGCATTGACCGCATCCAGCGCCTCGACCGTCCGGTCGTAGGCCTGGCGGGTCGCGCCCTCGCGGCCGGCCTCGTAGAGGGTCCGGCCCGAGGCGCCGGCCTGCGCGATCGCGCAGGCGAGCGGCACCGCATGGGTCATCACCTGCTCGCCGAAGAGCGCCCGCAACAGCCCGACGATCTGGGTCTGCGGCCCGTCATTCGGCTCGTAGCGGGTAACGAGGTAGCGCAGGAAGTCGTGGCGCAGGTCGCCCCCGGCCTCGCGCACGGTGCCGAGCAGGTCGGCGGTCATCCGCAGCGAGCCGGACATGCCGGCGAGGTCGAGCATCTGCGGCTGCACCGTCACCAGGATGCCGGTCGCCGCGCAGAGCGCCCCGAGGGTCAGGACCCCGAGCTGCGGCGCGCAATCGACCACCACCACGTCGTAGCGGCCGGAGACCCCGGCGAGCGCCTCGGCGACGCGGCCGACCGCACCCTCCGGCATCGCCGCCGAGAGCGGACCCCCATGCTCGCAGGCCATCAGCTCGAGATGGCCGGGCACGAGGTCGATGCCGGAAAAATGGGTCGGGCGCACGATCTCGCCGAGCGGCCGCTCGCCGCCGTCGCGCCGCACCGCCCCGTAGAGGGTCTGGCTCACGCCGACATCGAGCTCCGGCCGGCAGCCGAACAGGCCCGACAAAGCCGCCTGCGGGTCGAGGTCGACCGCGAGCACCCGGTAGCCCTGCAGCGCCAGGTACTGCGCCAGGTGCGCCGCCACCGTGGTCTTGCCCGAGCGGCCCTTGACGTTCGTCACCGCCAGGACCTGCAGGTGCTCGCCGGTCCGGCGGTGGCGCAGGTAGCCCGGCCGCGTCCGCGCCAGGTGCCGGCGCACGTCGTTGATCTGCGCCAGGGTGAATTGCCGCCGGCCCGCCGGGCCCTTCTCGGGCTCCAGCCCCTCGTCCGACAGGATCAGCTGGCGCAGGTAGGCGTCGGTGATGCCGATGAGGCGCGCCGCCTCGCCGGTGGGAAAGCGCCGCAATTCGCGCCGCGCCGCCGGAGGGCCGAGGCGCTCGCGCACCTCGTCGATCTGGCGCGACAGGGCGTCGGCATGGGCCGCGATCACGGCGTCGAACGACGCGGCGGAGGATGACCTCCGCCCGGCGATTCGACTTTCGGCAGCCTTCGACATCTACGCTTTCCAGCCTCATCCGAGCTTGTGAGCGTAGTTTGGCCGGCTCGGCGGACGGAGAGTCAAGCGTTAAGCCCCGGGCCCTCCGATTCAGGAGTCGACAACCTTTTCTCCACAGGAGTCAGGCGCTTCGCGTCGATCGCGCTGGGACCGACGGGCCGAATCGTGCGTTGGAGCCGAATCGCGATCGTGCCGCCGCCGCCGGATCAGCGCGCGGCGCGCAGCCGGTCGAGCAGTCCGGAATCGGCGTAGCCGTCGGGCACCAGCCCGGCCTCGGCCTGCCAGGCGCGGATCGCCGCCCGGCTGCGCGGGCCGATCCGCCCGTCCACTCCGCCGGCCGGATGGCCCTTCGCCTCCAGCAGCGCCTGGATCTCCCGCCGCTCGTCCCGGGCGAGCGGCCGGTCGTCCCGGGGCCAGGGCCGCACGAAGCCCGGCTCGCCCGTCAGCCGGTCGGAGAGATGCGCCACCGCCAGCGCGTACGAGAAGGCGGCGTTGTAGCCGAGCAGCGCCGAAAAATTCGGGCGCAGCAGGAAGGCCGGGCCCTTCGCGCCGGCCGGCAGGACGAGGCGCGCGGTATCGCCGTCCGCGCCGATAGGCCGGGCGGCCGGTGCGAGCCCGAGGGCGCGCCACTCGGCGAGCGTCCGCATCGTCGTCTCGTCGGCGAGGCGATAGTCGAAGCCCGCCGGCAGCAGCACCTCGCCGCCCCAGCCCTCCCCGGGCCGCCACCCCAGGGTCCGCAGGTACTGCCCCGTCGAGGCGAGCGCGTCCGGCGCCGAGGTCCAGATGTCGGCCCGGCCGTCGCCGTCGAAATCGACGGCGTGGCGCAGGTACGTCGTCGGCATGAACTGGGTGTGGCCCATCGCGCCGGCCCAGGAGCCGGTCAGCCGGTCCGGCGTGGTACGGTTCAGATCGAGGATCCGCAGGGCCGCCACCAGCTCCTCGGTCCAGGTGCCGACCCGCGGTCCTCCGGCGCAGGTCAGGGTGGCGAGCGAGCGAACCACCGGCCGCACCTTGCGGGGATCGTCGAGCACGCTGCCGTAGCCCGATTCGATGCCCCAGATCGCCACCAGCACGTGCCGGTCGACGCCGGTCGACGCCTCGATCGCCGGCAGGCTCGCCTCCGAGGCGAGTTTCGCCCGGCCGTCGGTCACCGCCTCCTCGCTCACCGCGGCGTCGAGATAGGCCCAGACCGGCTTCTCGAACTCCGCCTGGCGTCCCGTCGCCGCGACGACGTCCGGATCGGCGGTGAGCCCGGAGAGCTGCGCCTCCGCCAGGGCCGGCGTCACCCCCTGGTCGCGCGCCCTGGCGACGAGGCCGGCCAGGCACTCGGCCATCGCGGGCGCCGCCTCGGGTGCCGGCTGCGCCAGGGCGGCCGGGCCGGCGAGCAGCGCCAGAAACACCAACCTCGTCCGCATCGAAGACCCTCCCGGTCGGTGATTCCGAGAGAATAAGGCGTCCGGCCGCTCCGCGTCAGGGTTCGGGCAGGGCAAAGACCGTCAATTGGCCGCCTGCGGCGGTGTACTGGGACAAGGCGGCGTAGCCGCCGACCGCCCCCGAGCCCTCGGCCGGGTCGGTGAGCCCGGCGGCGAGGCCGATTCCGGCCCAGCCGCCGATCCCGGAGAGCACCGCCACGTATTGCCGACCGTCATGCATGTAGGTGGTGACGTTGCCGACGATCCCGGAGGGCGTCTTGAAGCGGTAGAGTTCCCGTCCCGTCACGGCGTCGACCGCCTTCAGGTAGCCTTCGAGGGTGCCGTAGAACACCACCCCGCCGGCGGTGGCGAGCGCCCCCGACCAGACCGAGAACGGCTCAGGGATCGACCACTTGATGCGGCCTAAAAGATTGTCCCAGGCGATAAAGGCGCCGGTCCGGTCGGTGCCCGGCGGCGGATGCAGCGTCAGCGTCGCCCCGACATAGGGCTGGCCCGGCGTGTAGGTGACGTGGAACGGCTCGTAATCCATGCACATGTGGTTGGTCGGCACGTAGAACAGGCCGGTCGCCGGCGAGTAGGCGGCGGGCTGCTGGTTCTTGGCGCCGAGCGCGCCCGGGCAGATGCCCGTGACGGTCTCGTCCTCCCCGGTCGTGCCCGGGGCGTAGCGCTCGTCCACCACCGGGCGGCCATAGGCCGGCGAGGCGGGGTCGAGCTCGATGCGCTTGGCCCAGTTCACGCTCGGATCGAATTTTTCCGCCACCAGCAGCGCGCCGGTTGCCCGGTCGAGGGTGTAGCCGAAGCCGTTGCGGTCGAAATGCGTGAGGAGCCGGCGCTTCTGTCCCCCGACCTCCTGGTCGGTCAGGATCATCTCGTTGACGCCGTCGTAGTCCCACTGGTCGTGCGGCGTCATCTGGTAGACCCAGCGCGCCATGCCGGTGGTCGCGTCGCGGGCGACGATCGCCATCGCCCAGCGGTTGTCGCCCGGGCGCTGCGCCGGGTTCCAGGTCGAGGGGTTGCCGGTGCCGTAATAGACGAGGTCGAGGTCGGGATCGTACGAGAACCAGCCCCAGGCGCAGCCGCCGCCGGTCTTCCACTGCTCGCCCTCCCAGCTCGTCAGCGACGAATCGGGGCCGACCGGGCGCCCGAGCTCCGTCGTCTTCGCGGGATCGACCAGCATGTCGGCATCCGGCCCGGTGGCGTAGGCGCGCTAGAGCCGCCGCCCCGTCGCCTGGTCGTAGGCGGTGACGTGGCAGCGCGCGCCGTACTCGCCGCCCGACAGGCCGACGATCACGGCGTCCCGCACCGGCATCACCGCCGCGGTGTTGGTCTCGCCCCGGGCCGGGTCGCCGTTCCGGACCGACCACAGCACCCGCCCGGTCTCGGCCTCGAGCGCCACGACGGTGGTGTCGGCGAGCTGCAGGAACACCCGCCCGTCCTTGTAGGCGAGGCCGCGATGGACCGTGTCGCAGCACATCACCGCCACCACCGCCGAATCCTGCCGCGGCGCGTAGCGCCACAGGATCTTGCCGTCCTGGTTCAGGTCGAGGGCCGTGACCGTGTTGGGGAACGGCGTGTGCACATACATGATGTGGCCGACGACGAGCGGCGCGCCCTCGTGCCCGCGCAGCACGCCCGTCGAGTAGGTCCAGGCCACGTTCAGCCGCCCGACATTGTCCGGCGTGATCCGGTCGAGGCCCGAGTGGCGCGTGTTGGCGTAATCGACGGTCGGCAGCGCGACCCGGCCCCCCTCCCCGGCGAGAGCCGGGCCGACGCCGAGCAGCAGGGTCGCCAGCATCATCGATCTCATGCCCATCCTCCTCGCCCGGCCGCTTTGGGGGCGCGGCGCCCGTCATAGGCCTTGCCCGCCCGCCGGGCCACGCGCCAGGAGACCCCCGCCGACGCGGCCGCCGACCGACGCTTGACGCTCCACGCGCCCGTCCCAACTCGAAAGGAGACAGTCGTTTGCCAGCCCGCGAGAGTGCCGGGGGCGGCGATGCCGGCTCGTCCGGATTCCGCCGTGTTGACAGGGGAGCCGGCTACCCTTAGACAGCCGCTCACCGACGGGGCGCCGACGAACTGGCCGCCGCGCCGCACCTCCCCAGAGACGAGCGAGCAAGGGCCAGGGCAACCCGGCGCTGCTTTCCGTTTCCGAGGAGGTCGAGATCCGGCTTTGACCGGATCGGCTCTTTGACAAGTTCATACGAGAAAGAGAAGCGTGGACGGCGTCGTCCCTGCGGATCGGATCTTCGGGTCTGGTCGTGAGTAGGATGATGCTGGTCCGACGTTTCGGTGCTCACACGATCAGGTGGAAACGCCGGTCGGTCG